>JAFYUJ010000045.1 GCA_017558555.1 Akkermansia sp.
CAGCTGGTAGATAAGGCGCATTCTCCTCCGAATTTTGCTCAAGCATGAGTACAGGGGGGCTTCGAAAAAGCTTCTATTCGGAAAGCCTAGGATTTATCGGTACTTGCGTCTCTCAGAAAAAATCTTTGGGACACATGTGCACTTAATGAATCTGCGGCATTTTTTTCTTGTATTGAAGCAAGAAATATGGTAGATGTTCGATTGCGTCCCGGCGAGTGCAGATGTCATTGACGCCGGCAAAATATCAACCAAATACCAATATCAATCGTACTGTTATGAAAAAGACAATCGCATCTGTTGCTCTCGCCGTTTCCGCTCTTGCTCTTTGCAGCTGTGGTGCTCCCCAAATCGGCCTTGCATATACCGAAATTACGGCTCCTCTGACTGCTACCACCGGCACGGGCTCCAAGGTAGGTACTGCTACTTCCACCACGTACCTTGGCCTCGTTGCCATGGGTGATGCTTCTGTAGAGGCAGCCAAGCGCAACGGTGGTATCAGCTCTGTGTCCTCTGTTGATGTGAAGATTGACAGCATTCTGGGCCTGTACACCACCTATACCACCACTGTGCGCGGTAACTAATTGGTCTGCGACAGAATTGGAACTTTGATGAGACCGGGGGATGCCTGCATCCCCCGGTCTTTATTACATCGTTTTAGCAGAGTCAGATGTAAATCATACAATATTTGTGGATATTTGCTTGACTTGCTGTTGGGAAAACGCTATTGGGGGGACATATGAACGGGTGTATTTCCACAATAGTTCGCAAGGTGGCCACCTTGGGCCTGAGCGTGGGCACATTCGTATCTGCCCTGGAAGTGGATACCCGGAGCAACGAGGTGTTTGATTTGTACTACTTTGCCAATGGCGAAGTGGGGCAATTTGGCACCTACGATTATATTACCGCCAATCAGACCACGGGGCAGGTGCAGGATAGCGCAACCTACTATTGGAATGATGCTCTGAAGCAGGCGATGGTGAACGCGGTGAGTACGTGGACCAACGCCATTACCACGCCGTAGGATACGCAGAAACATGCCCGCAAGCTGCGCATTGGCTTTTTCCTGGATGATGGTACAGGCGCGTTGATGGATAGCGATATGGCCGGCTATGCCACCTATCAGAAAGTGACGACGAATTTTGCGCCGGAATATGGATCCAAGGCGAACATCTATTCTGTGGCAGAATGGGCCTGGCGGGACAACAACGTCACGAGTTATTATGCACCGCCTGCCGGGATGTCCGACTACTATTGGGAATACAATTTGCTGCCCAGCGGGACGAATAATATCGATATTGCCATTGTGCTCAATACGGTCAACCTGGTATTTGAGTATGATGCTCAGGGCAATTTGATATCTTCCGGTCGCTCCAACCGTTCGGTTGAGGAGCTGCAAAACGTTGCTACCCACGAGCTTGGTCATGGCTTGGGAATGGATTCCTGGCTGTATGAGCAGACCGCCGGTGGTACTGAGCTTTCCGGCTATGTATCCACCTGGGATAGCTTGCTTACGTTGGATGGGCAGTACATTGTGACGGTGGAAAATGGGAAGATTGAGGCCAGGTATCAGACGCTCGAGGAATTGCATGCTGCCGGTTGGGAGCCGATACCGGATAATCCGGAAGATTATACCTGGACCGAGATTCAATATGACCCGGACCGCCGCCTGAGCCTGGCGGGGGAGGTGGGAGTGCATATTTCAGCCAAACCGATTTGAGAGCGATGCAGATGCTTGGCTGGGATATCCGCCCGGATTTGCTGCCGGAACCCACCACCACTACGCTGAGCCTGCTGGCGCTGGTCGGGGTGGCTTTGCGGCGCCGCCGCAGCAGCTGAATGCGGGCAGAGCTTGCATTTTGCGGAGATATCATATAGAATAGGCGCATGATGCTGAAGCAAATGTTGATGTGCGGGGTTGCGCTGGTGAGCGTGGCCTGGACTGCGCCTGTGGAGTGGATGACAGATTTGGAGGCTGCGGGCAAGAAGGCTGCGGCTGAGCAGAAGCTGGTGTTGGTGGAGTTTACCGGGTCGGACTGGTGCGGTGCTTGCAAGTTGCAGCAGAAAAATGTGCTGGATAAGCCGGAGTTTGCCAAGTGGGCAAACAAGCACTTTGTGCCGGCGGTGGTGGATGTGCCGCTGGATGTTCAGCGTGTGGGGGGAGCCGCCCGGAAGCGCTGCAATGAGATGCTGTGCGAGGGGTACGATATCAAGAGTTTTCCCTCGCTGAAGGTGATGAGCCCGGAGTTGATTATTCTGGGGGGATATGGTGGCGCCCAGCGCTCGCCCCAGGCCGCCATTGCTATGTTGGAGAAGAGTTTTGCGGCGGCAAAGAAGCTGGAGGCCGCAAAAAAGCAGACGGGAGAGGCCCGGACGCGGGCGTTGCGGGCTCTGTATGAGGCTACCCCGGCTCAAGATAAGGAGAGCCGCTTTCATTTGCTTCAGTTGATTGTGGAATCTGACCCGGAGGATAAGGCCGGTATGCATTCCACCTGCCGCAACCGCAAACAGATGCGCCAGGTAGAAATGGACTGCAAGCTGGCGACCGCACCGGAAGAACGCCTGCAGATTGTGCAAAAGGCCATGGCCGGAGCAGAGCCGGAAAATGTGGCCGAGCTGCGTGAAAGGATGGGCAACGCGATGCGAGAGGTCGCGCTGAAGCTTACCCTCAGCCCCAAATCGGTGCAGGATGTGGAAAAAGCTCGCGATTTGCTTCTGGAATCCATCTCCTACACAGAGGGAGAGAATGAGCGCACTGCTCTTCGCCGGTTTGTGGAGAAGAAATATGCTGATCCCGCTGCGATATACGAGAAGCGTAAGAAGTAAGACTCAGCCCTAGCCCCCCGTCAGCACCCATGAATCGCGTACAGTCCTTATGCCGTACGGTTACAACGAACCGTGTGTTTGAGGTGGCCATCGTCATCGTCATTTTAGTGAATTCGCTCTTGATTGGTGTGGAAACGTATGCCACCCATGAGGCGATTACTCGTGTACAGACACTCATCCTGGGGATTTTTACGTTGGAAATCCTCATGCGCTATGTGGCCGCGGAGAGTAACAAGAGCTTTTTTACCGGCGGGTGGAATATCTTTGATTTGTCACTGGTGCTGATTGGTTATGTGCCGGAAGCCGTGTTTGCCAATGCTTCTATGGCCATGGCCTTCCGTGTGTTGCGCGTGTTCCGAGTATTGCGCTTGCTGCGTACATGCAAGGAAATCAAGTTGATTATTGCGGTGTTGGTCAAATCGCTCAGCGCGCTCTTTTACAACCTGATGTTCTATTTCATCTTTTTGTATCTGTTTGCCATCATCGGTGTGTCTCTTTTCCGCTTGCCGGAGAAGGAGACTGTGCCCCCGGCAGAGTATGCCCGGTACGAATCGTATATTGAAGAGGCACCGCATGCTCCCGGTAATGCTGCTGATCCCTACGGCTCGTTGGATGAGTCTATGTTCACGCTCTTCCGTGTGATGACGGGGGATGACTGGTCGGATGTGCGCTATAATCTCATTACTGCCAGCGAGTACAATGTCATCAAGGTGAGCCCGGCTGTTATCACGGTTTATCACGTTCTTTGGTTTGTCATTTCGGCGTTCCTGCTGCTGAACCTGGTGGTGGGCGCGATTCTGAATAATTACCAGATTGTGATGGATGATATAAAAAAGGCTGAGCGGAAAGCAAAGAATGCCACGTGAGCGGGGGCCTGCTGCACCCACAATAAAACCGGGAGAGACTGTTATCAGTCTCTCCCGGTTGGCGTTACTGCCTATGGTGCTCTCTGTTGTCTTTCTTTCAGGAATTATTCAGCCCAGGTCCAGGAAATCTTCTTTTCAACCGTGGGGGCAATGGCAGCTCCTACGGGGCAACCTTTCACCGCAGCTTCCAGTACGCTGCGCGTTTCTGGGGTTGTGGCGTGGGGCACGCAGATGTGGAAGACGAGTGCAGTGATGCCGTTTTTGCCTTCCTCATATCCGGCATCGATTCTGATACCGGTGGTGTCGATACCACGGCGGGCGCCTAGAAAGGCCATCATGCTGCTCATGCAGGAGGCCACAGCCGCTGCCAACAGCTGTGCAGGGGAGGGATACTCGCCTTTGCCTCCCAGCGCGGCTGCCACATCTGTGGTAAAGATGGTATGGCCTTGCGGGAATTCATTGCGGCAGCGCATGCTGCCTTCATGTACGGTCGTTGAGGTGTACTTGCTCATGTTTGCCGGTCCTTTCTTTTTTTGTTTGGATTGATTCTGAAATATCATCAATCTACAGCTGTGTCAACAGTAATTTCTATAAAATAGATAGAAATTAAAGATCATCCACGAGAGAAGTGCTTTTCGCGTAGGCGGTGGAGCGGGCCTCGAAGAAGTCAGTTTTGATGAGGTTGGCGTTGCTGAATTGGGAGACCCAGGTGCATGAGGCGGGCTCGGTGTCGTAGCCATCGTAGATGGGCGCGAAGCCGAGGTCCATGCAACGGCGGTTGGCGAGGTAGCGGATGTAATCCGTAATCATGGAGGTGGAGAGGCCGGGGATATCATCGCCGATGACGTAGCACCCCCAGGCGATTTCCTGCTCAGCCCCCTCGCGTATCATGGCGCGGTATTCCTTCACCAGCTCGGGGGAGAAGAGCTCCGGTTGCTCGCGCTGGAGCTCGCGGATGATGTTGCGGAAGAGCCAGAGGTGGGTACTTTCATCGCGGTTGATATAGCGGATTTCCTGGGCGGAGCCGGGCATTTTGTTGTTGCGGCCCAGGTTGTAGAAGAACATGAAGCCGCTGTAAAAATAGATACCCTCCAGGATGAAATTGGCCACGAGCGTGCGGGCAAAGTTCTGTGGGGTGCGGTTTTGCTGGAATTCGTTGTAGAGATTGCCGATGAAGGTGTTTCGGCGCAGCAGATGCTCATCATTGCGCCACTGGTAGAGCACCTCTGTGCGCTGCTGCGGCTCGCAGATGGTGTCGAGCATGTAGCTGTAGCTCTGGCTGTGTACGGCCTCCTGGAAGGCTTGGATGCAGAGGCAGAGGTTCACCTCGTTGGCGGTGATGTATTCGCCCACAGAGGGGAGATTGGCCGTCTGGATGCTATCCAGGAAAACGAGGAACGAGAGGATTTTATCATACGCGCGGCGCTCCTCGGGGGAGAGTCGGGTGTAATCTCGCACATCGGCAGAGAGGTTGATTTCCTCGGGAATCCAGAAATTATTCATCGCCTGGCGGTACCACCCGCTCACCCAGGCGTATTTCATGTTGTTGAAATCGTTGAGGTTGGTGGTATTGCCGTTGATGATACGGCGGGCGAGTACATCGGAATCGCCCTGCGGGTTGAAAAGCGGTCTGCGGGTCAGCTGGCACATAATTCACATTCTTCTACTTCGAGGCTCTTGGATCGGATATAATAGATGGTTTTCACCCCGCACTCCCATGCGAGGATGTAGAGGTTGAGGATTTGACGGAGGGTATATTCGTGAGTGATATAGAGGTTGAGGCTTTGGGCTTGGTCGATGTGGCGCTGGCGCACGCCGGCGGCGCGCACGGACCAGCTTTGGTCGATGTGGTGGGCGCTCTTGTAGAACCAGAGCGTGGCGGTACTCAGCTCGGGCGCAACGCGGGGCATGAGACCGCTCTTTTTCTCTTCCAGGAAGAAGAGTTTCATGACGGGGTCGGTGCCGGCGGTGGTGCCGGCAATGATGCTGGTGCTGCTGGTGGGGGCAATAGCCATGAGGTAGGCATTGCGCAGCCCATGGGTGGCCACGCGGCGGCGGAGCTCCTGCCACTGGGGCGAGGTGTAGCCGCGCTGGTCGAAATACGCACCGCTTTGCCACTCGCTGCCCTCGAACTGTGCATACGGGGCTTTATCCCGGGCGGTATCGCAACTGGCGCTGATGGCGGCGTAGTTGATTTGCTCGAAAAGCTGGTCGGCAAACTCCAGGTGGCGTGGGCTTTCCCATTGGATGCCGAGCTTGGTAAGCATGTGGTGATAGCCGCTCACACCCAGGCCAATGGGGCGGTAACTGCGGTTGGTGATTTCTGCATAGGGCAGGGGGTAGAAGTTCAAATCAATCACGTTGTCGAGCGCACGCACAGCGCTGCGGGTGATGTCTGCCACTTCTTGCGGGTTGAGCACATCGATACGCCCCAGAGAAAGACTGGCCAGATTGCAGACCACAAAGTTGCCGGGGCGTGTGGTGGTGACCACCACGGTTTCGCCGTCCACGGTGGTGGTCGTCTGGCTGAGGCTTTCGATAGCGCTCATATTCTGAGCGATTTCGGTGCAGAGGTTGCTGCAATAGATGATGCCGCGGTGTTTGTTGGGGTTGGCCCGGTTCACCAAATCGCGGTTGAAGACGAAGGGTGTGCCGGTCTCCACCGCGCTCTTGAGGATGAGGCGGATGAGGTCCTTGATGGGCATGACTCGCTTGTGAATGCGGGCATCCTGCACGCAGCTGAGGTATCGCTGCTCCCACTCATCGCCATAGGAGTCTTCCAGCGCGTAGCCTTTGATGCTCTTGATTTCGTGCGGGCACATGAGGTACCAATCGCCCTCGATGTTGTCGCGCGCCTGTTGCCAGAAAAAGTCCGGGTAGCAGACGGCGGGGAACACATCGTGCGCCTTGAGGCGGTCATCCCCATTGTTGGTGCGCAGGGAGAGGAACTCCGGCAGGTCGCGGTGCCAGGCATCCAGATAGACCGCCACGGCACCCTGACGCACTCCCAGCTGGTCCACCGCCACGGCGGTATCGTTGGCCAGGCGAATCCAACGGATGACACCGCCCGCCGCCCCGGGGAACCCGCGGATGGCGCTGCCGCTGGCGCGTACTTTGCCGAAGTAAAGCCCCATGCCGCCGCCATATTTGCTCACCTGGGCAAAGTTGTCGATGCTGCGGTAGATGCCATCCAGACTATCCGGCACGGTATCGATGAAACAGGAAGAAAGCTGGTGGAAGGGTTTACGGGCGTTGGCCAGGGTGGGGGTGGCCATGGTGACTTTGAGGGTGCTGAGCATGTCGTAAAAGCGCTGCACCCAGGTGGCGCGGTCGGTGGGCTCGTTCATGGCCAGGTGCATGGCAATACCCAGGAACATTTCCTGCGGGGTCTCCAGCACCTTGCCGGCGCAGGTGCGGATGAGATAGCGCCCATGCAGCAGCTCCAACCCGGAGTAGTTGAAAAGCTTGTCGCGCTCGGGGGTGAGCAGCTGCTCAAACTGGTCGATTTCTGCCTTGCTGTAGTGGGCCGTGATGTAGCTGCCATACACCCCTTCTTTGGTGAGGTGGGTGATTTTATCATGCAGACTGCAGATGCCCGCTTCGGCCTCGTGCCGGGCAAGTTGCATGCGGAAGCGCAGCAGCCAGAAGCGCGCAGCTATCATCTCCCAGTTGGGTGCATCGCGGGTGGTCAGCTCGGCTGCGGCTTTGATGAGGGATGACAGGGCGCTTTCATCCCCCTGTCCGGCTTTGCAGAAGGTGCGGAACTTGCCGGTGAGCTGGTGCAGGGCGTATTCCTCTTCCGGGAACTCGGCCTGTATTTCTTTGAGCACGGCATCCAGCGCCGGGCGCTCTGTGAAAAACGCCAGCACGTGCTCTCGGGCGTGGCGAGCTCGGGTGCGCTCGTTGCGGTACAGGATGAAGCGCTTGGCTGCTTCATAGTGCCCCGCCACCATCAGGCTCTCTTCCACCAGGTCCTGGATGGCCTCCACGGCCACGATGTCGCTGCCGTGTGCCCGCAAGCGGGATTCTATGCTCATGGCGAGCCGCGATACTTCTCCCGCGGTGTCGCTCATGCCCACGCTGTCAAAGGCGAGCTGTATCACCCGCTCTATTTTCTCTCGTCGGTAGGCCTCTGTCTGGCCATTGCGCTTTCGTATGTTCATCTCGATAGGGTTGTTGGTAGGTCGTCACTACATGTGGTAGATGTGTACGCATCATACCGCCACATCTTGAAATGTCAAGAAGAAAATTAGAAAGATTCTAAAGAAAAAACACAACACGCCTCATCTCCGTTCTGAGTAAGATTGATATTGAGGCTCCTCCGTTCAAGAGAATATTATTTCAAAAGAATAATCGATGGCTTTTTTACGGCGTTACTTTTCTGACGCAGCGCCCAAATTTCCTTCAAATGAAAGTTTTGCGAAACAAGGAACGGACGTAGCGTTTACTTTCAAAGCATATCTAAACGTTGTTCTACCTTCTCCTGAAACGAGGTTTGCAACTTTCTTTAAAGAAGTTTTATACTGTTTTTCTAGTTTATCCCCCAAGACATCATAATGGAGAATTGGAGATGTTGAATACGCATACAGATGATAATAATGTGGTTCAATTCCTCTTTCTCGACTCGTCCACAGCCCTCCGTTTGGATGATAATGTCGATAGTTGTAATAGACGAGGGATAGTTCTGCATCGTTGTACTCGCTGCTCCACTGGATGGGCTGGGTGACATCGCCGGTGGCGATGACTGAGCCGTAGGGGGAGTAGGTGTCGGCGGTGCTGATGTAGTCGGCGGGGCCGAAGACTTCGCAGATGTTCTTGGTGAGATCCCAACCATAGGTATACCATGTGCCGTCCTTTTGGATGGCAAGCGGACGAGTAGCTACAGACTGAGATGGATCCCACGTTATAAGCCATAAGCAGGGATGATTACTGCGAGTGAGGTCACAGCAAGCTATCTGGAGGTAGCCTCGGTACAGGAATCGCTGTTGGAGGTTACGCTGCCGTTGGTGGTCACTTTCTTAGTGGCACGGCGGCCATCCACCACCACCGTCTCAGCTGTGATGTCGGAGGTAGGCACAGAGCTGTAGCGGGTGCGTTTCGTGCTATTGTTATACACTACCCAATCCACAGAGGTCAAGCCTCGTTCGCTGATGGAGATAACTTTCTAGATGGCTCAACGCGGGCTTTTTAACTTCTTGTCCACATAGTCGATGATTTCGGAATTACTCATTTGCTCAAAGGGTCCATCTTCATGTCCAGTTACCATAAAGGAGTTATAAAATATGTAAGAATGAGGATTGCCTAACTCTACAAGTTGAAAAGCTATCGAGTACAACTTATCAACATCCATAATCTGTAAAACATCGTAGAACCAAGGGAATAAATCGAATGAGCAATCGCTATAATTCAGTCCATCACAAAAATTTATATTGACATAACTTTTTTTTAAAACACTTGGAATGACATAGTAATCATGAACGTAGAAGGTAAATCGTAAGCTTTCTTCGGAATCGTATACACGCCCAATGTAATCCTTTTCTTTGTTTTTACTTTTATCGTGTAACGCGAGGTAACACTTGCGGCTCATTTGCAATGCTTCGTGTTCATTATAAAAGACAAAAGCTATGTGACAAAGAATAATACAGAATAGAAGATTTCTTATTACTTTCATAAATGAAAAATGCACCTTAAGGAACATGACATTCCTTAAGGCGCAGGTAGGTATTTTTAAGGTATAGGCAAACTTGGAATGGTTGCGCTCACTTTTCTTGAGTATAACGTAATTTCACACCCAGTATTTTCTTCAAGTCTACTCTTTAAATACGGAGAAGAACCTAACCAGCAAGCTCTTAATTCAATCTTACATTTATCGCAGAAATTAAGTCCCTTGAATAAATTAGATATTCCCGTTGACGTTCTGGATTCTCTCTTGTAATCTCCATTTTGGAAATGTATCCAAACCTGATTCTTGTTGTCATCGCTTTTTTCACCATGCGCTATGATAGAGATGCTTTCTATACACCCCTCTTTACATGCTTCATTGATGCTATTTCTTAAATCGTTTGCCGAATCAATGTTTGTGGTTCCATTGAAAAAGTTCAAAGCTCTGGTTATACAATCGCCCCCGTTCCACCCAACGGATGAATACCGCAAGTTATATTGTTTTTCTTCCTTTGATAAGTCTGGCGTTGCTGATTCCCCTAATAATCCCAACCAATCATAAAAAATCGGGGGCATGTTATTAGAAAATCCATACAGAGTGATATCCATAGTTTCTCTACTTAATTTATCTCTCCCCATCCATCGACCATCTACCGGGCTGTAGTGGCGGAAGTTATAGTAAACCAGGCCTAGCTCTGTATCATTGTATTCGCTGCTCCACTGGATGGGCTGGGTGACATCGCCAGAGGCGGTGACTGAGCCATAGGGAGAGTAGGTGTAGGCGGTGCGGATGTAGCCGGCGGGGCCGAAGACTTCGCAGATGTTCTTGGTGAGGTCCCAGCCGTAGGCGTACCAAGTGCCGTCCTTGCGGAGAGCAAGGGGGCGGGTGGCGATGGGCTGAGTGGGGTCCCAGGTGATGAACAAGAGGGCCGGGTGGGCGGCGCGGGTGAGGTCGCAGCAAGCAATTTGGAGGTAGCCGCGGTACAGGAATCGCTGGTGCAGCGTCACGTTTCCATTGACGGTCACTTTTTTGGTGGCGCGGCGGCCCACGGTGTCATAGCTGCACTCGATGATGGTGGCTCCATCGGCGCTGGTGAAGCGCACGGGGCGGTTCTCGGCGTTGTACTCCACGCTCCAGATGCCGGTGGCGGTCTTCACCAAGGTTTGGTTGCCCGCGGCATCGAAGGTGGGGGAGAAATCTCCCACGGCGGTGTACTGATTCAGCTCATTGGCGGTGTACTCGGTGCTGCTTTCTCCTTCTTCTGCGGTTATACGATTACCGATATGGTCGTAATCGTAGCCGTAGTTGGTGCTATTCACCGTGGCGCTGGTGAGCTCGCTGCGGGTGTTGTAGCCGAAGCTGTCGTTCACCGTTTGACCATTGCGGACAGTGTTGCGGGTGAGCGGGCGACCAAGGGTATCGTAGCTGTAGCTGCGCTGGGTCACGAGCGTGTTGCTGCGGTGGTAAGCCATGCTGATGAGCAGGTCGCGCTGCGTTTCGTAGCTCTGCGTGAGTGTCATGTTGCAGGGCATGGTGAGCGTCTGCAACAGGTGACTGCCGAGCAAGTAGCTGTAGCCAAACTGCTTTTCGCTGCCGCCGTGCAGGAAGCCCGCGGTGGCGATGCGGCCATCCGCACCATAGCCGGTGGTGACGCTGTGCTGCACGGCACCATCTTTGCTGTAGGTGAATCCGGTGGAGCGGCCATAGTTGTCTCGAAGTTCCGTGACAAGATGCGTCTTGCCATCTGCCTGCAAGCTGTCCGTCTCCTGCTCGCCAAAGGCATTGTAGCCGATGGTGCGCACACCTGCATCATCTGTCACCTGCGTGAGTTGGCCGAGGTGGTTGTAGGCGAAGCTGCGAGCGGCGGTGTCATCAGAGTAGCCGGTGCTCAGCAACAGACCGCGGGCTGGTTCATAGCTGTGGGTTTTTACGATGCCGCGAGCATCTGTTTCGGTAGCCAGGCGGTTGAAAGCATCGTAAGTTTTCACCACGGAGCTGTTGTCGGCGTAGGTCTTGCAGAGCTCCAAGCCGGTGGTGGCATCGAAGGTCCAAGTGGTTTGGTCAAAATCAGTACGCTCGGAGGGTTCAGAGGTGATGGTTTCTGTCCCGGCGCGGAAGGTCTTGAGCGAAACGAGGTTGTCCGCCTCATCATAGCCGAAGCAAGCTGGCTGAACACCTGTACCCCATTCGGCCACCTTTCTTCCTCGTTCATCATAGCGGTAGCAGGAGGTATTGCCTTGTGCATCGGTGATGGTAGCGGGCTGGTCGCAGCAGGGGCCATAGGTGGTGGTGGTCACGTTGCCCGCGGCATCTGTCACCGTGAGCGTGCGGCCTGCGATATCCGTCACC
>JAFYUJ010000046.1 GCA_017558555.1 Akkermansia sp.
GGCGATGGGCGTTAGCCCAGAGCCGATTAGCGTGGATTTATCATATTGGTGATGAATGAACAAAAACGAAAACACGCTTATTCCCCGTTCCTCGCTTCCGCTCCGGGCTAGATTCTGCCGCCCTGCTTGCGGGGCTCATGTCTTGCTGCGGCGTAGCCGCAGGGAACCTCAAATTCGTACTTCGTCATTCGTCATTCGTAACTCACAAATCTCCATCTGTTGGCCCTCAATCCATGAGGCGCGGGAGGATACAGTGCCACCCACATCGAAAATGCTTGACAACAAGCGAGACACACGGCATAATCCTGCCGCGCTGCACGGAGCAGCAGCTGGAGAGATGGCTGAGTTGGTCTAAGGCACTCGACTCGAAATCGAGCGTGGCAGAGATGTCACCGTGGGTTCGAATCCCACTCTCTCCGCTTAGGCATGAAGTGCTACAATGCGCTTCGTGCCTGTTTTTTTCAACATTTTACGCATGTTCTTATTGCATAAGCGCGCAAGGGTATGATAGTTGCCAGGAACATAGGGCTGCTGATATGGGGCCTGATGCTTGGGTGCATGTGCACGCCGCTCTCTGCCGAAACTCTGTGGGCAGCGGGGGTGGGGCCTGCATCGGGCTGGAAAGACATCAATAAAAGCAAGACGCGTGGTGCGCAGGGGGACAATGGCCTGTGTTGGGCCATGGCGGCGGCCAATCTCATCGACTGGTGGCAGCAGCAGCGCACTGAGCCTCTGCCGCAGGGTACACCCACGGGCGAAGGGGTCTGGCAGGTGTTTTGCACCTCCTTCACCAATGCCGGGAGCGACCCCGACCAGGCTATCCGCTGGTGGTTCACCGGTGCGTATGCTCCCATGCATCCCACCGGCTGCGCCCGGCTCACCAACACCGCCGCCGGCGGCTACTACCGCGAGCATGCCCTGACCCAGGGAGGCGATATCATCCATCGCTTGCTCTATGCCCGCCGCAGCGATACCGTGAATGCTCAAAACCTGACACAGGCTCTGTACGAGGGCTTTCGCCGCGGGGATGCTTTCTGGATTGGGGTGTTCTATTTCCGCCCGGATGGCAGCCGCTACACGCACTCTCTCACGGTGTGGGGGGTGGAGGCCGAGAACGACTCCGCCGGCCACCCTCACCTTACAGCCATCTACATGACCGACTCCGACGATGGCGCCCGCTGTCTGCACCGCATCCCCATCCGCGAGGCAGATGGTATGCTGATGTTTGACTGCGACACCCACCCGCTCTACGGGCAAATCGGCCGCATCACCATCAATACCTACACCGGTATGCGGGTGCAGCTCCCCGCCCTGTAAATCAACAGCGGCCCTGATGCATTCCCAACGGATAGCTCATGGCACAATGTGCTTGAGTCTGCGGCGCGCCGTGTTATAATGTGGAGTGCATATATGAAAAAGAGACGCATAGGATTGATTGGTCGCATAGTCATAGCTATGGTGGCAGGTGGCGCCTTGGGAGCCTGGTTGCCGGAGTGGGCGGTGCGCGGGTTTGTGACCTTCAACGGTTTATTCAGCCAATATCTGGGCTTTTTGATACCGCTGCTCATCGTGGGCCTGGTGGCACCGGCGATAGCGGAGATGGGGCGTGGTGCCGGTAAAATGCTGTTGATGACGATGGCTCTGGCTTACGCTGCTACGCTTGTGTCCGGATTGGCATCGTATGGGGTGTCGGTGGGGGTATTTCCGGAGTTGATAGAGCCCGGGAGCTTCGCCGGGGCGGCAGAGAAGGGGGCTGAGTTGCAGCCATATTTCAGCGTGGCCGTACCCCCGCTGATGGAGGTGATGACCGCGCTTGTCTTTGCCTTCATGCTGGGGCTGGGGATGGCGTGTATACCGGGAGATGCCCTGCGGGATGTATGCCGGGATTTTCGGCAGATTGTGGGCAAGACCATAGAGCGCACCATCATCCCGCTGCTGCCGTTATTTATATTTGGCATTGTTCTGGGGATGTCCTACACCGGGCAAGCCTGGGCAGTGTTATCGGTATTTATCAAGATTATAGGTGTAATCTTTGTGCTGCATGTGGCGGTGCTGGTGTTGCAGTACACGGTAGCGGGGGTGCTGGTGCGCAAGAATCCCTTTGCTTTGCTGTGGGGGATGCTGCCTGCGTACGTGACGGCACTGGGCACCCAGTCATCCGCCGCCACCATTCCGGTGACCTTGCGCCAGGTGCAGCACATCGGTGTGCGGCAGGAGGTGGCCGGGTTTGTGGTGCCGTTGTGCGCCACGATTCACCTCTCCGGCAGCACGCTCAAGATTGTGGCCTGTGCTATAGCCATTATGCTGATGCAGGGCTCACCCGTGGCGTTTGGGCCGATGCTGGGCTTTATCCTGATGCTGGGTGTGGTGATGGTGGCAGCTCCGGGGGTGCCCGGTGGGGCTATCATGGCGGCGCTGGGGGTGCTGCAATCCATGCTGGGCTTTGGAGAGGCAGAGCTGGCGCTCATGATTGCGCTCTATATCACCATGGATAATTTCGGCACCGCCTGCAATGTGACGGGTGATGGCGCCTTGGCTCTCATCATCAACCGCTTTGCCGGAAAAGCCATGCCCCCGCAAGCGGAGGCATGAGCCGCAGCTGCGCCCCAAAATGAAAGAATTTCGTGCTGAGGCGGGCTGATTGCCCCGCACAGCACGAAGCTTGCGCTTGCAGGGGGCGCGTTTTCATGCTATGCTGCGGGGGAGAGTATTGCATGTGTGCTCGTTATAAAGGCCATTCCGACTACGATGACCGCGCCGATTACGCGCCGCGGGAAGGGGACGCGTACACGCAGCAACGCCCGCGCGCACCTCGTTCGCGCTACCAGGCCTCTCCACCTCCGCGCCACGGATATGTGGAGCAGGAGGACCCCTTGCAGCAGCGGGAATCCGGTGCGCGCGGGTTTTACACCATCGAGCCGGATGACACCTTTGGCACACCCGGGCCGCGGCGTGAATACACCCGCAGGCTGGATGAGCACAACCCCTGGGAGGATTTTCGCGAGCCGCCGCGCAAGGGGATGACCGTGTGGCGCGGTATCTGGCTCATGGTGAGCTTCCCCTTCCGCTTCATTCTTTTTGTGACACGGCGTTTGCCTAAGTTGGTGCTGTGGCCGATGCGTCTGCTCATCAGCTTCTCCTTTGTGGGCATCTTTTTTGCGGCGGTGCTGGCGGTCATCTATGGTATCAAAGCCGGGCGCTACGATATCACCCAGGTGATGCGCATGCCGGAGCGCACCATTGTGCTGGACCGCAAGGGTACGGAAATCGGCACGCTGCACGGGGAAAACCGCCGCAGTATCACCAACCTGGAGGCCGAGGTGCCGCAGTATTTCATTGATGCGCTCATCATGCAGGAAGACCGCTCCTTCTGGAAGCATGGCGGTGTGGATTTGCGCGGCATCTTGCGAGCCGTGGCGCAGGTGTTCAAGCATCACCGCACCACGCAGGGGGCTTCCACCCTCACCATGCAGCTCGCCAAGAATACTTACAACCACCGCGAGCGTAATTTTGACGCCAAACTCACTGAAATCGCTCTCGCCCGCCGTATCGAGGCCACGTACGATAAGAAAACCATCCTCACCAGCTACATCAACCGCGTGTTCTGGGGGCACACCTTCCTGGGGCTCAAACAGGCAGCTTATGGCTATTTCAACAAGCAGCCGCGCGACCTCACCATCGGCGAGGCAGCCATGCTGGCCGGTATTGTGTGCAGCCCGAATGAGTTTTCGCCCTACCGCAGCTTGTCCTCCGCCAAGATTCAGCGCGACAAGGTGCTCAAGCTGCTCTATGAGCATGGCTACATCACCCGCAATCAATATGAAAGCGCGCTGGCAGAGGCGATTGTGACCAACAAACCCGAGCGCCGCGGGAATGATAACTACGCGCTGGACCTCATCCGCAGCGAGGTGGACCACATCCTCCAGATGCTTGATACGCAGGAGCGCCGCGTGAAGGAGGAAGCCGTGTATTCCGGTGGCCTGGTGGTGCGCACCACGCTGGATGTGGATTTGCAGGATGCGGTGATGCAGGAAATCAACACCCGCCTGGTGCAGATGCTGGAGAGCCAGCCCCGCTACCCGCACCAGACCCGCGCCCAGTTTCAGAAGAGCATCGCCACCCTCTCCCGCGAGGAGGCCGACCGCGCCCGCCCTCAATATGTGCAGGCCGCTTGCGTGGTGATTGATAATGCCACCGGGGCGCTCATCTCCGTGGTGGGTGGGCGAGACAGCACGGAATCACGCCTGAACCGCGCCGTGCAGAGCCGCCGCCAGGTGGGCTCCCTCTTCAAGCCGATTGTGTATTCCACCTTCTTTGAGCGCGGGGGCAGCCCCAACACACTCATCTCGGATAACCGCTTGCAGCCCGGCGAAATTCAGGGTGCCAAGCGCTGGAATCCTTCCAATGCCGATGGCCGCTTCACCGGGCCGCACCCTGCCGGTTGGGGCTTGCTGAAGAGCCGCAACACCATGTCGGTGCGTGTGGGCAACTGCGCCGGGTTGCAACAGGTGGTCAATGTGGCGCAGATGGCCGGTTTCCCCCGGCCCGCCCGCACCCCCGGCCCCACCATTTATCTGGGCACCTGGGAGGCCTCCCCCCTGGAGGTGGCAGGGGCTTATACCGCCTTTGCCAATGGTGGCGTGCGCCCCACTCCTTATATTATTGAGAGCATCACCGATACCTCCGGGCGCGTGCTGTGGCAGACCCAGCTTTCGGCCCGCCGCATTTTCTCCAAGCGCACGGCACAGGCTACGTCCTCCATCCTCCAGCAAATTACCAAACCCGGTGGCACAGCCGGCAGCGTGCAGCGCCTGGGCTTCTCCGCCCCCTGTGGCGGCAAAACAGGTACCACCAATGCCTACAAAAATGCCTGGTTCTGCGGCTTTACCTCGGACCTGACCGCCGCCGTGTGGGTGGGGTTCGACCGCCCGCGCACCATTGCAGATAAGGCCTATGGCGGCACCCTGGCGCTCCCGTTGTGGGTGGGCGCCATGCAGCGCGCAGCCGCTCTGGGCTACCCGATGGGCCCCATCCGCACCACCCCTGCCGGCGCCCGCCGCACAGGGATGCGGCTCTGCCGCGAATCCGGGCACCTGGCTCACTCCGGCTGCGAATACCAGGGCAAGGCCTATACCGAAACCATGGCCGATTTTTCCAAACCCCGCCCCCTCTGCAGCAAACATGATGAGCTGGCCGAGGACCCCACCGCTTTCCCTGACGACGATACGGCTGTGGACCCCCACGATATGCCGGATGATGACATTGCTGAAGACCCCGACGCTACGCCTGATATCGACGATACAGCGGAAGAAGTGTAATCCTCCCTCCCCCATACCGCACATGATTTCCGTCCCTGAACACGCCCTGACCGTTGTCGACAGATTAGAGCAATATGGCTACGAGGCCTATGTGGTGGGGGGCTGCGTGCGCGATTCTCTGCTGGGCCGCGCCCCCAAGGACTGGGATGTCTGCACCAATGCTCTGCCGGAGGAGGTGCTGCGCGTGTTTCGCCGCTTTCATGTCATCAAAACCGGGCTCAAGCATGGCACCGTCACCGTGATGGTGAACCGCGAGCCTGTGGAGGTGACCACCTACCGCATCGATGGCGAATACACCGACAATCGCCACCCCGACCGGGTGCAGTTTGTCTCTCAGGTGGAGGCCGACCTCGCCCGCCGCGATTTTACCATCAACGCCATGGCCTACAGCCCCACCCGCGGGCTGGTGGATGCCTTCGGCGGGCAGGAGGACCTGGCCGCTCGCCAAATCCGCTGCGTGGGCGAGCCGGATGCACGCTTCAACGAAGACGGCCTGCGCCTCATGCGCGCGCTGCGCTTTGCGGCGCGGTACAACTTTGATATCGAGCGTGAAACGGCCTATGCCATTCACCGCAACCGCCACCTGTTGGAGAACGTGAGCGCAGAGCGCATCTTCTCCGAGCTGAAGGGCATCCTTGTGGGAGAAGGTGTACTGGGCATGCTGCTGGCCTTCCCGGATGTGTTCACCACCATCATCCCGGAGCTGCTGCCCACCCTCGGTTTCGACCAGCACAGCCCCCACCACCTCTACGATGTGTGGACGCACACCGCCCATGCCGTGCAGTCCCTCCCGGCAGATGAAACGCTGCGCCTGGCCATGCTGCTGCATGATATCGCCAAGCCCGAGACTTTCACCCTGGATGAGTCCGGCAAGGGCCACTTCCTTGGCCACCCCCAACGCGGTGCAGCCATCGCCCGGAGCGTGCTGGAGCGCCTCCGCAGCGACAATGCTACCCTCTCCGCCGTGTGTACCCTCATCACCGAGCATGATCATCACTTCCCCACCACCATCCCCGGCATGCGCCGCTGCATCGGCCGACTGGGTGTGGAGATGATTCGCCTCCTTTTCGACATGAAAAAGGCGGATATGGCCGCGCAATCCGCCCACGAACGCCCGGAAAAACGAGCCGCCCTGCGAGAGGCCGCCCTCCTGCTGGAAGATACGCTGGAGGCTGGGTCTCTCTTCTCGCTCAAAGATTTGCGTATCAATGGCAAGGATTTGATGCAAATGGGCCTCCCCCAGGGGCCGGAGATCAGGCGCATCCTCTCCACCTTGCTGGAAGAAGTGCAGGATGATACCCTGGACAACACCCCCGAAGCACTCCACGCCCGCGCCGCCGAGCTTGTGGGGGGGCTCCCACCCCTTTTGGCGTAGCCAAAAAATTCCCTGCCCCGCAGGGGCAAGTTCCCTCTGCCGCAGGCAGAAATTCCCTATCCCGTCAGGGATAAATTACCTCTGATTACCTCTGATTACCTTTCCTTTCACCCCGCCCGCAAGGCGTTCTTCCCTGGGTGGGCGTAGAATGCGCAAGCGGACGAAGCCCCCACCGTGAGCGCAAGCGAGTTCTTCACACCTCGCTTTCTGCCACCCACTCCGCTGCGCTCCGGGGTTCCGGTTCCTTTGGTATGACAACCCGGAGTTCCGTCACTATGTGACTTCACTCCGGGCTACCGTCTGCCGCCCGCTGCGCGGGCTCAAGGGGCAGGCTCGCTGGCGCTCGCGGGGGGAACAGCGCTGCGCGCGCGAACGGATGCTGCGCATCGGGAACAGCGTCCTGCGGACGCGGGAACATCGCGGCTGCGCCGCGGGGGAATCGCCCCGCAAGCGGGGCTCAAGGCTTGACGCGCAACGCGCGCGGTACTCAAAATTCGTCATTCGCCTTCCGTCTCCGGCAAGCCTACGCCGAGACAGGCGGCGTAGCTCAAAATGGACTCATTTTGAGCGAAGACGGGTCCTTCGTCCTGCCCCTTGGGGGGTTACCACTCGGTGATGTCGCGGTCCTGGGCATCATCAAAGGTGCCGCAGAGGATGCGAATGACATCAATAATCTGCCAGATAATCAGGCCGCCGCAGGTCAGCAACTGAAGGATGCCGCTGAAGAGTTTGCCGGTATAAATGCGGTGCAAACCGCCAAAGCCCACAACAAAGAAACAAAGAGCCAGGATGAGGGTGACGGTGCGGGAACGAGGGGAGACGGTGTTGGAGCTGTTCATGCCGGCAGTGTAGCACCATGGGGGCTTCGTTGTCAAGCGTTGGCGCGGCGCTGCTTCTGTTCTGTGGATTCTTTGTGTATTTTGTCGTTTTTCCTTCTTGACAAGCGGAGGCTATTTGCTATGCTTGCAACATGACAGTTGGAGGCAGAGCTGTGTCTACCTGTCCCAACGCGTTTACAAGACCCCTTCAATTATTACATCCATGAAATTACACCTCCCCTCTAAACTTCGCCGGGCTGTCCTTGCTTGCATGGCTGCCATGGTCGGTATCACCACTACCTGCGCCACCGGTGCTTTGGTGGCCGGTGCCTTTGTGGCGGCTCAGGCTCAAGCTGCTGACGAGAACTGGAATGCCACCCAAATGCGCGAACATTTGAATTCAGATGTCACGATTAGCACCGGCAACCGCGTGGTGATTGCCAATGGTACGAACGATCGTGCCCCGAATGTGGATAACTACCCGAACAAGAATCCCTATGGCTCGCCGTACGAATTTGGCCATATCACTGTTGAGGATGGCGGTCAGCTTTTCATTCATTCTCATACCGATAAGAGTAGGGTGATGCAGTTTGAAGGTGTCCTGACTTTGGAGGGTAATACCACCTTGGATATCGCCAAGGGGCCGAATGCGGAAGCTACGGCACGTAATGATAAAACTGATGATTCCCGCAAGGTTCAATTATACTTTGAGGACGGCTCGTATCAGTTTACGAACCAGACGAATGTATCCGGCAATGTGTACACATTCAATATGTGGGCGGCTAATCTGACTTTCACCAACCTGACCTCTTTGAACGATGTGAAAATCGAGAACGAGGACGGCAGCTTTACCACAGTATCCAATGATACGGATATCCTGACCTTCGGTATGGGTGTGCTGGAGACTCGCCGTACGATTACGTTGACCTACAACAAAGATAAACGCCAGGATAATTACAGTGCCTACAGCGGTACGATTGTGTTGCTGAATCCGTATGATGACAACCGTGCTGACGGGGATAAGAAGTCCGAAATAAATGAAGCCATCAGCTTGGTGCTGACATCACAGGACGTCATTGGCCGCACGGCAAGGTATGTGCTGGATACCTGTACGGCCTTGTACCTGAATGCAGCCGGTTTGAATGTGCCGACACTGGTGGGCGGTGGCGGTGATTTGCGCAACAAGGTGTCGGGCTCGCAGATTCGCCAGTACATCAACACTCTGGATTTGACAGATGGTGGCATCACCCTGAATCACGATGGTGGTTCCACTATCTGGACCTTCGACAGTGTGCAGGGCTACGGTTCCATTAGTGTTGAGCACAACGATAGTGAAAGCTATACGCCCTCCATTGTGTATCTGAATACTCCCAATATCACAGAGGGTGAAAAAGAGGGCTTCCAGGGCCAGTTAACGATTGGTGTTTCTACAATGGATGGTTCCGTCACCTATGGTCAGTACCAGAACTACGTGGAATTGGGGCACAAGGATGCCATGTCGGAGGCTACGTTGTATTTGGCGAATGGTGGCAGCCTTACTGAGACACACGAGTATTCCACCTTGGCTCTCAATGCGGAAGAAATTCGCATTGGTGATTTGAGAGGTTCGACGTACAGCTTGGTGATGTCGGGCCGTGCGCCGCTGACGGGTACGCCCACCAATCCTTCCACCAACATCCGCCCGGAAAGTTATGCCGGTACGCGTACGCTTTTTGTTGGCAATACGGTCAGAGAAGGCACTAAGTCGGCGGTATGGGGTGAAGTGTTGAAAAACGTGAACCTGGTGAAGGAAGGCGCCGGCTATCAATTGATTGCCAACTTCGAAGATGACTCCGCCCGCTCCATCATGGTGAAGAGTGGCACCCTGGAAATTGGCTCCATTGGTGATTTCCGCCGTCTGAACGTCGAGAACGGTGCCCAGGCCTTGGTGGGTATCACCACGCATTCTCAAGTCAAACTGTGGGGCCCCCGCCAGGCGTTCTACTACTTTGAGGCCGGGGACAGCGGTTTGTTCGATGTGGATCCTGTCACGGGCGAGGCCGAGCTGGACCCCACCAAGGTGACCGGCAACGTCATCCAGACGGACAAGCTGTATTACCGCCCCTACACCGAAGATTGGCAGGACCCGACCATCAAGGTGGTGACCCTGACCCGCGATTCCTACAGCGGGGATTCGGTCTCTCTGGTGGGTGGCACGTATCTGGCTGTGTTCAACCCGCTCACGGGCCAGGCGGCGGATATGAGCAACCTCAAGAAGATTGCTCTCGATGATTCCAGTGCCCTGGTTTCGGCGGCTCCGGTGCATTTTGTGAACCTGTTTGAGGACCCCGGCATCACCATCGCGGCGGATTTGCAGTTGGATGGCACCGGCCAGTTGATTGCGCATGGTTCTTTGTACACCTCTCCCCAGACAGGTGAGCTGACCTACCAGGCCTACAACACCACATACACCGGCGCGGTGAAAGGTAATGGAACGACATCTTCTATCCTGAAGAATGGCTATGGCACAGTGACCCTGGCGGGTGATATGTCTGAATACAATGCCATGCTGAATGCTCACGATGGTACGCTGATTCTGAGTGGCTCCCATGGCAAGGAGAAGAATTTTACCCGTCTGCTTTTGCAGGCCTTCGGCAAAGCGAGCTTGCACGTTACCGATGGGGCCGTCGTCACGACTGAAACGCTCAGAAATAATGGCCATGGGCTCTTCGGTGCCACCCACAAAATCAGCGATATGCTGATTGAGAAGGGCTCCTCGGTGACGATTACGGGTGAGAATTCCAAAGGCCTCAATGATGCCGCCGACTTAGTAGCTGTATCCTATGTGGGGGGGGCTACGTTCCTGCTGAGTAATGAAGGCGACTGCAATATCGAAGTGAATGGCACTCTGACCATGAGCCGCGCTTCGTTCATTTCGGTGAAGGAAGATGCTACTCGTAGAAAGGAACTGAATATCAACGATGGCGGTGTGTTTAATGCTAAGGGTTTGTGGTTGCAGACTCATACCAACGGTGATGGTGTGTTGACAACCATCAACATCAAGAAGGGTGCTACCCTGAACCTGGGCGCCGACGGCCTGGGACACGTGGATGTGAACGGCAAAGGCCAGCAGACCCATAACAACAACATGTTGCTCACCCTGGAAGATGGCGCCACACTGGGCGTGCTCGACAACTGCGATGGCTGGAGCAGCCAGCGCAACGTGACGTTGGAGGGCATGCTCACGGTGAATACTCAGGGCTACGACATCGCTGCCGGCAACACCCAAGGCGGTTCCGGCAAGACAATTCACCTGGGTGTGACCTCGGCTCAGGCAGAGGGAACAGGTATCACCAAGCTGGGCAAGGGTACCCTGGATTTGGGCTCTGCCTCACACCTGAACACCGTGGTGGTGAAGGAAGGCTATCTCTCCGTGGCCGGCACCGGCCGCATCGATAACCTGACCACGGAGACCAACGGCTCTCTGCTCTTTGATTTGACGGTGGCCAATGTTCCCGGCAGCGATTGGTCGGAAGGGCAGGAACTGATCACCGCGACGAAGGTCAATGGCACGCTCAACGTGACGGTGATGGCCAATGGCATCACCCTGGAAAACCCGGAGCAGGGCAAGTTCTTCACGATTCTGGACTTTGCCGGCAATGCACCCACCACGCCGGTCAACCTGGTGGCCCTGGTGGATGATGGTTTCAATGCTCTTTACACGCAGGATGGTGGCTACGGCAAGGTGCAGATTACCTCTCTGGATGCCCAGGGCAATCAGGTGAAGGTCTATGGCTCGGATGATCTCCTGCTGTGGCAGACGACGGAGGGTGTATCCTCCTTCTGGGCCAACAGCACGGAAACCAACTGGAAGGCTGAAGGCAGCGACGAAATCCGCCGCTTCACCAACTACTCCGATGTGGAGTTTGCCGGTACGGGTGAGGCTATCACCATCCTGGGCACGGTTTACCTGAACAAGGATGCCGGCGAGCCGGGCACCATGACGGTGAGCGGCACGGGCTACGCCTTCATGGGCGAGGGCAGCATCGTGGGCGAAAATGCCAAGATGGTGGTGGAAAAGGACGTCACCTTTGCCAACACGGGTCTCGTGGATATCTCCGGCGGCGTAGAGCTGAAGGACGGCGCCACGCTGCGTTTGGAATACCTGGCGGAGGATGCTTCCAACTGGGAAGCTCCGGTGTATGGTGATGGTGTGCTGGAAATTGCCGCAGGCGGTGTGCGCGCCAATGTGCTCGAGAGCGTGATGCATGCCACCGAAAAGGTGACCCAAATCAACTTTGATAACTATACCACGCTTTCCCTGACGGATCTGAACCTGACAGAAGCAGAAAAACTGGCTTCTGCCGAGGCTGCGTACGTGAAGGATGGTTCCTCCATCAGCATTGCCACGGGTGAAACGCAGGACTTGATGGACAGCACGGATACGCTGTACCTGGCCGGTGCCGGGTCCATTGCTTCCGGCTCTTCTGCAGCACTTTCTGTCGCGCCTAAGATGTGGATTACCTACGATGCCGATAGCAAGGAAGTCAAGAACTACCAGGCCAGCAGCGCCAACGTGCAAGCCAAGGTGGAATTGAAGGGTGATACAACCATCTACATAGACCGCTCCACCAACCCGGATGGCTCTGGCGTAATCAGCGGGATTGTGCTGTCCAATGACTACAAGACCAATGGTTACACGCTGACCAAGACCGGCGGTGGCACGATGACCTTGACGAAGCCGGAAACCGGTGCCGCCACCTATGGTGCTATCCGTCTGACCGCTGGTTCGCTTAATCTCGACTTTGCCGGCACAGAAGCAGCGCCCGCAGTGATGTCCAACAAGCTGGTGGTAGATGGGAACACCAACCTGGTCTTCTCGAACCACATCACTATGAAGGGTGGTATGGAGGTGAATAACTACCTGAGTATTTCCGGTTATGCTTCGTCCGTGCTGACGGTGGATTCATCCATCACGGGTGAGAATGGCTCCATTACCCTGGGTTCGGGGGATGTCATCCTCAGTGCCGACAACAGCGGCTTTGAAGGCACGTGGATTGTTAATAAGAGCCTGGAGCTTTGCCATGAGAAGGCTGCAGCCTCCGCAGTGGTGACGCATGGTATTACAGATGCAGCGCTGAAGTTGGGTGCCGGGGCCGATCACTACACCTTGATGGGCCTGACCGGTGCATTCAGAGCGGATGTCACCAACAGCGATGCTGCCGGCACAATGAAGACGCTGGAAATCTGCGGTAACGGTGTGTATGAATCCCGCGCCACTATCGGCAAGGATGTCTCCTTGCTCATGACGGGCCGCGGTGCCCAGCGTTTTGCGCACGAGTATCGCTCCGCCTTTGTGGATGACTACAACGGCACCATCACCGTTCAGAAGGGCCAGCTCCAGTTCCGAACCGCTCCGAGCTCCTATGACCGCTTGGTCATCGACGGTGCAGGGTCGCAGTTGGCCTTCGGCACGACGACGATTAACGGCGCCAGCGTGGTGTTCAGCCCCACGGACCTGACGGTGAGCGATGGCCACAAGCTGTATATCACCCAGGTGGGTGGCGAATTGAATGCTAACCTGCTGCCCCGCGCCAACGGCCAGATTACCCTGGGCTCTGAGGCAACACCCTGGCTGGATCGCAAGGGCCTGAGCCTCTACGGCCAGAGACTGGCGCTGGATACAAACAGCAAGGCTAAGCTGACGGTGCACCTGTCTGCCTTCCAGTCCGCGGGCGATTATGTGGACTTGTTCACAGAAATCGGCAAACTGACGGTGAATGGCACCGGCAAGTTGCTGGGTTCGCAGCTGGGCGTGTTGGGCGACTTCTTTGTGTGCGACGACATCAACCTGGCCAATGCACCGGTGTGGATTACGGATGCGGGCTCCCTGCGCATCCAGCTGACCACGGATTCTGATGGCCTGTACTACGCCTGGAATGGCGGCGATGGCGAATGGAACACCACCGATGCCGCATGGGCCACCAAGGATGATGCCCAGGGTATTCACACCTATGAGCAGGAACGCGCCGCCTACTTCACCGGCGATACCGATGCCCAGGTGCGCCTGACCGAGGACATCACGGCCCGCGAAATGGCAGTGAAGAACGGCAGTTATGTATTTGAGCTGGAACAGGGCAATGACCTGACCATCAAAGGCAACTACTACGAAATGCAGGGCGGCGAGGCCGACTTCCTGTTGAAATCCACCACGGTGGTGAATCAACTGGGCGAAAGCGTGGAAGACGGCGCTGTGCTGACGATTGAGGGCGGTATGGGTGATATCACCAACACCTCCGTCATCGGCGATGGCAGCGATGCCAACCGCCTGATTCTGAGCGGTGAAACCCGCATGAGCGAGAACGCCGCCATCCGGGATGTGGACGTGTTCCTGAACGGCGCCGACACGGAGCTTGACTTTGGCGACACGACGGATTCCCGCCTGAAGGCCCTGAATGGCGAAGGTACGGTAGCTGCCGATGGCGCCACCGTGACTCTCGATGGCACGAAGGACAGCGTGTTTGTGGGCAAGCTGCTGGCCACGGACGTGAATACGGACGCGGGCGCCAACACGCTCATCATCGAAGGTGGCAGCGCAGGCAAGCTGCAGAAGTTCACCAACGGCTTTGTGACCGACGGCAGCTGGAATGTGGAGAACAAAGGCAATATGCTCTTCGAAGCCACCAATGACAGCAAGCTTCACAGCCTGACGCTGGGTGCCGGTTCCCTGACCACGCTGACAGTCAACACGGATCAGAAGCAGTTGCTGGGCCTGAGCGTTTTGTCGGTGGACGATGCAGCCAAGTTGGTGCTGAACAGCACCGGCAACGCCCCCATCATGAGCGGTGATGACACCCCCGGCATGAGCTACACGGTGCTTGGTACCTTTGCAGATGATGGTTCTCTGACACTGGGCGCCAACGATAGCGTAGAGATTGAATTAGGTTCCGGCGCAGCCTACCTGATGGTAGACAAGACCAAGCCCATCACCCTGAACAAGGTATGGAATGATGAGAGCGGTTACTTTGACCTGGTGCTGAAGGCAACGGTGGATGACTCCAACAAGTTTGCCCCCTATGCCGGCGAAGAAGAAAATGCCGTGGCCGGTGCCGACATGATGTGGAGCAAGAAGGCCATGTCCCATATCTCCGCGAAACCCGAGGGCGATTTGGCCAGAACCTTCAGCGCGCTGACCAACATGGTGACCGCCACCACGCCCAATGGCAAGCAGATTCAGGAAGCTCTGGCCGCTGTGGCCGGTAGCAGCACGGCTGTGCTTGGCTCCGCCTTCTCTGCCGATGTGGAACGCCAGCTCAAGGCTATCCGCAACCGCACCACCACCATGGGTGTGAGCCAGTGCGAGGTCAACGAGAACATGCCTTACTACAATGCCTGGATCAACGGCGAGGGTAACCACCGCGAGCTCAGCTCCGATGGCTTGGCCGCCGGTTACACCCACGACAGCTGGGGTGGTACTGTGGGCTTCGATGTGGATATGACACCGAAGGTGACCATGGGTCTGGCGCTGACGGCCATGTACGGTGATATCGAATCCGACGCCGCTGACAAGGCAGAAGGCACGATGGATACCATGTACCTCTCCGCCTTTGCCCGCTATGCCAGCAACGCTTGGGTGCACACCTTCGTGGCCACGGTGGGTCGCGCTGATGTGACACTGGACCGCACGGTGAAGGCCGGTGACTTCAGCTACGAGACGAAGGGCGAAACTGATGGTATGGCCTTTGGCTTCATGTATGAAGTGGGCCGTGTCTTCGCCGCCAATGAGGAAGGCACCACCTGCTGGCAGCCTGTCGTGAACGTGGCTTTCCGCAGCAGCAGCATCTCCGGTTATGAGGAAGAAGGCAGCGATGCCGGCCTTTCCGTGGGTGATCAGGACTTCTCCACCCTCACCTTCGGTGCCGGTGCTCGCTTCCAGTCCGTCGTTGGCGAAAACCTGTACAACCGTGCTTCCATCTTCGAGGCTCGCGCCTTGGTCAAGTTCGACGCCGGTGATACCGAAGGCGAATCCACCAATGCTCTGCTGAATGGTGATGGCAAGGGCCACAAGATCAACAGCGCTGAAGTGGGTGCTGTGGGCCTTGAAATCGGTGCCGGTCTCACCATCCCCGTGGGTGCTTACGGTGGCGCCATCTTTGTGGATGCCTCTGCCGACCTCCGCAGCGGTTACACCAATATCAACGGTACCGTGGGTTATCGCGTGAACTTCTGATTACGCTCCCCCGCATTTCCTCCTTCATCGCCTCCGCCGCCTCGCGCAGCGGAGGCGATTTGTGTGAGGGGAAGGCACAATGAAGAGATTCCGCGCGCGTTGCGCGCCAGGCGTTGAGTCCCGCTTTGCGGGGCGGCAGACGGTAGCCCGGAGTGAAGTCACGCAGTGACGGAACTCCGGGTTGTCATGCCAAGGAAGCGGGCCCCCGGAGCGCAGCGGAGTGGGTAGCAGAATGCGAGGTTGGTGATGAGTTCTTCATTCTTGTCAAGAGTAGTGTTTCATGCTAGTATGGACGGTGTTATATGAGCCATTCGTTCACTAACATTAATGTACACATCATTTTTCACGTCAAACATACAGGGTGTGAGATAAAAAAAGAAGATTTACCTCGTTTGTTTCATTACATTGGGGGAACAATACGCTCCATGTCGGGGTGTGCGTACATGGTTGGAGGACGACCGGATCACCTGCACATATTGACATCATTACCATTACAGGTGAGCATGGCAGATTTTGTACGTTCTATCAAGGCAAATGCCAGCAGGTGGGTGAAAGGCATTGATGCTTACTATGAACAGTTTTCCTGGCAGGAAGGGTACGGAGCCTTTTCCGTGAGTGAATCAAACAAAGAGGCAGTTATTCGGTATATTTTGAACCAGGAATACCACCACCAGCGACAAACTGCAGCTGAGGAATTCCAAAGTTTCTTGAGAAAAAACGGTATATTCCCTCAAGGTGATGCTTGAGCGGGAGTGTATATCAGCACACATTTGTACGCCTCTCTTTCTGCCACCCACTCCGCTGCGCTCCGGGGTTCCATCTATTTACATCAGCAACCCAGAGTTCCGTCACTGCGTGACTCCACTCTGGGCTACTTTCTGCCGCCCGCCTCTGGCGGGCTATTCCACATCGCGGCGCAGCCGCGATGTTCCCGCGTCCGCAGGACGCCGTTCCCGCGCGCAGCATCCGTTCCCGCGCGCAGCCGCAGCAAGCCTTGAGCCCGTGCAACGGGGCGATTCCCTCGCGGCGTAGCCGCGATGTTTCCGCGTCCGCAGGACGCTGTTCCCGATGCGCAGCATCCGTTCCCGCGCGCAGCGCTGTTCCC
>JAFYUJ010000047.1 GCA_017558555.1 Akkermansia sp.
CCGTGGAGCTAGTGACCTGACTCGAACAGGCGACCTTCTCATTACGAGTGAGATGCACTACCGACTGTGCTACACTAGCATTTATTTAAGCTAAGATATTATAGCCATAAATTCTGAAAAAGTCAACTCCTTTTTGAAACTATAATGATATGCTCTTGTGGAAAGTGCAAAAATATGGTATGATCCCTACAGAAAGAGGTGAAAGGTTTTGAAAAAACTTTTGAAATTTATGCGGGGATACGAGAAGCAGTGTGTTCTCGGCCCCTTGTTCAAGCTGCTGGAGGCGTCCTTTGAGCTGCTGATCCCGCTGGTGGTGGCCCAGATCGTGGACGTGGCCATTGCCGACGGCAACGGCGGTTACGCGGCGAAAATGTGCGGCGTGATGATCGCCCTGGGCGTCATCGGCATGGTCTGCGCCTTTACCGCCCAGTTCTTCGCCGCCAAGGCTGCCGTGGGCTTCTCCACCCGGCTGCGCCATGCGGTGATGGAGCACATCCTGGGTCTGAGCTATTCCCAGATCGATAAGCTGGGCACGTCCACCATGGTGACCCGGATGACCTCCGACATCAATCAGGTCCAGAACGGCGTGAACCTGACCCTGCGGCTGCTGCTGCGGTCGCCCTTCGTGGTCTTCGGTGCGATGATCATGGCATTCACCATCGACGCCCGGGCGGCGCTGATTTTTGTGGGCCTGATCGCCGTGCTCTGCGTGGTGGTCTTCGGCATCATGCTCATCACCATGCCCATGTATAAGGGCGTTCAGGGCAGTCTGGACAAGGTCACCGCCGCCACCCGGCAGAATCTGGCGGGCGTCCGTGTTCTCCGGGCCTTCTGCAAGGAGGAGGACGAAAAGGCGGAATTCAGCAGCCGCGCAGCGGATTTGATGAAGAAGCAGAACATCGCCGGTCGGATCTCCGCCCTCCTGAACCCCATGACCTTCGCCATCGTCAATCTGGCGGTTGTGGCGCTGGTCCGTGATGGCGCGTGGAAGGTCCAGGACGGCATCCTCACCACGGGTCTGGTCATCGCCCTCTACAATTATATGTCCCAGATTCTGGTGGAGCTCATTAAAATGGCAAACCTCATCGTCTCCATCACCAAGGCTCTGGCCAGCGCGGGCCGTGTGGCGGCGGTGCTGGACATCCAGCCCGACCAGACGGAGGGTGAATGGAAGCCCGAATCCCTCCGGGGCGCGGTGGCATTTGAAGACGTTACGGCCCATTACGAGGGCGCAGGCGAGCCTTCTCTGGAGCGTATCTCCTTCACCGCCGCCCCCGGCGAGACCGTCGGCGTCATTGGCGGCACCGGTTCCGGCAAGACCACCCTCGTGAACCTGATCCCCCGGCTCTATGACGCCGCGGCGGGCAGGGTCACCATCGACGGCGTGGACGTCCGGGAATATGACGCCGAGACCCTCCGCCGTCTCATCGGCATCGTGCCCCAGAAGAGCGTCCTGTTCAAGGGAACCATCCGTTCCAACCTGCTCTGGGGAAGGGAAGACGCATCCGACGACGAACTCTGGCAGGCACTGGATTTGGCTCAGGCCAGGGAAGTGGTCAAGAACAAGGACGGCGAACTGGATGCAGTGGTGGAGCAGAACGGCTCCAATTTCTCCGGCGGTCAGCGCCAGCGTCTGGCCATCGCCCGTGCCCTGGTGCGAAAGCCCGCGATTTTGATTCTTGACGACAGCGCATCGGCTCTGGACTACGCCACCGATGCGGCCCTGCGCAAGGCCATCCGCACCCTGGCTCCCACCACCTTCATCGTCTCCCAGCGTGCTGCCTCCGTGCGGTACGCCGACCGGATCATCGTTCTGGATGACGGCAATATGGTGGGCTGGGGCACCCACGATGAATTGATGGAAAACTGTCCTGAATATCAGGAAATCTACTATTCCCAGTTCCCCAAGGAGGTGGCGGGCCATGCATGAAAATAAAGTTGTGATCTCCAAGGTCCTCCGCCGGGTCAAGCCCTATTGGGGTCATCTGATTTGTTCCCTCCTGCTGGCACTGCTGTATGTGGCCATGAGCCTGTACATCCCCGTGCTGGTGGGCGGCGCCATCGACGGCATCATCGGCAAGGGCAGGGTGCAGTTTGAGTGGGTGGTCCAGAACCTTGCGCTGGTGGCCCTCTGCGCCGCCGTGGCGGGCATTGCCCAGTGGGTGATGAACCAGCTCAATAACCACGTGACCTTCCGCATCACCCGTGACATCCGGGAGGAGGCCTTCGACCATATTCAGGTCCTGCCCCTGTCCTATCTCGACTCCCATCCCCAGGGCGATCTGGTGAGCCGTGTAGTGAGCGATGTGGACACCTTTGCCGACGGCCTGCTGATGGGCTTTACCCAGCTCTTCACCGGCGTCATGACCATTGTGGGCACCCTGGCGTTCATGCTGCGGCTGAGCCTGCCTGTGGCTCTCGTGGTCATCGTCATCACCCCCCTGAGCCTGCTGGTGGCCAATTTTATCGCCAGCCGTACCCACTCCATGTTCTCTGCCCAGGCCAAAAGCCGCGGCGCACAGACGGCTCTCATTGACGAGACCATCGGCAATCTGAAGCTGGTCCGGGCCTTTGGCCACGAGGCTGATTCCATGGAGGCATTCGATGAGATCAATGCCGAGCTGGAGAAAAACGCCCTGAAGGCCATTTTCTTCTCCTCCCTGACCAATCCCGCCACCCGGTTCGTCAACTCTGTGGTCTATGCGGGCGTGGGTCTGGTGGGCGCATGGATGGCTATTTCCGGCGGTATCACGGTCGGCAACCTCACCAGCTTCCTGAACTATGCCAACCAGTACACCAAGCCCTTCAATGAGATCAGCGGCGTCATCACGGAACTCCAGAACGCCCTGACCTGTGCAGGCCGTGTCTTCGAACTCATCGAAGCTCCCGCCCGTTCTCCTGAGCCTGAGAAACCTCAGCAGCCTGAGAAGATGGAGGGCGGCCTGCAGATCCGGGATTTGAAATTCTCCTACACTCCCGAAAAGCCCCTCATTGATGACTTTGATCTGGACGTTACCCCCGGTCAGCGCATCGCCATTGTCGGCCCCACGGGCTGCGGCAAGACTACCTTTATTAACCTCCTCATGCGTTTCTACGACCCCCAGGGCGGCGCGATCCGTCTGGACGGGGTGAATACCGTGGACATGGATCGGGGCGAGCTGCGGCGCAGTGTGGGCATGGTGCTGCAGGATACCTGGCTCAAGGCCGGAACCATTCGGGAGAATATCGCCATGGGCAAGCCCGATGCGACAGAGGAGGAGATCGTGGCGGCGGCCAAGCAGGCCCGCGCCCACGGCTTCATCCGCCGCCTGCCCCAGGGCTACGACACCGTCATCGGCGAGAACGGCGGCACCCTGTCCCAGGGCCAGAAGCAGCTTCTCTGCATCGCCCGTGTCATGCTGTGCCTGCCGCCCATGCTGTTCCTGGACGAGGCCACTTCCTCCATCGATACCCGCACGGAGTCGAAGATCCAGGAGGCCTTCAACACCATGATGGAGGGCCGGACCACATTCATCGTGGCCCACCGCCTGTCCACCATCCGGGAGGCCGATGTGATCCTTGTCATGCGGGACGGCCATATCGTGGAGCAGGGCAGCCACGAGGAGCTGCTGCAAAAGCGCGGCTTCTACGCTCAGCTCTACCAGAGCCAGTTTGCACATTGATACACGAAAACGAGCCGGTGGGAACACCGGCTCGTTACTGGTTTTTTGACTGAAAAAATAATTTTGAAATTTTTCAAAAAAGGTGTTGACAAATAGCGAACTATGTTGTATTATAAGCCAGTCGGTTGCGACCGACGAACTTAAAAACGGTATGGAGAAGTCGCGTAGCTGGCCGAGCGCGCACGATTGGAAATCGTGTATACCCCAAAAGGGTATCGAGGGTTCAAATCCCTCCTTCTCCGCCATAAAAAAGACCCACACCATTCGGTGTGGGTCTTTTTTTATATCGGGAAGTGGGATTTGAAAGGCCGGCCCGAGCGCAGCGAGGGTAATAAAGTGTCCGGTGGACACTTTATTAGGCCGTGGGAAAATCCCTCGATCTCCGGGCGCAGTCCGGAGGACTGTGGACGGAGATCGAGAACAGACTTAGCAAAATGCAGAAAGGGAGAAGCGTTATGATCATAACCAAAGAAGGCAAAATACTCGACATTGACTTCGAGGCCACGGTCCAATATTATCAGGAGCACTCCCTCTGCGACTGCTCGGAGTGCCGGAACTTCTACGCTCAGGCCCGGGAGAAATTTCCCGGGCTGACGACGTTCCTGGCGGAGCTGGGCGTGGACATCCAGCGGCCTGACGAGATTGGCTCCATTGCTCTGGGTGACGAGGTGGATTATCATTTTGTGGCCTACACGGTAAATGGCCGCATTCTGGAGCATGATGGGTATGAGATCGACATCCGGGACGGGGAAGCTGCTCTGAGCATTGTGATCGATAACAGCTATTTTCCCAATGAGCAGAAAATCGAGGATTATTTCACCGTGACGGTCTACAATATCCGCTTGCCCTGGGAACTGGATGAACCCTTCCCGGAGGATGCTGTGGCGGAGGAGAAACCCGGCCTGATGGCCGGTATTTTCTCCAAAATCTTTCGCAAAAAATAATTTGAAAAATTTTAAAAAAGTGCTTGACAATTTGCGAACTATGTTGTATTATAAGCCAGTCGGTTGCGGCCGACGAACTTAAGAACGGTATGGAGAAGTCGCGTAGCTGGCCGAGCGCGCACGATTGGAAATCGTGTATACCCCAAAAGGGTATCGAGGGTTCAAATCCCTCCTTCTCCGCCATAAAAGAAAAACCGGTATTCGTTAAGAATACCGGTTTTTTGTTGCTTTCTGAGCTTTTATGCCGGTATAAAAGTTGGAATTATTAGGTCGGCGGAATGTCTGCGCAGGAAGGTTCCCCTTGGAGTTCCCCTTATTGACTTACAGAGCGAATAAACTGTTCCATTCTTACTGCACTGGCTTGTTTCATTTGGTCTGTTACATGCCCGTACACATCCAATGTAAAAGATGCAGTAGCATGTCCAAGGTTCTCCTGCACCGTTTTAATGTCATCGCCGGACTTAATACTGGCAACAGCATAAGAGTGACGCAAATCATGAAAACGGATATTGTCATATCCAAGCTGCACCATCACTTTCTTGAAATTCTTATAGACAGTGATGGCTTTTAAATGCTCCCCAAGCGGATTTGTAAAGACAAAACCTGTATTATCCCAGATAGCACTATACTGCTGCCTGTTTTGATCTTGCTGTAACTTCACCTTTTGCAAAACATCAACCACAAACGGGGGAATAGATACGGTTCGTGATTTGTTGTTCTTTGTTGGCGCGAGCCGACATTCACCATTGCCTCCACGAATTGTTTGCAGCTGCTTGTTTATGGTGATGGTACTGTTTTCCAAATTCACGCAATCCCAGGTTAGACCAAGCGCTTCCGATTCTCGCATACCGGTGAACAGCGCTACGAGGAATAAGTACTCAAACTGATGTCCTTTAATAGCACGAAGAAATTCGGTGATTTGATCTTCATCAAGCGGTTGGATCTGTTTTTTCTCAACACGGGGAAGAACACATGCATCGGTCGGGTTTATGCGGATATACCCATTGGAAACAGCCTGCTGCAAAGCCTTGTGCAGTACACCGTGGGTGTTTTTCACTGTCTTGGGTGAAACTGCCTTCTCCTTCTTTTTGGGGGATAGGAGGCCGTTGTAAAAGCTTTGGATGATGTGTGGTTCGAGCGCATCCAATCGCACAGCGCCAAGTCCCGGCTTCAAGTGGGTGCTGATTGTAGCTTTGTATGCACATACAGTTGCAGGCTTCACAGAGCCAAGATAGTCTGTTGACCACTTATCCAGCCATTCACCAACGGTCATTTTACAAGGTGCTATGTAATCGCCTCTGTCAATACTGCTAAGAACTTCTTTCAATTTTTGCGTGACTTCTTTTTGCGTTTTTCCTGATATACTGCGTTGAATTTGCTTGCCGGTTCCGGGATCATATCCTTCCGTGTAACGAGCTTCATAATAGGTGTATTCTTTGCCATTCTTGGTCTTTGTTACTTTGCGGATATTGCCCATACCGGAAGCGGCTTTTTTATTTTTCTTATTGTACTGCGGCATAATGTTTACTCCTTTCGCTGCCGCATAGCAAGTATGAATACTATACCATACATACGGCTAAATCGCAAATGTGCGCTGTTGGGTCTTAGGGCGGAACACCCTAACAAGAAAGCTGCAAAGATTGTTTCAAACTTTGTCAGCTGTGCATATGTACGGCCATATGCGATGCTTGCAAAGACAACGCCATCGTTGTCTTTCATATTATCTGATTGAAAGGAAGGATGGTTTAACCTTGCCTGCTAACTTAGTTGTGACTTCATATGAGTCACTTATATTTTATTGCAGGCAAAAGAATAACTCCATGGCCAAATGGAAATAATCTGGCTATATACTTGCTAATTTGGCAAGCGCATATTTCATACAGAACATTTTCTCATTATATGGCGATTGACTTTTGTTAATTAGGATGCTATTCTATATTCGCAAGTAAATATTCCGTTTAAGTGCTTGTGGATGTGGTAACAGCACCACAAGAGAATAGAAAACCGGGTGAGAATCCCGGACGGTACCGCCGCTGTATGCGTGGAGGCACCACACTTGACGAAAGTCGGTCATTGGGGAAACCTGAGAAGGCTGTGTGGAGCTTAGGATGCGTAAGTCAGAAGAACTGCTTAAATGAGGTAAAAACACTAGGGTCTGCAAGTACGGAACCTGTGATTTTTTGTTGCGGAAAAACGGCTGCAGCGGCCCGGGTGTGGGGTTGCTGCAGCTTTTTGCTTTGGTTGGCTTGTGGAGGATTCCCCCTTCCTCCACAGCCGATCATAGCCCGCAAGCCAACTGAATATTGCTTATCGATGCGGTATGGTGATCC
>JAFYUJ010000048.1 GCA_017558555.1 Akkermansia sp.
CACCCTACCCGGGGCTTACGCCCCGGGCTATCTTCTACCGCCCCGCAAGCGGGGCTCAAAGCTTGCCGCGCCTGCGGCGCGGGGAACTTTCCAAATGTGCAATTTGAAATTCTAAAATTTGAAATCCGTTGTCGCGCATTCCGCGCGACAAATCCCCATTTGGCTTCATGAGGCTACCCCGATGAAAAGGAAAAACGAGGTTGCCGATACATAGCAGCCTCGTTTTTTCTCTTATTTCGCGGGAGGTATTAATTTCCGGGTTTGATGACACCACCCTCGAGGATTTGTTTTTCCTTGGGCACCACCCAAATGTCGATAGCCCCTTCTGCGTAGCGCGCGTAGATGGATTTGGGGTCGATATTGCGCATTTCATAGTAGAGAGCGCGGAGGCGGTTGGGGGATTCATTGTTGCGGCGGGCATGGCCGGTGAGAGCTGCAATGAGTTCCTGTCGCTGGCGGCGGGAATAGCAACCGTTGGCCACCATGTTGCGGATGAACGCGCTGGCCTGCGTCTGGCTCATATCCTGCAAGAGCTGCACGAGCTTGAGCGGGTCATGCTTGAAACGTTCCGCAAGGCCGATTTTATCCTTCTTGAGGTTGAGTGAGCCATCGTTCATGTAGCGGGAGCTGGGTACATCCAACTGCACATCCAACGCCTGCGCCAGGAGCTTGGCCTGACGGCCGGAACCGGCTTTCATGGCCTTTTTGAGGAGTTTTTCCTGCTCATCATACAAATCCAACAACTCGCGCAGCCTCTTGCCGGCGGTTTCAGGGTCTTTCATCTCCACATGGTCCTGCACAGAGCCACGCAGATTACCATCGCCGTCTAAGAGGAGAAGGCACGGCAAGCTACGAATGCCGGAGGGCAGGCCTCGATCCTTGCCCATAATGCGCTCTGATTCTTTCTTCTGCTTTTCATCCGGCAGTTGGTAGATGGGCACCTGCAGGAAGACACAATCGCGAACAAAGGGCATAAGCTTGCGCTGCTTGATAAATTCATCAAACGCTCGCTCATTGGCTCGGTCGATATTGGCACCATAGCAGAAGAACACAACGGGGCGATTTTTGCCCTTCTTGAGAGCATCATCGTATGAACGAGCATTGATAGCCAGGAGGGGCTGGGCCACCAGGCAGAATAAGCTCATCAGCAGGATTAGAGTCTTTGTCATCTCGGGAAAAGGGGTAAGGGGTTATTTCTTGGAGGTATCCTTCTTGGCGCCGGAGTCTTCTTTCTTTACCTTGATAGGCTTACCATACACATAGTAACCAACCATATCAACGGTGGGGCCAAGTTCGGGCTGGTAAGCGCCATCGACGCGGAGTTCAACGTAGCGGGCTTCGGGTTGGGATTCCTTGAAGTCGAAACGAGCGACGGAACCGGATACCTGCACCTTGCACTTGGGACGCGACCAGTTCTGGCCATCACTGGACACGGCGATGAAGAGCGGGTCCACGCCATTCCAAGCCTTTTGGAAGAGAACAACCACACCGTTGATGGTACTGAGCTGCTCCAGCTTCACCTTCATACCGGCACCGCTGTTCATCTTGACGGGAACACAACCGCCATGGCGCTGCAACACACCCCAGTGCAGACAGCAATGCGGCATCTGGTTCGGAGAGAGCGTTACCAACGTCTTGAGCAAACCGCGCTCTGACACAATGGAGCCGGAGAAACGGCGGAATTTGAACTTGTTCTTGGGGAACTTCTTCTTGCACTTACGGTATGCCATCTTACCAATAGCGCTGAAGGTGCGGGCATCGTCATTCTTGGCCGCAGTATAGATAGCCTCGCCCAAGGTAGCCCAGGTAGCATCCTGATCTTTCTTGGTAGTGCGGGTGCGGTTCATGGCGCTGATAATCTGCTCCAGGAACTCCTCTTGCAGTTTTTCGCTAGAGGGGTCATCCTCCGGCAGCGCGGCAATGACATCAAGACCCCAGGCAAGCACTGCGGGAGCATAGTCCGGCTTGCGCATGAGGATGCCCAGAGCCTCCTTCATGTAGTTGATTTTATCATCATTATTGGTGCAGCCGGCCATCTGAGTGTTGAGCAGTTCGTTCACATCCCAGCGGTTGGTGCCGAAGGTCTCGCACTTCTTGAAGAAAGCGGCAAAGAGCTTGTTGCGCTCGCGACGGTCCGGTACAACCTTGAGGAACTCGGGATAAACCAGGCGGCTGAGCAAGGTAGCGGCCGCATGATGGAACTTGACGGCCATACCCTCCACGATACGATCATGCAATTCCTTCCACTTCCCCTTGTTGGTGGGGTCCTTCTGGCGCAGGTAGGAAGCATAAGACACGAGAGCAGGCCAGTTGAGCGGCTGCGTCTCAGCGGCAGCTTCATAGCAATCGAAGGCAGATTTGGTCATCTTGCGGGAGGCGAACAAATCACCAAGAGACGCCATCTGGTCGGACACAAGTGTGCGGTGCGCATCGGTGTACAACTCCTGCTGCAAAATCAGGAAATCCCACGCATGCACGCCCCAGAACAGTTTGGAGGGTGAGTGCTGCCAATAGATGGAGTATCCTTTCTGCCACTCCGTCCCCACGCGCACGGTGAATGCGCAGTGGCCGGGTTCGCCCATGGTCATGGCGGGGATGCCATGAGCCAAAGCGGAATAGGCGCCATATTTGGAGCAAGCACCACACACACCACCGATTTCACGGTGCGCCCAGGCAATGGCATTGCCGGTGTACTTCATCAGCGGGGCCAGGTACTCAGCGGAGAACACGGAGTCACCAGCCACATTGAGCAGACGATAGGTGAGCTGACCGCTCGCGCCGATGTAGCCTTCCACAGGAAGATTCACATTATCTCGCTGCCAAATCAGGGAGCGTTCATCACCAAACTCTGCGGTGTGGCCGGTGACAAGGCGGGTATCCCAGTACTGCAACTTCTCGAAGATGTTGTTGAGCTTGCCGGCCTGGTAGCTGCTGAAATAGTAGGCAAAGCGCTTGCGCATGCGGCTGGAGCCCCAACCATGACGAGCAAATTCCATGGCTGTGGTGGCAGCCATGCGGCGCACTACCGGGTCGCCCATGTCTTCCATGTAGCTGCGGTAAAGCTCTACCATATAGGCGAGAGCCTCATCCATCTTCTCCGTGGGGCCGGAATACATGAGCCCCGTCATCCAATCCAAATCGCTGGTCAGCGTGAAGAGAAGATTGGTGCCCATCTTCATTTCGGCAATTTCCTTCATCTTCATGGTACCCACCTTGCGCAGCAGCGTGAGACGAGCCAAATCCAAGCGGTTGGCGGGGTCTTCCAGGAACTTCCACACGGCTTCTTCATCTGCCTTGCCCAGCTTTTCCATGATACGCTCCGTGAGCAATTTCTGCACTTCCGCCGGTTTTTTCCACTGGTCCGGGAAAATATCTTCATTGGTATATCCGTTGGTGGTCTTGCCTTTTCGGGCAGTCAGCTCGCGGTCATACTTCTGGATGAGATTCTTGGCCAGTCGTCCGATGTTGGAGTTGTAGCTCTTGTCACGCGGCTTGGGTACTTTCTGCTGCGCAGGGATAACGGGGATATCCTCTTCCACGATATCCTCCAGCTTCAGGTCGGCATCTTCTACTGTGTAAGAGGCTGCGGCATTATCACCGGCCGCGACAGGGCCATCCTCATCATCCTCACCGTATGTCACCTCGGTGGCCGAGACTTCATGCACTTCGTTGGAATCATCGGACTCCTCGCCCGCCGCGTCATCAGTATAGCCGTCTTCTTCAATCACCACGCCTTCAAAGACATCGTTTTCTGACTGGGCCACCACCGGTTTCTTGGTATCAGGCGGCGAAAATTTGGCGATAAGCGTCGGCACGAACATACCGGAGAAAAAGCCGCAAATAATCGATGCGACCACCCCCAGCAAAAGATTGACAAGTTTCGGACTCATATTAAAATATCAGGATAGGGTTAAAAGTTATTGACGCTGTTTCAGCGTTTCCAAAGTGTTTTTAGCAGCATGGCTGATGATGGAATCCGGGTGCTGAGTCAGCTTCTCAACAGCCGGCAGGGATTTGGCGGAACCATACTCACCCATATAGTTCAGGATGGTACTGATCAATTGCAATTTTTCAGTCTTGGACAAAAGCGCAATAATTTCATCTTCGGCCTTATCTCCCAGCGATGCCAAAATACTATTCCAGGCCACAGGATTCACGGACCACATCTCCACAACCGGAGCGACCATTTCCTCAGGCACCTCCCGTATCAACAATTCCATGACTGCGGCGGACGTTGGCTCTCTGCGCGAGCGGCAATTGTGAAAATAATTGCGACAGAAATCTATCGTACGTTTATCCTGCGCAGGGGCATAGGTCACCAACGCCTCTATAAGGCTGCGGTAGGTATCTTGTTCACTCTGCCAAGGTTCCTGCAATACACTCAACAGAGTAGAGTGTACATCCTTGCGCAACGCACGAACGTTGGCATTTTTAAGCGTCTGTGCAGCTGTTCGCACACGCAAGGGGTCCAAGCAACGAATCTCTGCAAGATTAGCCTGAACAAACGCCGGATTGTGGGGATTGCCCAACACATCTGAACTGTACAGACACACCATATTGGCATGCTCCGGCATAAAGCTCACCTCGTAGAGCGCCTCTTCCGGTTTTGCATACGCCACCCGCCCGAAACGAGCAAGGAGACGAGAGATATTGCGGAGACCGCCTCGAGCATTCGTCACCACAAACAAAGCTCCATCAGCCCGCGTATACGCGCGGGTATACTCGGCCTCCAGCAAACGCGTAAGAGCATCACGTATAATACTGCGAGAGGCGGAATCCTGATGGGTCATATAGATGGCGTAGTGAGCCATGTGAGGATTCTTATCCCTAGATTCGTAGAAAACTTGCAAATCTTCAGGTTTCATCACAGCGCCGGGCTTGGGCGCAGCCACAGTCTCAGGCTCCACCCGGGCTTTTTTCTCGACTTTCCTGGGTTCATCCGGCAGAGGCTCTACATGCTTGTAACGCCAAATCTCCGGTGCAAACCAGCCAAGCACCATCATAGCTATGCCCACGATGCTTATCAATAACTTGTGCCGGCGGAATGAAATAAAGACCAAACCTGCCGCTAACCAGCAAATACCTACAGAAATAAAACGCTGAGAATCAATATCCAGTCGGCTGATTGGTGTAGAGAATGTCGGGCTATCTCCCAACATAAAGAAAAACATGCACACCAGGAAAATAGTAATCCCTAGCGCACAACGCAACTTACCGGACACATTGAAAAGAACATCATCCTGCAAATCCCGGCGAATACGCATCGCGCGGTCATGTTGACGCCGCGAAGCACGCCGAAACTCTGACGTATCAGACAATCTCTCCTCTTCCCCAATCTGAGGAGCAGAAGCAAACTCGGACTTGACGCAATCCGGACAAACAGTCATCGATTCCGATGAACTGTAAAACTTAGCACCACATTTGGAACATTCTGACTCCACGGCCACATTTATAGCAGATTAGAAGCGCTATGGCAAGTAAAGAATAAAAGCTATGCGTTGATTTATGAACAAGCCATTCCGGCTGTCTCTGCACAAAAAACAGCGTGCATAGCCGAGAGACCATGCACGCTGTTTTGTAAAATGAATTTATCAGACATCCACCACGGTATCATCCCCGTCTGCGTCATCCCCGCCATGAGCAAGAATGAACTGCAAATCATTGAGGTCGAGACTGGAGGCAAAGCCTTCATCACCCAGCACATTCGTGACGAGCTGATTCTTCTGGTGCTGAAGCACTCGAATCTTCTCTTCCACAGAATCACGGGTAAGCAAGCGGTAAGCAATCACCTTGTTTTTCTGACCGATTCGGTGCGTACGGTCGATAGCCTGGCTTTCCACTGCCGGGTTCCACCACGGATCGTACAGAATGACGTAGGAAGCAGAGGTAAGGTTCAAACCTGCACCACCGGCCTTGAGGGAGAGGAGGAACACGCTCGGTTCCTTGGTGGTCTGGAAGCGCTCAATTTCAGCCTTACGGTCCTTGGTCTGACCGGTGAGGTAGTTGAACGGACGGCTTTCAGCCTCGAGACGGGCCTTGATGATTTCCAGCATGGATACGAACTGGGAGAACACAAGCACCTTGTGGCCTTCCTCACGCAACTGATCCAGCAGGTAGAAGAGCGCGTTGAGCTTGGCGCTGTCTTCCTTGGCGTACTTGGCATCCACCAGGCCGGGGTGACAGCAAATCTGGCGCAAGCGCATGAGCCCCTGCAAGATGGCGAAGGAGTTCTTCTTGACAGATTCGTCGGAATCCACACCGAGAAGAGCCTTCTGAATGCGGCGCAGCTCGGCCTTGTAGAGCTGGCGCTGAATGCCTTCCATCTTGGCGTATACTTCCTCTTCTGTACGGGGCGGCAAGTCTTTGGCCACCTGTTGTTTGGTACGGCGCAGCAAGAAAGGCTTGAGACGGGCAGCCAGGCGGTTCTGGCTCTGGGAATCCTTGCGCTTGTCGAAACGCTTCTTGAAGTAGGCACGGCTACCAAGCACACCGGGCATGGCAAAGGCCATGAGCGACCACATATCCAGCAAGCGGTTTTCGATGGGCGTACCGGAAAGCACCAGTCGATTGTGAGCGGTGATTTCGCGGGCAGCCTTGGCGGCCTTGGAATCCGGGTTCTTAATCTGCTGACCTTCATCGAGAATGACCGTAAGCCACTTGATGGCGTTAATCTGCTCACCACACACGCGAAGCTGGGCATAGTTGATGACCACCATATCGTAGTTGGCAAGGATGTGCTCCACCACGGCCTGCTCCTTGTTGCGAATGACCAACACACGCACACCAGGGGCAAACTTCTCCGTTTCGCTGGCCCACACGTCCAACACGGACTTCGGGCACACAATCAGTACAGGAGGAATGGCAAGTTTCTTGCGGCCCTGCTTGTTGCGGCGGATGAACTCCTCTCGCAACCAGAGGACATAAGTGATGGACTGGATAGTTTTACCCAAGCCCATATCGTCGGCAAGGATACCACCGAACCCATTGACTGCCAGATAGGCCAGGAAGTGGAAGCCTTCAATCTGGTACGGACGCAACGTAGCCTGCAAGGTAGTGGGAACATCCGGTTTGACATCAATCTTGATTTCTGCCGTGCGTTCCTTAATCTTCTGCCAGGCCTTCGGGTCAAACACCTCTGCTGCGCGGGGATCAGCCAGCTGCAAGGCATGCATACGGTGTGTCTCGCCGGACAAATCGAAGGGGTCCAGGCCCAACTTGGTCACAGCATCGCGCTGTGCATCGTCCAGCTTGATTTCCAGGCGCATCCAGCGGCCATCATCCATGCGGACATAGCCACCGCGAGCGGAAACAAGTGAGCGAATCTGCTCTTTGGTGAGTGTGACACCCTCCACATCAATCACCACGCGCAGGTCGAACCAGTCAATCTCCTGATTCACCACCTCGAAGCGAATAGCAGCGGCCACGGGATCATCCAGCAGAGACTTGAGATTATCATCCATCTCAATCTTGATGCTGTCCGGGATATTCTTGGCCCATTCAGCAAACTTTTCGGGGAACTGCTTGGTGATGCGGCTCTTGAACGCAGCCAAGGGAGCATCATAGGTGAAGTTCATCTCCTCCAGCAAGCCGGGGATGGGGTAGAGATAATCGCGAATGAAGCGGAGAAGCGTGCGATCCTTGACCTGAACCTGCTCCACGACTTCCCAGTCATCCTTGCCAAGGCGCTCCTTGCGGCGGCCGGGATCATCCTGCGCCGTCACCTCCAGCAACACGTGCTCGGTATCGGCACTGGTAAGGCCACGCACAATCTTCATGGTGAACGTGGGCTTCATCTCAATATCCACCACGCGTTTCTCCATGCTGGGCGGCAGTGTGGCGCCAATCTTGCGCAGGAATTCCACGCCATCCAAGCTGTCAATCACGCTCTTGGGAATGGAGTAGCGGGGCTCCACCTCCGTGCTCTCCAGCCAACGGGGAGGCCCGGGGAACACCGTTTCGTCGGATTGATAAAGCTCTACCAGGCCCGGCAACTGACGCACAGAGTGAGTCACATGTACGCCGGCAGCCGTCACCAGCTGCAGGCCATAGCAATCCGGCACAATGGGATCATCGATACAAATCCACTTGAGCGGCTCACGCACCACCTTGAAGTAGCAATCATCCAGGTTGACAAGATAGCCCTTGAGCGCCGGCTGGTGGAAGAGGCGGTTCATCACGCAGCAGGCTTCCTCCTGGTCCAGGTCCAGAATAACGGTATCTTCACGCTCGGCATAGCCCTGCAACACATTGAGCAGGATATCCGACTGGGGATCCATCTTGAGAGCGCCTTTCAGGAACTCTGCCATGATATCATCCAACTGCGAACGCTCGCGGATAGACACCCAATCCTCGCTATCCTGATAGCGGAAGTCAAAATGAGCCTCGTTGATGGTGGAAACCATGCGCATGTGCAACGCGCGGCGGGGCGGCTGCGGCGGGCGCTCATTCACGCTCTGAATGCGGTCATACCAAGTGCCGATTTCTTTTTCGCGCTCCCACTCGCTGATTTTTTGCTGCACCTTTTCCAAATCTGTCACCACGCTCATGAAATCCGGGAACAGGATACGCTTCTTAGTGAAAGCATAGGCAATGTAGTTCCAGAATTCCAAGATATTGCGCGGGGGAGTGGGCCACAAATCAAGCGCATCGTAGCCCGTAATTTCCCAACGGGGATTCAGGCGCACAAGGTCATGGTCATGGATTTCCTGTTCAATGGCAAAACGTCGATAGCGTTTCTCCAGCTTGGTGACAAAGTCAGCTTCGCGGGAATCCAAATCGCGGCCCAATTTATCTTCGAGGATATCGGAAAGCGGAATTTCGTTCAGCTCATTGGGGCTCTCCGGCATATTGGTGCCTCGATACATGCGCTCCACCATGGTAGCGATGAGACATGCGCCGGCCACATCTTCATCTTCCGCCGTAGCAGAGCCATACCAGCGGTTGCCTTGCAAACGAAGACTGGTGCGATACACACCGGTGCGCGTTTCAACACGCCCCTGAATGAACAGGTGGTTACCAAATATCTGAGTAACAGCACCTTCTTTCTGTAGTCTTTCGCCTTCGTTGCGCACTTCTTCCGAATAGGCATTCAGGAAGTTGAGTGTCGCGCGGTCAGGATTGAGAGCAGAACTTAACATGAGATAAGGATAAATTGAGCTGAACACAGCACAGCGCATGTGGGTACACCTGTACCAAAGCGTGCAACTGCATATTTGTATGCTAACACAGAGTTGTCTCTTTTTCAAGTTCTCTCGTGATTTTTTTTGATTTTTTTCAAAATCAGCCACACAAAAACACTTATCTAACACTTTTTCATCCCGTCATGGAACAAAAGAGAGTCCCTGCTCTGCCGGACAGCCCGGGCAATGACAGCACAGAGTCTTGAAAAAGCGTACATTTCAGCATACAATGAGCCGTCATGCACAAATTAGCGTCCTACTTCCTGCTCTGTATCGCGTTGCTGATGCCCCCGGCCCTGGCCATGGTGCCCGGCAACTGTTCACAAGCTATTGTAGGAATCACGGATGGATGGAATTCATCACATGTCACCCTGTCCCTGCTGGAAAGGCAGGCCAACGGGCAGTGGGTACGCGTGCTGGGGCCCATGCCGGGCCGATTGGGTCGCAATGGTTGCGTGTGGGGGCTGGGGCTGCACACCAACCCACGCAAAGCCACCGTCAAACGCGAGGGAGACGGCCGGACCCCCGCTGGTATCTTTTCACTGGGCGGGCTGTGGGTCACCCACAAAACTCCCGTAAAACACCACAGAAGCATCCCCTTGGTCAAAGTCGGACCGCAAGACCTGTGGGTCAGCGATATCAATACACCCCACCTGTATAATCGCTATGTACGCCTGGATCACCCTGCCAGCACAGCCTGGGAGCTGCGCGAACAAATGCGCCAAAATGACTACCCCCACAGCATTAAACTACTGATTTGCCATAACACCTGGGAAACGAAAGGTCGCCCCATTCCCGGAGCCGGCTCATCCATTTTCTTTCACATCTGGCGACGCGATGGTGCCGCCCCTACGGCTGGATGCACCAGCATGAACGAAGCACATCTGCGAGCCATCATTGCCAGGCTGAACCCAAACCTGCACCCGGTATACATCATTCTCCCCCGTCAAGAGTATACAAAGATGAGACAACTTTGGCGATTGCCATGATAGTATTTTCTCTTGACTTTCAGGAATTGTTAGCGTAGAAGAGACGTAATGCAACTTATCCGCATCATCCTTCCTGCATTGGCCCTGTTGTTTTCTGCAACATCCGTCTGCCATGCCGAACCTTACATTGAAGTAAGACTCAAAAAAGAGGATAAAGGCTCGGCTGTCATCATGACCAACAAGATTATAGCCGTAGCACTACACTCCTATCGTCTCAATGGCTCCAATGAAATCATTGAATGCACCGTTGATACATTGGGTAATCACAGTTACCGCTTCTATGCCATGGTAGAGCAAGACGAAAGCCGCTCAGCAAAAGCTGTGCGTACGGCTCTGGGACAGTCTCGCAAACTGGATAACATCACCGACCACCTGCCCGCTCGCAAGTTCCCGGAAGGCGCATACAGCCACAACATCGAATACCAATTCACCGATCCGGATAAAGTGGTAAAATTCTACAAAAATATGCTCAGCGCATGGAAGGGCAATGCACCCTGTACCGTCCTCAAAGACATTGACGAATAACCTTAACCGCACTTAAAACACCATGAACAATACAAAACGCATCCTGACAGGCTTGGCGATTGCCGCCTTGGCTCCTCTTACTTTTGCTCAGACTCCCGCTCCCGTGGCAACTCCTGCTGCGGTGGCTACCCCCGCACCTTCACCTGAAGAAGTGAAGACGGTATTCTCCTACCTCATGGGGTACCGCTTTGGCCAGGATTTGGCCATGCAGGCATCCACGCTCAAGATGGAAGACATTGACACAGAAACCCTCATCAAGGCCATTCAGGATGGCATGGTGAACCGTGTTGACCCCGAAATGGAAAGCAAGGATGTGAACGCTTGCATGCAGGCATTTGTGACCGAACTCCAGGCTCGCGCCACGGCAATTGGTGCTGAAAACCTGGCCAAGGGCAACGCGTACCTCGCAGAAAACGCCAAGAAAGACGGCGTAGTCACCACAGAATCCGGTCTGCAGTACAAGGTGCTCACCGAGGGCAAGGGCAAGAAGTACGATGAAGCCACAGACGGCAAGAGCGCTCTGTGCAGCGTGATTTACGAGGGTCGCCTGATTGACGGCACCGTGTTCGACAAGACCGCTACCCCCATCGATATGCCGATTGACCGCGTGGTTCCCGGCTTCTCCGAAGCGCTCAAGCTCATGCCCGTTGGTTCCGAGTGGGAAGTGGTCATCCCCTCTGCTCTGGCCTACGGTGAGCAGGGCCCCGGCGTCATTGGCAACAACGCCACGCTGATTTTCAAGCTCAAGCTTGTGGACATCAAGCCCGCTCGCGGCACCCAAGGTAACCCCATCGAGCTGACTCCTGAGATGATTCAGCAGCTCCAGGAACAAGGCCTGCAGCAGGTGCAATAATATTCCACGAATATCTTTCTCTTCTTTCGGCGAGGCAGAGTTTTCTCTGCCTCGCTTTTTATTTCACACAACAGCGCTTGGTGCTCATCCACGTCATCCTTGAAGGATAAACGCAGGTGTTATTTTTAACAAGAGCATCTTTTTAAACTTGAATAATACAACCATAGCCACTAGAATGTAAGTAATGAAAATTCATTTTTGTGGCGCAGCCGAGACAACAACCGGTTCCCAGCATCTGCTGGAGGTAAATGGCATCCGCATTCTGCTGGACTGCGGCATGTACCAGGGACACCGTGAAGACCAGCTCCGCATCAACCGCGACTTTCCGTATTTTGACCCCGCGAGGGTAGATTACGTCATCCTGTCCCACGCTCACATTGACCACTCCGGCAACCTGCCCAACCTGGTCAAAAAAGGCTTCAAAGGATTCATTTACACCACGTATGCCACACGAGATTTGTGTCAGATTATGCTGGCAGATGCCGCGCGCATCCAGGCAAGCGACTGCAAGTTCCTGAACAAAATGCACAAACGCAAGGGCGGCGAGGGCGAGGTCGCAGAAATCATTTACACCGAGCAAGATGCCGAGGCATGTCTTCGCCGATTCATCAACATCGGCTACGAAATGCCCTTCCCCATTGCACCGGGTATCACGCTCACTTTCTACGATGCCGGGCATATTCTGGGTGCGGCCCAGGTTGTATTGGACATTGATGATAATGATGATGGGCAACACAAGAGGCTCCTCTTCTCCGGAGACGTAGGCCGTGGCGACAATGAGCTGCTGCGCGATCCTGTTGCTGTGCCGGATGTCGACATCATGCTGATGGAATGCACCTACGGCGGGCGCATTCACGAAGCCCCCAGTCGCGATGACAAGACCTTCTGTGCCACCATTCGCGCCGCCATGAAGCGCGGTGGCAACGTCTATATCCCCGCCTTTGCCGTAGAGCGCACGCAGCAGTTGCTCTACCTGCTCAACCGTGCATACAAAGAGGGCACCCTGCCCAATTATCCCGTATATGTAGACAGTCCGATGGCGGTAAGTGCAACAGAAATTTTCCGCATACACCCGGAATGCTTCAACAAAGAAGTGTATGACTTTCTCTTTGCCCAGCGTTCGCCCTTCGAGTTCGAACAGCTGCACATGGTTCGCACCGTTACCGAGTCGCAACGCCTCAACAACCTGAGAGAGAAAGCTATCATCATCTCCGCCTCCGGCATGTGCGAAGCAGGCCGCATCCTGCACCACCTGAAAAATGGCATCAGCCGGGATAACAACACCATCCTCTTTGTGGGATACTGCGCTGCCAACACGCTGGGCCGCCGCATCATGGATGGCTCGCTGGAGGTGCGCATTCTGGGAGATTTGTATCCCGTGAGGGCTCGTGTGCATTCGCTTGATTCTTTCTCCGGCCATGCCGACCACAACGAACTCATCGACTATTTCAAACGAACAGGCGGCAAGCGCAGCAAAGTATACCTTGTTCACGGCGAGCGAAGCTGCTCCGCCGCCATGAAAGAGGCTCTTACTGCCATTCACGATGGTGAGGTGCATGTAGCCAAACTCAATACCATCGTGACCTGCTGACGCGAGACATGATAGCAGCTTGCGCGCATAGCGCTGGAGTGATACATTACGAAGCATGAACAATCAAATCCGGATATACGGAGCCGCACTGGCAGCGAGCATACTGCTGAGCGCCTGTGGAGATGGCAGCAAAGGGAGCGCCACCCCCCGGGCCGCCGAAGAATTTGCCGAGATTGCCCAAATCAAGCTGGATGAATCCGACGCCGCCGACAAGGAATGGAAAGAAGTCATCGAGCATTTTGAGAAGCACATGGACACTCGGTATGCCTCATCCGAGAGCCGTTACACCATGTTGCATCTGGCTGCCATGTTCAACAAGGCAGAGTTAGTGCGGTGTCTCTTGCTGGATGGAGCTGATCCCAACGCGACCACCCGTTACCCGGCGACCGATGGTGGCACCGAACCCGGTGAAGATACGGCACTTGAAATGGCGCTCATCGACATCGCGCAAACTCCGGCCGGGGCTGCGGGCATCATCGCTACCATCGATGCGTTGCTGCAAGGTGGGGCCAAAGCAGAAGTGAAAGGCACCCACAAAGGCGACTTAGCATCGACTGCCATTTCCCTGTGCGAATACGAGGAAGCCGTACTGTACCTGTTGCAACAAACGCCGCAGGCCAAACTGAAAGGATATGATGCACACATCCTGGCCGGTTGGAAAGGTTGGGCTCAAGTGTTGCAACATCTCATCCGGCAAAAAGCCATGACCCCCGAGGCGGCGAGCGAAGCTCTATACATGACAGCATGCGGAGCATTCAACAGCAAGGGGCAACACAATACCTGCGCGCAACAACTGCTGCAACAAGGGGCCGATATCAACACTCGCCAAAAAGACGAAAGCACCCCACTTTTTGCAGCGGCTGCCCTCCTGCAGCAGACAGAATCACAAGAGGCTTCACATGTGATAGACCTTGTCGAACTCCTGTTGCAACAAGGCGCAGATGCCTCCCTGACCGGCAAAGATGAAGAATACCCCGGCTGCTGTGCCTGGGATTTGCTCCGCATGCACCCCTCCGCACTCGATGAACTGAAAAAACGAGGCATACAATTGCAAGAGCCCCCCATCACATTCAGCGCCGGAGTCTCCCTGCTCTCCGATGTTTGCAAAGCGAAAATGCGCGATATGAAAGCCGATGATGTGCAGCCACATTTCAAGCGCATTGCAGCAATACTGACGCCGACGGAAGACATGAGCCAAAACCATATCTACCCCGAAGCGTTGGAAAATGCCATTGCCTTGCTGTGTGCAGCAGATGCAGCGCAGGCATCGGCAGCCGTAGCCGCCATGCCCCTGTGGAATGATTTAAAGCCTTGGCAACAGGAAAGCCACCAAACACAAGCCCTCCTCTCCGCCATCCGCAACAACCATGAGCTTATCCTGCCACCAGAATTACTGCTGGGCACGGCCAACAAACTCATCGCAGCAGGGCAAACAGATGCAGCAGCCAGCCTGGTGGAATGGATAGGGCGCAGCCCGCAAACCGAGCCACAATTGCAGCAGCTCACCCAATCTCCCCACCCGGCTATTCGTGCCGGAGCCTGGTCTGCCATCCTCTTGCAAAAGGAGCTACCGCTCCCCCGCGATGGCGAAATCCGCTACTGGATAGAGCAACACCCGGAAGCAAACAAAGAGACACCCGAACTCCAAAAAGCCCTGCTGCTCACATCCCTGGAAGAATTGTGGTATGGCAACATGCCCAAGAACAAGCAAAAGCAACTCATTGAAGCCATGCGCGACATCGGCGCAGCCAAAGCCGCCGCCCAGTACGATAAAATTGCTCAAAACTTACTTAATCCGGATGTATTGGATGAAATCATGAGCCAGCCGGACGATTGGAAATTTGAGTTAGAAATCGCCACAGCTCAATTCATTTTGAAGAATGAGCAGGTGTTCCGACTTCCCCGGTCTGAAAATACAGATTGACAAAAGGTGTTTTTTCGCCTAAATTGATTAGCGGAATGCGTTCTACTCTCACACTTGTGCTTGCATTGACCACACTGCCCCTCTCGGCTGCAGGTGAGGTGGCTGAGTCTTCCGCCGCGCAACAGGCAGCACAAAACTCGCCTGATTTGCTTTTTCTGGCGGCCGATTTTCAGGGAGCTGCCACGGCTGAAGCCTTAGCAATGGCGCTGAAGCAAGGAGCCTCATTAAAAATGACCGACCTCAAAGGAAATACGCCTTTGATTCTGCTCGCATCTGTGGTAGAGAAGGATTCCCGGAGCAAATCCGATGCGGGCTTCCGCAAGGCTCTGCATGACACCATCATTCTGCTCATGCAGAATGGAGCGGATTGTCTGGTGGAAAACAACGCCGGTTGCAATGCGCTCTTCTTTCTGCACAGCGATGAGGAGCTGATGAAAAAATTGCATCAGCTCAAGTTGATTCCCAGGGAGCTTTCGATTCGTATTCCCCACGAAGAATCAGCCATTTCCCGCTACATGCAGCTGCGCCTGGCTCAGGCCGGCTACAGCAAAAACCCGGCCAGCTTGGAATATCTGAAGCGCCGCTACTGCAAACCGGCCTACCCCCGAGTGCTGGACAAGCTGAAAACGTACCTGTCCGCAGAAACCAGCAGCCATATCCCGGCTGGAGAACTGCAAGACACGCTTGAATTTCTTCGCATGGCAGATGAAGAGGCCATTACAGATTACATTAACAGCCTGACACTGTGGGAACACGGGGAGCATTTCCTGGAAGAAATCCCGGAACGCATGTTAGTTGCGCTCTGTGACTTGAACTGGGACGTCACCCCGCAAAATCTGCAATTGGCATTGGATAAACTTGAAACGCTTCTTCCTGTAGAAGAAGGTGATATGATTGATTGCTATGCAGCCTATCCCATGGGGAGGCTCTTGGAAATGATGCAGCTCAAGGATGCAGAAAAAACGCAAACGTTGCTCACCAAGTACACCCAGTCCCATGACCCGGACATGGCCTACACAGCCTATCGCATTATCTTGCAGCAAAAGGAGCTGCCTCTTCCGGAACCCGGTTCTCTGAGTGAAATTCTCAACCTCGCCAATGGCATAGAAGCCATGCCCGATGAGCAAAAACGCATCATGGAATGCGCCATTGTAGACGATGCGATGAGACGGGAAGAGTTAAAAAATATCACACCCGAGATGCTCCTGAGAGTGCAAGGCTACTACCGAGAGATGAATCTGGAGCCCTATGCCGCCATTCTTTCCGACATGATACGAGACAATCGTCTTATTACTCCGGAAGAAGGTCTGTACGAAGTATGCTCCGCTTACCGGGAAGCGCACACGACCTCACCCCGCATCGTGCTGGCACGCTACATTCTGGAGCACCCTGAGCTCTTTGTCAGAGAGACACCATGACCCGACGGATTGTCACAAAGCTTCTGCTCTCGCCCTGGCGCATTCACACCATTTGCAGCAGCGCATTCATCGCAGCAAGCATTTTTATTTTATGGCCAAGAACGGCCCCCCGAGCCTGGCGCCTTGAGGCCGGTGATTATGCCGGCATTGTTATATCCGCATCTTTCCTGCTTTCTTTAGGGATTTTGCTCATTGTCTGCACCTCACTCCTGCTTAAACTGAAAAACAAGAAAGTCCTGGGACTCATTGCAAGCTGGCTGGGGATATGGGGTACAACCCTTACAATATTCATGCTGCTGGCCATGATAGCAGACCCCATGCCGCCCCGAAGTGAAGAGTTACCACAACCCATTCAACAATCGGATACGTTGCACATTCCGCACGACTACCTGGTTGGACCGGAAGCCCTGCTGATTCCCATCACACCGGAGCACTACGATGCCCACACCATCATCCAAACTCCATCTCTGACGTTACTGGAAAAGGAACACCCTGCCATCTTTGAGCGCTACATCACCACGGCTCCCAGATGGGCACACAGCAGCGCTGATGACACATTCTACACAAAACCCGGTCATGTCGTCATGGAGCCCCCCTCAAGTAATAAGGGGAATCCCGGACACATCCACGTTGCGTTCCGCAGCATCGCAGAAGGCGAACCTGTGCCGGAAGGCTATGTTGTGGTACATCCCGGTGATGAGTTTCCTGCAAAAACAGAGGAATCTCCACATATCCCAGATTTCGCATTGGACTTGGGCGGGAATCATTACTTACTGTTGGCTTGGCGCGGTGCAGCACACCAGGAAACAGCCTTCAAAGCCATCAACGCCGCCATCGGCGCGGTGGAAGCACGTTTTGAGATACTTGCAGCCAACCCCAGTGCCGAAACAATCGAAAAAATGATTAAAGGCAAGCCCGACACCTTGGGCAACACCCCGGAAATGCGGCTCTGTGAGCCCCCCGCCCAATACGGCACTTATCAGGCTGAAATCTTTGCCAACCCCGGAGAAGAAGGCACCATCCTTCTCATCATCAAAGATTTGGAGAAAGGCGCAACTCTGCGCGTACTCAATTGCCCGGCGCAATATTCCAACAATGAAAACGAACTTTTCCGCCATGATTTCCCGGGAGCTATGCCGGATTGGCTGAAGAAAACAGAATTCAACGCAGCTGAAACAAACCTCCCCGATGGAACTCCGCTCTTTGTCATCAGCAAAGGTGAGTCGCACCACTACTTCGGAGCTGCATTTGAAGTGTGGTTCAGCCCCGCAGGCAACCCCAAGCAACGCAAATTAATCATGCGAAGGTGCTACAAAGTCCAACCTTACGAAACAAATTAAGCGCCATTCTTCCATTTTCTGAACGAAATCGGAAAAAAATGCTCACTTTTTTCTCCTCCGCAACGCCTGTTTCCCACCTCTAAATCTTGTGGCAGACTCTTCAGTCCCAGTTCTTCTCAAATTCCGCTCTTCCCCCACAAGGCAACGATTTGAACAGGGTTACACACAGTAACCATATCAAAATGACACTTTCAACACACACAACATATAGTGTAGTTTGAATCTTTTTCTACCTAGATGTTGTGCAAAAAAAAGAGAGTGCGTATACAACTTTCTACTTGAAACGGCGCGTCATTCGTGCTACATTGCCCATGTTCCTCGTGTACCCCGCGCGGTCAGTCAGGCGCAGCCCTGCATCAACCGCACCCGAAACACCGGGGTACCCTCCAAGTCTCACAAAAAATCACAACACTAACCTACCAGCTCTCTACAGCTATGCCCCAGATTATCAAGCGCAACGGAAAGCGCGAACGTTTCGAGGCCTACAAAGTTCAGCAGGCCATAGAAAAAGCCTACCATGCCTCACAAGAGGAGTATAATCCTCTTGTGTACGCCAATGTGCTTGATGCACTCAAGGCCGACGACTACCTGCCCGTGGAAAAGGTGCAGGACACCATCGAGCGTGAACTCATGAAGGCCGGCGCCTATGAAACCGCCCGCAACTTCATCAAATACCGCTTCCTGCACAAGCTGCAGCGCGAACAGATTGCAGGTCTTTACCAGGGCAACACCTGGGTGGATTGTAAGCAGACCATCGAAGAATATATCGGCAACACCGACTGGCGCATCAAGGCCAACTCCAACACCACCTACTCCAATGCAGGTCTGGTCAACAACACGGCAGGTAAGGTTATTGCCAACTACTGGCTGGATCAGGTATACACCCCCGAAGAAGGTGCCGCACACCGCAATGGCGACTACCACATTCATGACTTGGACTGCCTTACCGGTTACTGCGCCGGCTGGAGCTTGCGCAACCTGCTCAACGAAGGTTTCAACGGTGTCCGCAGCCGTGTGAACAGCCGCCCGCCCCGCCACTTCCGCGAGGCTCTCGGCCAGATGGCCAACTTCCTCGGCATTCTGCAGAGCGAATGGGCCGGTGCACAGGCTTTCTCCTCGTTTGACACCTACCTCTCCCCCTACCTCTTCAAGGATCAGCTTCCTTACGCTGAAGTCAAGAAGGCACTGCGCAGCTTTGTTTACAACCTGAACGTGCCCTCCCGCTGGGGTCAGAGCCCCTTCACCAACGTGACCATCGACTGGACAGTGCCCCGCGACCTGCGCGAACAGCCCCCCTTCTCCGGCGGTGCGCACATCTTCGAGAACCTGCATGATGAGAATCTGGAAGCCATCGCTCGCGAGCGCGGTGCAGAAGCTCTCACCTCCATGACCTACAAGCATTTCCAGAAGGAAATGAATGTCATCCAGCGCGCGTTCTACGAGGTACTCACCGAAGGTGACAGCACGGGTCAGCCCTTCACCTTCCCCATCCCCACCGTGAACATCACGGAAGACTTCGATTGGAACGGCGAAAACGTGCCCCTGCTCTTTGAAAATGCCGCCAAGATTGGTTCCTCCTACTTCCAGAACTTCATTGGTTCCCAGTACAAGTACGATGAGAACGGCAACAAGATTATTGATGAAGAAGCCTACAAGCCGGATGCCGTGCGCTCCATGTGCTGCCGCTTGCAGCTGGATCTTCGCGAGCTGCTCAAGCGCGGTGGTGGTCTCTTTGGTTCTGCCGAAATGACCGGTTCCATCGGCGTGGTGACCATCAACATGGCTCGCTTGGGCTACCTCTACAAGGGCAACAAGAATCTGCTCTACACCAAGCTCGGTGAACTGATGGATCTGGCAAAAGAAACGCTGGAAAAGAAGCGCGTCTTCATCAACACGCTCTATCAGCGCGGTCTCTACCCCTACACCAAGCGCTACCTGCCCCACCTGCGCAATCACTTCTCCACCATTGGCTTGAATGGCATCAACGAAATGCTCCGCAACTTCTCCAATGATACCATGAACACGGCTACGCCCGATGGTATCGCCTTCGCTGAAGAAGTGCTGCACTTCATGCGTGAACGCATCCGTGGCTACCAGGAGCAGACCGGCAACCTCTACAACCTGGAGGCTACCCCCGCCGAAGGTACGACACACCGCTTCGCTCGCGAAGACCAGAAGCGCTACCCGGATATCATCCAGTCCGGTACCCCCGGCCACCGCTACTACACCAACAGCTCCCAGCTGCCCGCCAGCTACACGCACGACCTCTTCCAGGCTCTCAAGATGCAGGACAAGCTGCAGTGCTGCTACACGGGTGGTACGGTGTTCCACATGTACATGAACGAGGCTATTTCCTCTCCGGATGCCTGCCGCGACATCGTACGCAAGGTGCTGACCAACTTCAAGATGCCCTACATCACCGTGACACCGCTCTTCTCCGTGTGTGAAAAGCACGGCTACCTGCGCGGCCGCCACGACTTCTGCCCCATCTGCGACGAAGAGCTCATTGCCCGCGCCCGCACCGAGGAGCAGCCCGAACTCCCCCTCTTCTAAACCAACAACCCAATACACAATATGAACGAAGATACCATCAAACCCGTCCGCAAGACCGACGAACAAATCCTGGCTGAGCACGAGAGCGAACGCACCAAGTGCACCGTCTACACCCGCGTCATGGGCTACCATCGCCCGGTGGAGACATTCAACGCCGGCAAGCAAGGTGAGTTCGAAGAACGCGCCCACTTCGAAGAACCCGGCTGCGCATGCTGCCAGGATGTGATTCTCAAGTGATGCGTCGCCACCCGGCAGACATCACTCCCCTCACCTTCCTGGACTACCCGAAAAAGGCAGCCTGCATTCTGTGGTACACAGGGTGCAATCTGAGATGTCCTTACTGCTACAACCCAGAACTTGTTCTGGGTTGTAGTGACGGTGGGGTGGATGAAATGGCGTTCCTGCGGGAGCGCGCAGGGTTTCTTGATGCCGTTGTGCTTTCCGGCGGCGAGGCGACCCTCATTGAAGATATCGTTGGTCTTTGCACCGATATCAAAGCCCTTGGTTATCTCATCAAGATAGATACCAATGGCAGTAATCCGGATGTGCTGAGCGAGCTCATCGACCGCAAGCTGGTGGATTATGTGGCCATGGACAACAAGATGCCCAGCACGCGCACCTGGAAAGTACCGGGTGGGGATTTATTGTTCAATCGCTTCACCCGCTGCCTGCAAAAGCTGCAAGCCTCCGGGCTGCCGTACGAGATTCGCACAACCGTTCACCCGGGGCTGTTGGAGGAGTCAGACCTCTTGCAAATGATACGCGAATGCGAGCATCTGGGCTACCGCGGCACCTACTACCTGCAATACTTCTTCAACGCGGGTCCCACCCTGGGCAATCTGGAACCACCCACTCGCCGCTACGACCGCCAACTGCTGGACAAACACGCGCCGCTCAGCATTGGTTACCGCAATTTCCCGGAAGACCGCGGCAAGAACTGAGACTCCGTCCTCACGGAGTCTCTTCTTTTTCCTGAGGTTGCACCAAGAGCGTTTTCTCCTCATCTGGCAGGTTGAACACACCGCCAAACACGCGCAAGCATAAGTAATTGAACCACGCGCCGCCGACCCCTGTCCGGCGCTGGTCTCGCAGAAAGGCCAAGTCTGCCTGGCGTCGGGAGAACGTAGCGCCTTCTTTGAGCGCATGGTACAACGCGTCATGGCGCAGGCTGGGCATCAAATCTCTGGGCAGCGTTTCGCCGACGGAGCAACCATCCCAGATATAGCGTTTATGCAGGATAAAGGTGGAGCCTTTGGCCTCCATCAGCACACGATGCGGGGCGCGAGGATGCAAGCCCGACCAATAGCCAATGTCCATCTCCGGGTCGTGCCACACCAATGCCGTATTGGTACACAGGCAAAATCCCGGCGCGCGTTCCGGCATATAGCTGTACCAACTGCCCGGCAGGGCGGCCTGCTGCACCACCGCGGGGTTGATACTCTTGGGCGCCACCACCTCTGCCACCTGGCGGCAGGAGGCGGTCATCAGCGCCAAGAGTATCAGGCACGCAACTGACGGTGAACCTTTCATGCTAATTCATCTCGGATGAAGGGTGCCGTGGGAGAATCAGCCTTGGCAAGTTGGCGCACCGTGCCCTGCGCCACAATGGTACCACCTTGACAGCCGGCTCCCGGGCCAACGTCAATCACATAATCAGCCTCGCAGATGAGCTCAAGATTATGCTCAATCACCACGACTGTGTTGCCCATTTCCACCAAACGGCGCAGCACCATCACCAGCAAACGCACATCATGCGGATGCAAGCCTATGGTTGGCTCCTCAATCAGATACAAATCCTGCGGCAGAGCTTTGCCCCGGCGTACAGCCGTAAGCGCTGCGCGGCGCCCCTTGATGAGCTCAGCCACCAATTTGATGCGCTGCGCCTCGCCGCCGGAAAGCGTATTGCTGGCCTGCCCCAGGGTCAAATACCCCAATCCGGTCTCGCAGAGCAAGCGCAGCGGGTCAGCCAGACGAGGCTGTGCCGCAAAGAACTCGGCAGCCTCTTCCATGTTCATATCCAGCACCTCCGCTATCGTCTTTCCTTTGTAGCGCACCTGCAATGTGCGGGAATTGTAGCGCGCACCACGGCAGGCCTCGCAAGGCACCGAGCACGGGGGAAGGAAATCCATTTCCTGCTTCTGATAGCCCGTTCCCTTGCATGCCTCGCAATGCCCGGCTGCGGTGTTGAACGAGAAACGGCCGGCATCAAAGCCCAGGCGGCGGGCATCTGCACTCTGTGCAAACAGACGGCGGATTTCATCAAAAATGCCTATGTAGGTAGCGGGGGTGGAGCGCGGGGTCTTGCCCAGCGGCGATTGGTCCACCTGGTACACCGCCCGCACAGAATCAAGCCCATGCGCGGAACGCCAGGTTTTCTTCTCCCCGGGAGCTAATTGACCGCCCAAGGCAAGGCGTACCGCAGGCGCCAGCGTACCGGTCATCAGCGAGGTTTTGCCCGCGCCGGAGGGGCCGGTGAGCACCGTCAGTCGGGCACGGGGGATGCGAAGCATCACATCCCGCAGATTATGCAGGCGGCAGCCCTCCACCTCCAGCCATTCGGCTGATTTGAGCGGCAGCCATTTGCCACAATATGGGTGTTTCCGGTGATGCACCAGGGCTTGCCCCGTGACTGAATCCGGATGGCGCATCACCTCTGCAAACGAGCCCTGGGCCACAATTTGCCCGCCATGCACCCCTGCGCCTGGCCCCAGGTCGATGATATGGTCGGCGCGGCGCATCGTCTCCTCATCATGCTCCACCACCAACAAGGTGTTGCCGCGGGTCTTCAATTCATCCAGCGTGGAAAGCAAGCGTTCATTGTCGCGGGGATGCAGCCCAATCGTCGGCTCATCCAGCACGTAGAGGACACCGCGCAACTCCGAGCCCAGCTGAGCAGCCAGGCGAATACGCTGCGTTTCGCCGCCGGACAGCGTTGTCGCAGCGCGGTCCATGGTCAAATACCCCAGCCCAACGCGTTGCAAGAAACGCAGGCGCGGTGCAATCTCCGCCACCACGTTGCGGGCAATCTCCGCCTCGCGCCCCTCAAAATGCCAGGATTCCACCTCTCGCAACGCGGAATCTGCATCCAGACAACCAATATCGGTGATATTTTTGCCAAACAGCGTCACGCCCAGGGCAAAAGAGTTCAAGCGATGCCCACGGCATACAGGGCATTCGCACGCCACCTGTTCCTTCGTGGCGGCGCGCTCCACATCGCGGTCATAGCGCAGCTCCTGCTCCAGCATGCTCATGCGCTCCTCACCGGCTTTCATGCCCACGGCACTCACCACCCCATGCCCCAGGCAACGCGGACACCAGCCGTGCGGCGAGTTGAAGGAGAAGGTGGAAGGCTCTGGGTCCTCATAGCTCTTGCCGCACTGCGGGCAGGTCAGGCGCGTACCCAGCAATTCATCACCCTGCGGGCGCAGCAGACGAATAAAGCCATCCCCCATTTCCAAAGCCTTGCTGACGGTTTCCGTCAACGTGGCAAAATCGCAATCCTGCCCATTCATCACGATACGGTTGCCCTGCACTCGGATATCCGCCAGCACAATGTCGATATCGTGGTTGGAGTATCGGTCCAGCGGGGTGAACTCATCCGGCGCCACCAACACACCATCAGCCCGCAGGTAGGGGTACTTGCGGCGGGCCGCCCAGCGAGCCAAATCGGCATAATGCCCCTTGCGGTTGCGCACCACCGGAGCGGCTATCATCAGGCTCTCAGGTCGGGTGGCAATCTCCTGCTGCACCAGCGCCTGGATTTCCTGCAGAGAGCGCCGCCCCACAGGCACATGACAATCCGGGCAATGCGGCTGCCCCAGCTTGGCGTAAAGCAAACGCAGGAACTGCCAAATCTCTGTGACGGTGCCCACAGTCGATTTGCACCCACCGCGCGAACGGTTCTGCTCGATGGCCACGGTGGGTGGCAGACCCGTCAGGCGGTCAATATCAGGCGTTTCCATCTGCTCTGTGAATTGCCGGGCATAGGGACTCATCACATCCATGAAGCGTTTTTGCCCCTCCGCAAACACGATATCAAAGGCCAGCGTGCTCTTGCCGCTGCCGGAAAGCCCCGTCACCACAGTCATGCGGTTGCGGGGGATATCCACATCGATATTCTTCAGCTGATGGTGGCGCGCCCCACGCAAGGCAATCACACCCTCGGGCACAGTCTCCCCTTCGGCCGCCAGCAGCTCGCCATCGGGCAGCGGAACCTCCGGTTGGCCGAGGATGTCTGCCAGATAATGGGCCGTATACCCCGCATGGCATGCCGCCACTTGCTCCGGCGTGCCGCAAGCCACAATCTGCCCGCCGCCCACGCCACCTTCCGGGCCCAGATCTATCACATAATCCGCGCATTTAATCAGCTCCAGATTATGCTCAATCACCAACAGGGTATGGCCCTGCTCCACCAAACGGTCAAACACGCGCAACAGTACCTCCAAATCCGAGAAGTGAAGCCCCGTGCCCGGCTCGTCCAAAATCAACAGCTTCCCCTTGCCGGTGTTGGCATCTGCAAAGGCATCCACCAGGATGCGCGCTAATTTCAAACGCTGATTTTCGCCCCCGGAGAGCGTGTTGAGCGGTTGGCCCAGCCCCAGGTGCCCCAGCCCCACATCCACCAGCACTTGCAAGCGCTCGGCAATGCGGCGGGCGCGGGCGTTTTTCTCACGCCCGAACAATCGCACCGCAGAGGCAATGTCCAGTGCCAGCATCTCGGCCATGTTATACCCCAGCAGGGTGATGGTGAGAGCCTGGGGGGTGTAGCGGGTACCATGGCAGAGCGCGCAGGGCACAAAAATGTCGGAAAGGAACTGCATTTCCACCTTTTCCTGCCCCAAGCCAGCACAGCGCGGGCATCGCCCCTCTCCGCTGTTGAAGGAGAAGTACCCGGGCTTGAGACCGCGTGCCCTGGCCGCAGGCTCTGCCACAAACAAGGCGCGTATTTCATCGAAAATGCCGATGTACACAGCCGGGGTGGAGCGCGGTGTACGCACAATGGGACTCTGGTCGACCAGCACCACATCCTCCACCAAATCCAGCCCGGCTATCTTCTTCACCCGCACCTGGTCTTCATCATCCAGGTCCTCCGGGTGCACAGCACCATGCAACACATGGCAAGCCAAGGTGCTTTTGCCACTGCCGGACACACCCGTCAGGCACGTGTATACCCCCAGCGGGATATCCACATCAAAATCATGCAGGTTATGGCATTCTGCCCCCACGATGCGCAGGTGTTGTTTGGCCTTGCGGCGGCGCTTCGGTACGGGTATGCGGCGTTTACCGTTCAGGTATTGACCAGTCAGCGCAGCGGGGGCATGCACAATGCCCTCCGGGGCACCGGCGTACACCACCCGGCCACCCTCGGCACCGCTGGCGGGGCCCATATCCAACAGATGATCTGCCGCACGCATCACAGCTTCCTCATGCTCCACGACAACGAGCGTATTCCCTCGGTTGGCCAAACGCCGCATGGCCGATATCAGCCTGGCCGTATCGCGCGCATGCAAGCCCACCGTGGGTTCATCCAGCACAAACAAGGTTTCCGTGAGCGCGGCCCCCAGGCACGAGGTAAGACTCACTCGCTCAATCTCACCGCCGGAGAGGGAGCGCGTCAGGCGATTTGCGGCCAGATAGCCCAAGCCCACCTCGCACAAATAAGCCACGCGGCTGCGCAGCTCCTGCACGCCTTGCTGCAACGAACGGTCGTCCGCGGCGGCAGGAATCACATGCGCATCCAGCCACGGCAGCAGCTCATCCATGGGCAGCGCCTGCACCTGCGGCACCGTCAACCCGCCTATGGTGAATGCCAGCGCCTCTTTGCGCAGGCGGTCGCCATTACACTCCGGGCACACGCGATACACGCGGTAATAGGACAGGAAGATACGCACCGTCATCTTGTGCGCATGCTTTTCCATGTCGTCAAAAATCCCTTTGTAGCCATACCACAATTTGTGGTCGGAGGCCGTCCACGGGTCGATATCCCCGCAGTTGCCGTAGAAAACCCAGTCTTTTTCTTTCGGGGTCAACTCCGTCCACGGCACATCCATGCGCACAGCCCGTGCCTTTTTGTTGGCCACCACAAAATCATGATAGCACTGCGATAATGTGCCGGATGACAGCATCTTCAGCGCCCCATCCCGAATCGATTTATCCGCTATAATCCCCTTGTTGTAATCGTAGGTAATGGCTCGGCCATAGCCCTTGCAAGCCGGGCATGCCCCCAGCGGAGAATTGCCACTGAACAGCCCCGGGCGCGGTTCCTCCAACGGGTACCAATCATTGCGGAATTCGCGGAGCTCGCCCCACGAACCATCCTCCGCGCGCCGGGCAACGCGCGCCACGGCTTGCCCGTGCCGCATGGCTGTTTCCAGCGCTTCGGTCAGGCGTGCGCGGTTCGGAGCCTCTGCTTTCACGCGGTCCTGCACCACCAGCCATTGCTCCATCCCCAGGGCTGCTTCCGTCGCAGATTCCAGGCGAACCACTTCGCCCCCACTCAGCACACGCAGATACCCCTGCCCCTGCAGCGCTTGCTGCATTTCCTCAAAGGTACCCACCGGGCGCACCGCAAAACACACCAACACATCCCCGCTCTGCTCGCGTATCAGGGCATCAGCCGCTTCCGCGGGGGTCACAGGCCGCACCTCGCGCCCCTCGGCATCGTGCCCGATGGCCAGGCGAGAGTAGATGAGCTTCAGGTATTCATTCACGCCGGTCATCGTCCCCACCGTCGAGCGCGAGTTCTTCACCGAATTGCGCTGCCCCAGGGCTATGGCCGGCGGCACGTTTTCCACGGCATCCACATCCGGCCTGTCCATGCGGTCCATGAACTGGCGCACATAGGGCGAAAACGTCTCCACATATCGCCGCTGCCCCTCTGCATACAAGGTATTGATAGCCAAAGATGTCTTACCACTACCACTGGGCCCCGTCACCACGGTTATCCCCCGCAGCGGCACGTCCACATCCACGTTCTTCAGGTTGTGCTCGCGTGCGCCGCGTATGCGTATATGCGTCTCCTTGGGCTCTTGCATAGAATCATTCTAACATAGCAAGAGCCCGATGTGAAGCGAATATTGCGTCAAAATGCACTCAGGCGGCCAGACTCAGGAGGAGATACAGGACGGCAATGACGGCGGCAGCCAGCAACAACAGGCTGATGCAAAATTGGAGTGCAGGTTTGAAGAGGGGGTGGTGTTTCATGAAAGGTGCTGTTGGTGAACGCGCCAGACTTCATCTGCGATGCAGGTGAACAAGCCGCGCTCATTTTTGATATCAAGCCAGGCAAACTGGCCATTGGGGTTGAATTCCAAAAAGACAAGCCCCTTGGGGGTACGCAAGAAATCCAGGCGGGCAAAGGAAAGGCCGGTTTCCCGCATCATCTCCACAATGCGGCATTGCTCATCGGCACTCAGCTCACACGGCACCCAACGCTCGGGATGCTCCAGCGAACTTGTGCGCGAATCCACGCCGCGCATATCTGTTCTTGAAAACTCGCTGGCAAACAGTTTGCCGGCAATATATGCCACAGTCACATCCGCGCTGGCTTCGGCCTCCATCTGTTGCAAGAACCACGGGTACGCCACATCTACCGCGGCAGGGTCCACCTTATTGACCGTCAACACCGTGCCATTGCCAACAGGTGTCACACCATTCGTCTTGCACACCACCGGTGCCGATAAAGTCACCGGCGTGCCATGCAGCATTTGCCACTCCGGCACGCGAAAATAGCGCGCCGCATGGCGCATCTGCCGCCATTTGTACCAGGTCCCGCTCGGCGAGGGGTGAATGACGGCCAATTTCCCTTCATGAAAGGCCCAATCCTTGAGGCTCGACCATATCATCTGCACTTCGCTGCGGAGCCAGGCTTCCTGGCTCCCGCCCGCCGGCTCATCGATACGCGGCGGGTTGAACATGACCTTGCGCTCATACACAGCACCCGTCAGCTGCTCTGTACACACGCGGCCCACCGGGTCCTGCAGCTCAAACCCGTGGGCATGTATATTCCACTGATAATCACGCCACAAGTCCATGTTGAATCGGAAAACATCCGCTCGCTCTTGCAGGTGCGGCAGCATCAAATCCGTTGTCACATCAACACTGTTGCTGAGAATCAAAATCATGGCGCTCTTGAAAAGTGAGATATCTATATCGAAAAAAGGCAGTGCCACCTCTATGTGCAGCACTGCCTTGAAAGCGAGATACTTGTTTAGCCAAGGTACCAGTCGTCAACGCACTGAGCGCCGTTGCCATGGGGGATGAAGCTGAAAGAACCGCGAGCGTTCATGTCGAAATCGCCCTCGGAGATACCTTCAGAGGCGTTCTGGGTGGACCAGTTGTAAGCAGCCACTTCGTTCTGGGGCATATCAGCCACCTTTTCCTGGGCATCAGCCACCATGAAGGGGCTGAGAGATGCGATGGTAAGGGTCGTAATCATGGTTGTGATAGTTTGGTTTGTTAGTAGTTTAGCCCGGTTGACAAGCGGCCATACATGTACCGCTGTCGTTACAGGCACCGGCGTTTATATATCGCTTTTGCTACATAATGTCAATACTTATTTATATCTTTTTTAAAATTTTATTTATATTCCATGTAGCGTTTTCTCCATGTTTTTAGCTCTCCAATCATATAAACACCCCCCAAAGCATCGTCTGTATCCTCTCTATCCGGAGACAAAATGCTACATTTCATCTTGCGAATGAAAAGAAAACGGACAAATTCCTTGCGGGGGCGCGCGGTTTCGTGTATATTGTACGCGTATTATGGAAGCCGAGTACACGGAGGATGCAATTAAGACACTTGATTGGAGGGAGCACATCCGGATGCGTCCGGGCATGTATATAGGCAAGCTCGGGGATGGCACGATGGCCGATGATGGCCTGTATGTGTTGCTCAAGGAAGTCATCGATAACTCTATCGATGAGTTCGTGATGGGGGTCGGCAAAAAAATCATGGTGAGCATTCGCCCGGATGGTACCTGCGAGGTGCGAGACTTCGGGCGCGGTATTCCGCTGGGCAAGCTCTACGAATGCGCCGCCCAAATCAACACCGGCGGCAAGTACGATGGCGAGGCTTTCAAAAAATCCGTTGGTCTGAATGGCGTGGGCATCAAGGCGGTGAATGCCCTGTCTTCTGCGTTTGAAATCCAGGCTTATCGCGAGGGGCAGACCCGCCGCATTCAATTCCGCGAGGGCGAGCTGGTAGAAGGCTCCGACACCACAGAAACCACTGATGAACCGGATGGCACGCGCGTGTGTTTCCTGATAGACCGCACCGTGTTTGCAGAAAATGCCGCGTACAATCTGGAGTTTGTGAGCCGCATGTGCCGCTACTATTGCTACCTGAACACAGGGCTCACCATCAACCTGAACGGCAAAAACATCATCTCCCGCCACGGTCTGCTGGACCTGCTGAAAGAGGAGATGACCGAAGAGCCGCTCTACGAACCCATCCACCTGGTGGGCGATGATATCGAAGTAGCCATCACCCACGGCAACCAGTACGGCGAGGAGTACTACTCCTTCGTGAACGGCCAGCACACCACCATGGGCGGCACGCACCAGGCGGCGTTCAAGGAGGCTATCGCCAAGACCCTGCAAAACTTCTTCAAGAAAAGCTACGAGGCCTCCGACATCCGCTCCAGTATCGAGGCCGCTATCAGCATCAAGGTCATCGACCCCGTTTTCGAATCGCAAACCAAGACCAAACTGGGCAGCAATACCATGGGCCCCGGCAAGGAAACCATCCGCACCTTCGTGCTGAACTTCCTGGGCAAGGAGCTGGATAACTACCTGCACCGCCATCCCGACGTGGCCGAGGCCATGGAGGAAAAAATCAAGGAGAGCGAGAAGACCCGCAAGGAGGTAGCCGGCATCACCGGCAAGGTGGCCAAAGAGCGCGCCAAGAAAGCCAAGATTCACACCAAAAAACTGCGCGACTGCCGCGTGCACTACGACACCAAGCACAAGCGCGCCAAGGATACGATGCTCTTCATCACCGAGGGCGACTCCGCCTCCGGCTCCATCACCACCGCTCGCGATGCCGAGACCCAGGCCGTGTTCTCCCTGCGCGGCAAGCCTGCCAACAGCTTCGGCATGAACCGCGCGGCCCTCTTCGAGGAAAAGCGCAATGAAGAGCTGGATTTCCTGCACCTGGCGCTCAATATCGACCGCAGCATGGAGGACTTGCGCTACAACAAAGTCATCATCGCCACCGATGCTGATGTGGACGGCATGCACATCCGCCTGCTTTTGCTCACCTTCTTCATTCAGTATTTCCCGGATCTCATCCGCGAGGGGCACCTCTTCATCCTCCAAACCCCGCTCTTCCGCGTGCGCAACAAGCAGAAAACCATTTACTGCTACTCGGAAAGCGAGCGCGACAAAGCGGTGAAGCAACTCGGCCGCTCCCCGGAAATCACCCGATTCAAAGGCTTGGGTGAAATCTCCCCCGCCGAGTTCAAAAACTTTATCGGCGAGGATATCCGACTGGAGGAAGTCACCCTCGAAAACACCCACAACCTCAAGGATATCCTGCGCTTCTACATGGGGGACAACACCGATTCCCGCCGCCAGTATATCGTGGATAATCTCCGCATCGAGGAAGACCTCGCTTAACCATCTTTCACTACATACTTAACACTATGAAAACACTCATCATTGCCCGCCACGGCAACACTTTCCGCAAAGGCGAAACGCCCACCCGCGTAGGTGCCAACACCGACCTCGAGCTCGTTGAAGAAGAGCGCGGTCGCGGTGTCGGCTTGTACCTCAAGAAGCTTGGCCTCATGCCCACCCGCATCCTGGCCGCCCCCCTCAAGCGCACCATGGGCACCGCCGCCCTGGCCGCCGAGGCTCTGGGCTGCACCTGCCCCGTGGAGCCGGACCACCGCTTCATCGAGGTAGACTACGGCCCCGATGAAAACAAGACGGAAGACGCCGTGATGACCCGCCTGGGCACCGATGCTGCCAAGGCCGAGGGCACCGACCCCGCCACCCTCACCCCCGAGGAAATCATGGCCAAGGGCGAAGCCATCATCGACCTTTGGAATGCCAAGGCCATTGTGCCCCCGGGCTGGAAGGTGGATGTGGACCAAATCTGCGCCAACTGGCAGGCTCTCACCGCCGAGGTGAAGGATGGCGAAACGCTCCTCTGCGTCTCCTCCAACGGCACCATCCGCTTTGCTCCCTGCATCACAGGGGATTACGATGCTTTCTGCGCCGAGCACGACATCAAAGTCGCCACCGGCGGTGTGTGCATCTTCACCAGCGAGGATGGCTCCACCTGGACCTGCCGCGAATGGGGCGTGAAAGCCTTCAAACACATCTGATTTCTCAACCCAAAACACACCTGCTATCATGATTAAGAAACTCAAACCCGCCTGGGTCGATGAATTCAAGAAATTCGCCCTCAAAGGAAACGTCATCGACATGGCCATTGGTGTCATCATCGGCGGCGCATTCGGCAAAATCGTCACCTCTCTGGTGAATGATATCATCATGCCCGCCTTCTCGATGATGACTGGTGGAGGCAAAAACCTGGCAGAGCTCAGCTATGCCATGAGCACAGAAAAAGGTGCTCCGGTCATCAAGTACGGCCTCTTCTGCCAGACTGTGGTGGATTTCATCCTCATCGCGCTCACAATTTTCTGGGCCATCCGCATCGTGTGCAAGCTGCGCGCTCGCTTCTCCAAGCCCGCCGAACCCGCACCGGCCCCCGAGCCGCCCCCCACGCCCGAGGATATCCTCCTCCTGCGCGAAATCCGCGATGCGCTCAAGAACAAGTGAACAAAAAACAACTCATCGCCAGAGTCCAGCGCTATATGGGCTCCGGCACCACCCGCAACACAGCCTCTGCCGCCGTAGAGGCTGTGCTTGCATCTATCCTCGATGCTGCCGCCCGGGAGGATAAAGTGCATATCCCCCACTTCGGCACCTTCCAACAGGTCTCCCGCCCTGCCCGCCAAGGGTTCGACATCAACACCGGCCACATCACCACCTACCCCGCCCACGCCAAGCTCACCTTCCGCCCCTCCTCCGGTTTCTCCCCCAAGTGAGGCGCGCCGCCTCCCCACGATTAAAGTAGCCGGGTATACCATTCATCATCAAGCCATGTTGTATCTTCTTATCCTCTTTGTCCTGTTGTTGTGTTACCGATTCTTCTTGTTCAAGCACTTGGGCAAGTGGCGTTTCACCATCACTTTCGTGCTTTTTGCCCTGGGCGCGGTGGCCATGGGCATCTGCTGGTGGCAGGAGCTGTACATAGCCTTCTTCATGGGGCTGCTGCTGTGCATCTTCATGGTGGGCACCTTCCTCAATGACATCGAGGGCTGGAACCAACTGCGCCGCCGCAACAAACTGGCCACCCTGCCCGCCCGCAAACTCAAAAGCAGCACGATAGACTTCCCCCTGAGCCATGAAGACCTGTTGACCAACTTCCGAGAACTGGCGGCCGAAGACGAGCTGACATGCTACACCCCCGCCAAGCGCTTTCTCTCCTGGAACGATGGCGCCGGCCACATCATCCAAATCCACCTGCTGCCGGATACCGAATCCTGGGTGGGAATCTTCTACGCCCCCGATGCTTCTGAATTGAGAGACAGCGAAATCACCGCTGCCTGCCGCAAGGCCAACATCCCATGCAACAAAGCCTTGCTGGGCATGGCCCCGCAGGGAATAGCCATCTGCCAACAGGGGCAAATCACCATCACCCCCGCCGGACAGAAAAAACACTTTGTCCCCTTCCTCACGACGGTTCTCGCACCCCGGCCAACTTTCACCGCCTGGCTGGCCGAATATACGGAAGACGAATGATTCCCCGCCCAGCGCAGAAAGCCATCTGCAACAAATGCCCCCCCAAGGCTCATGAAACCGGCGAGCAACACATCCTACCCTTTGTATCACAAGTATATAGCAACTCTGCTGTGTATCAGCATTCCTGCTCTGGCGGTGCTGGGTTGGGCCGCTTATCAGCTCTATTTCCTTGCCCCGGAGCAAGAGCGGGAGAGCATCGCCTTGCTGGCGTTCGCTACTCTTTTTCTGGCGGTGGCAAGCTTCCTCATCCGTATTCACTACCTGCGCTGCCCGGCATGCGGGCACCACAGCATGGCCATGCAGAGCGAGCCTGTAGAGGTCACCTCCCTGAGCTTTATCCACGCGCGCGTCTCCGTCTCGTGCAGGCATTGCGGCTGCACCATGGCATCGGATTTGGCTCTCAAATCCAATGCCATGGTTAAAAGCATCCCTACCAGGGTCCGGAGGGGCAAGGCATAACCCGCGCTGCCTCCGCTGCCGGGGTCAGCTCCCGCGCTCCGTGTCGCGAATCTCCTGCGTGAGCTTCATCGCGCAGAAATCCGGGCCACACATCGAGCAGAAATGCGCCTTTTTGGCGTTGGCATGCGGCAGGGTGATATCGTGGTACTCGCGCGCCTTATGCGGGTCCAGCGAGAGGTTGAACTGGTCCTCCCAGCGGAACTCAAAGCGAGCCTTGGCCAAGGCATTATCGCGCAGCTGTGCCCCGGGGTGCCCCTTGGCCAGGTCCGCAGCATGGGCGGCCAGCTTGTAGGTCACCACCCCCTCGCGCACGTCTTCCCTGTCCGGCAGGCCCAGGTGTTCCTTGCGCGTCACATAGCAAAGCATGGCGCAGCCGCGCTGGGCAATGATAGCCCCGCCCAGGGCACCGGTGATGTGATCGTAGCCGGGGGCAATATCCGTAGCCAGCGGCCCCAGCGTATAGAAAGGCGCCTCGTAGCACCAATCCAGCTGCTTGCGCATGTTCTCCGGCACCAGGTGCAGCGGCACATGGCCGGGCCCCTCGTTCATCACCTGCACCCCCTTGGCCCAGGCGCGCTTCGTCAGCTCGCCCTGCACCTCCAGCTCGGCCAGCTGGGCAAAATCATTGGCATCGGCAATGGAGCCGGGGCGCAAACCATCCCCAATGGAGATAGCCACATCATACGTGGCCAGGATATCGCAAATCTCATCCCAATGGGTGTAGAGGAAGTTCTCCTGCTTGTTGATCATCATCCACTTGGCGATAATACTGCCACCGCGGGAGACAATACCCGTGGCGCGCCGCGCCGTGTGGTACACAAAACGCTCCAGCAGCGCGGCATGAATCGTCACATAGTCCACCCCCTGGCGGGCTTGCTCGATGAGCGTATCGCGGAAAATGGGCCAGCTCAGGTGCTCCACGCGCCCGCTGCATTTCTCCAGACTCTGGTACATGGGCACCGTGCCGATAGGCACCGGGCTGTTGCGCAGAATCCACTCGCGCGTCTGGTGAATATCCTTGCCGGTGGACAAATCCATCACCGTGTCGGCCCCCCAATGAATGGCCCAGCGCAGCTTCTCCACCTCCTGCTCAATGCCGGAGGAAATCGCCGAATTGCCGATATTGGCATTGATTTTGCACAGGAAATTGCGGCCGATAATCATGGGCTCCACCTCGGGGTGGTTGATATTGGCGGGGATGAGCGCCCGCCCGGCCGCTATTTCATCGCGCACAAACTCCGGGGTAAAAAACGCCGGCATGCGGCCCCCGCGCTGCTCTGCCGGGTGCTGGTAGTTCAACTCCGCGCGGCGCTCCAGGCTGCGTGGCGAAAACCCGGGCATGGCCTCCAGCTCGCTGGGGCGCGGCATGCCCGTGCCCAGCTCATCCAGCAGCTGCTGCGCCTCCTGCGGACGGGATTTGGCGCTGGGGAACTGATCATAAATCGCCTTGAAAGCCGCCTCGCGCCCCAGATTCTCGCGAATGGCCACATACTCCATCTCCGGCGTAATCATGCCCCGGCAGGCATACGCACGCTGGGTCGGCGGCGTGCACACCGCCGCAGCGCGCAGCGTACCATCGGCCTCCTGTGCCACATCGCCTCGCCGTGCAATCCACTCCTCTCGCAAGCGCGGCAGCCCCTGCCCCACATCGCCATGGAACGCCTCATCCCCCCACGGCCCGGAGCAATCATAAATACGCACCGGCTCGTTGGGCTCCGTCGTGCCATCCGGGAACACCGAGTCCGACAACGACACCTCGCGCATGGCCACCTTCACCTCCGGAAACATCGCGCCCGGCACATAAATGCGGCGCGAACCAGGATACTTGAGCTCGTCTGCTTGCATACCCCCATTCTACGCAACCTCACACCCTTTTTCAAATCTAACAGCTAAGAATATGACAAACACCCTGCGCACGCCGCATCCTGCGCCCATCAGCGAGCTATCCCGCAGCGGCGGGCGCACTCCTCCCAGCTCACATCGCGCTGCAGCAGCTCGCCCAGCCAGGCATCCTCGCCAATCCTGGGCGCATTGTTGAACGCCGCCGGGTTGGTAATACGCGTGAACACCACCCGCTTGATATCCTTCTTCGCCACCGTCTTGAACCCAAAGCCCCCGGGCTCGCCATCTCCCCCCACGTTGGACGACCACACCCGCACACTCTCCCCCTCATCACGCACCAAAATCACCAAATGCCCGCGCTCGCTGCGGCCAATCTTATCCGTCCACCAAATCTTCATCACATCCGCCGGGCGGGCTCGCCGCCAATCCGTGAAACTCACCCCTGCCCCCAGCCGGTGCACCAACACCGCAAAGCCCGGCCCATTCGCATTCGCGCAGCCCCAGGCCCCCACCCCATCGGCCACACGCGTAGGCAGCAACGCCTGCCACGCCTCCTCGCTGATACAGCGCTGGCGGTGCCGCGCATCCCACCGAATCAACCCCGACAACACCGCCGCATACACCGCCCCCGAACAAAACGAGGGCCGGGCCCCACGCGCATTGAACACCGGCAAACGCAACCGCTCATTCCACACAAAAGCCGCGCTCAGCGCATCATGCGCCGCATCCTGCGTGCTATATCCCCCGGCGCCCCCCTTGTGAATCTCCACAATCGCCGCTTGCAGCGCGTGCCACCACTCGGCATACGCCTGCTGCTTCGCCGTGGCTGCCGCGCTCTGGCGCGTCTTCAGCCCCCGAGCCCGCTCCAACTGCCGCGGCGTGGCACACCACCCCACCGCCGCGCCCATCAACAGCACAGCCACCAGCACTCGCACCATCCCTGGCATCCACCTCCGCATCTCGCCCCCAGTCTACCCAACACCCCACCCCCCATGCAAGAAAAAATTCCCTACACAGCCACACATTGAGCTTGCACCCCCACCCCAAACACGCTACAATCCCCACATATCAACACCCCTCGGGGCATTAGCTCAGTTGGTAGAGCGGTTGCATCGCACGCAACAGGTCAGGGATTCGAGTTCCCTATGCTCCATAACGCAAAACAACCTAAGTCTCAACAACTTAGGTTGTTTTACGTTACGATATATGGCGCTTTACCCTGACCTGTTGCAGGCGATGGATAAGCGCCCCGGTTCACCGGGTGCCCGCAGGGCATGAGCGGTTGTTGAGCACACGCGGAAGCCTAGTAGGCTCCCGCGCCCCGAGAGGCGAGGACACCTCCGAGCCGGTACCCCGGCTCCTGCCGGGGGCGAGCGGGGTTGCCAGGTCAGCAAACGGCCGCCCCGCTTCACCCATTTCGGGTGCCTTTTTTATGGAGCAATTCCGGGGCTTCTCTCCCTGCCCGTTGCAGTAAGAATGCCATGGTTCCCATGCCGCAGCCCCTCGTGCGCGGTGGAGCTCAGCCAGCGACCGGTGCCGTCAGCATCTGGCTCGCAGTTATCCCAGCCGTTCCGGTAGGCATTCCGGCGTATGTAAGTGTCGAAGCTGATAGGATTCATAGCTTATTTTAACTCCTTGCCCTTCTTCTGCAAATCTTTCATGCATAGCAGATAATCCTGCTCCACGTTGCTGAGGGTTCGGGCTTTGTATTTTTTGAACTCAGCCGTGGCTTTTTCCATGGCCTGCTCGTGGCTGATGCTGCCGGCATCCAGAAGCAACTGCTCACCGCTCATCGTCAGCATGCGGTCCAGGTGCGCCGCCCAGTCCTGCATCGTCATAGGCTGCTCTCGCTCTGCCTGGCGTTCAGCAAAGTCGAGATACCCGGAAACAATCTGCCCCATCGCCCGCAGCTCCTTCTCATTCAGGTAATTCTTCGCTACCTTGGCCTCCACCAGCGTCGGCTGACTCCCGGAAAATGTCATCAGCCCCATAAACTCTTTCTCGGCATCAGCACGGTGGTAAATCACCTCTGCCGCCGTTTCTCCATGCACGGCGTAGTGAATCTTGTTCTGCACTTTCTTGAAAAACTCCATGGAAATCTCAGCCTTAGGGTCATAATCAATGCTCGTGGCATAAATCTCCAGCACCTGACGGTAAAACACCTTCTCCGACGCGCGGATGTCGCGTATACGCGCCAGCAGCTCCTTGAAATAGCCACCGCCCCCCAGCTCCTTCAACCGGGCATCATCCATGGCAAAGCCCTTCCGCATATACTCCTTGATAATACCGGAAGCCCACAAGCGGAATTGCACACCGCGCTGAGATTTGACGCGATATCCCACGGAAATTACCATATCCAGATTATAGAAGTTCAACGGCTTAGTAGAAAATTCGAAATTTTCGAATTTTCTCATAGTGGCATCCCGATTAAGCTCTCCATCTTCATACACCTGCTGAATATGATAGTTAATCGTCGACTTTGATTTCTGAAACAGCTCCGCCATCTGATCCTGCGTCAGCCACACCGTATCCTCATCAAAGGCTACATCGACCTTTGTTATCCCATCAGGCGTGGTGTACATTAACAATAAAGACTCTTTTTTATCAGGCATGGTTAATAAATGGAAGTAGGAATTATCATTTTTCGGGAGCCTCAATATATGGATTTGAAAAGATATTGATTTCCTTTATTGAGAGAACCGCAGGAATTGCGCTCAAGGCGGCAACGTCATAAATAGAGCAACTTTCAATACGTTGCTTTAAATCTGGTTTCATCCAATCACTATTCCACAACTCTTTTCTTGTTCCTGAAATAATTTGACACAATCTGGTCGAAAAATTCCATTGCATGCCTATTGGGGTCAAGAGGCGCTGCATCCATATATCAAGATAGTCCGTATTGGCTAATCTTGATATCTTTTTACAGAATTTACCCATTAGACTTTTTTTAGTAGAGACTGCATATGGTTCTATCAATTTAGACACTATACCGATATAGGTGCGAAATAACTGGACAGATGGATTGCGATAAGCCAAATCTGCAATAATGCTTATCATTTCTCGTTTATTGTGGATTTTATCAGGTTCAATAATAGATTCAAACAATTCTGTTAAGGGAGCTGATATTTGTGATGAATTGGGATTATCAAGGCTAAATGTGTATATCTTTAGAAGATAATCAATGTAATACGCCTGCTGTTTACTAGGAGAGGTTGAGCGATTTATATAGGATTTATAGTCACGAAAATCATTTATTAAAGCAATCTTATCCTTCTTTACTGATTTTAGAACGATGCTATCAGTACTGTTTGTTTTAGATGAATTTAATCGAAGCCCCATGTCATGAGCAACGTCTGACAAGCATTTTAATATTTGCTGTCCATCTTCCCTAGTGTTTACAAATATGCGGTAATCATCTCTGAATCTTATGACATAATAATTAGTGATTTTGCTTTCTTTGATGGCTCTCTCTAATTTGATATCTATATAGCCTAACACTACTTCAGCTATGAAGTCCATTAATATGGAGCCTTGCGGAATACCGTTAGTTTGACCATAGGTCATACCTTGTATCATGGAATCAATACTATGGCCTAATTCTCCCCTAAGCTTATCTTTCTGGAGAAGTCGTTTCGATTCTTCTTTTCCATGTAAAGACCATGTAATAGAGTGAGTGTAGATGGATGAATAGCAATTGGCTATGTCCGTTTCATATATGTAGTTGAAGTCTATCGACTTTTTTAACGTTTCATTAACTACATCTTTTCTCCAATTTGAAATTTGTTGAACATCGTTTCTTATATTGGAACATACAGGCATGCTCTTGCACCTTATGCACTTAGTCTTTCTGAAATATTTAAACCTACCAACAATTTTGTTCCAATTGTCTTTATCTGTAATCAAATCAACCAAAGCAACATATAAAACAGGATGTATGAGTTGCAATGGTCGCCATGACAAGTCAGCATCTTTATTTGCAAAAATTGTATAATTTACTTCGTGAAAATTACTTGGGTACAGAATGTTCGATTCTTTGTTAGTTTTTGTTGGATCTTTTAGAACGCAGCAATTCCTTAATCCCTTTTTTTGTTTGATTATTGATTCTGCCTCTTTTAAAACATTTCCAAAGGTAAAATAACCAGGCAAATCAAAGGTGCAATAGCTAGAAGGTCTGAGAAAGAAAGAACGAGCTTCTTTATGGGTAAGGCTGAGGATACTTTTTGCTGACATAGGCTAGTTGCTTTTCCAGGCGTTCATCTTACGCTTGCTATGACTTCAGACAGCGATGCAACCGGAGCCAGATAGCGCGCGGGGCTTTCCTGGCCATCGGCAACGGTATTGAAATGCCGTTCTGCACAGTAAATCTTGCCACTTTCCTTATCCCGGAGCTCGCCGAGCATATCCGTGCCCTTTGTTTCTACGACAAAGTACAGATGGTTCTTGCCCTCCACATCAAGTACAAGTGCCCAGTCCGGATTATAGGGTCCAAGCGGCGTATGAATGCGGAAGGTACTGGGTAGCTTGACGTACATTTTCACCTGCTCGCAGGCCTCTGCGTCTATGGCGAACTGTTTCTCTATCTCTGAGTCCCAGATAACGTGATCCATCACGCATTTGCCGCTTGCCTGAATCATTTTATCCAGATACCCCTCCGTGTCCTTGAATAACTCCTGCGCATTATATTCCTTCTCTCCAATAGTGACAGGCTTGTAACTCACGCCTTTCACCATCAGCTTCTTCATCTCAGCCCGGATTACGCGCTGTACTGTCTTTTCAAACAGAGGCCCATTGAACCGGATGGCTTGCAGATGCTGAATCCCGGTCAATATCCGACTAAGCGTCTTGCGAGTCAGGTGCGTAGCTGCCTCCAGAGTGGTCAGAATATCCCCCACCGGCACCTGTCTCGTATCCATCACCGTGACCGTAGTCTTCTGTGCCCCAGATTGAATGCCGTTGATATCCATCACGGTTTCAGTCACGGTCTTGGTGATAAGCGGGGCTTTAATTTTGGCGAGCTCAATATCCAGCACGCCAATGACATTGCTAATCAGCTCTTCGGAATCGAATTGTACGCGGTAGGTTGTTTTCTTCTTGATTCTGTTCCAGAGTTCAAGGAAATCCTTATCCAGTCGCATTTTCTCGTAACGGCTGGTAACGGTCTGCCTCTCGCGAGCATCCTTAATTTCTATCGGTCGGGTGAGCTGTCGCAGGCGGCTCAGTATTTGAAGCTGAGCACAGCGGCAGGCTTCCGGCACCTGATAGGTACCGGCATCCAACTGCTTTTTGAGTTCCTCGGTAGGCTTGCCTTCCATGGTAATGAGCTTTTTGCTTTGCAGGTCATCCAGCACTACCTGAGCCAATTCCTGTCCCAGTCGTACGGTGTTGCCCTCATGATCCGTATATTCCAGCACGCCCAATCGAGCTTTCTTAATAACACCGAATTTCACGCCGTCCGCTTCATATTCCTTCTGCAACTGGGCTGCATAGGTCTTAAAATCCTCGCGAGCCACGACTGTGAGCGTATTAACCCCACTTTCACGTACGCGTACACCCTCCTGGTTCACGCACAGGCGCAGGCCACGCCCCAGCGCCTGTCGGCGGGACACAATGCTGCTCATATCGCGCAACACGCACACCTGAAACACATTCGGGTTGTCCCAGCCTTCTCGGAGAGCGGAGTGCGAGAAAATGAACTTCAGCGGCTCATCCAGACTCAGCAGGCGTTCCTTGTCACGCATGATGAGCGCATAGGCTCGCTGGGCGGCTTCCTTGCCCTTGGCATTGTCCTCTGTATTCGTCCAGATATCATCCTGTCCTTTCTTGCCCTTGTCGATGGAGAAATAGCCATCATGCACCTCCTCTGCAGTCGGTAGCTGACCTTCGGCATACAAGCTCCGGTATTGCGGCATGCGCATGATCTTCTCGTACTCCTGCTCAAACATCTGCACCAACGGGCCAGGCTTACGATTGCGAGATGCATCATATTGACGGTAGTCGGACACTTGATCAATGAAGAACAGGCTCAGCACTTTGATTCCCTTAGGGCGCAGCTTCACTTCCTTCTTCATGTGCTCCTCGATGGTGGCACGAATCATGGCGCGGGTTATCTGCTCCTCGTCCATTCCCCCGGTGGATTGCCCAACAAAAAGAGGGCTTTCCAAGTGGTTACACACGATATAGTCCTCGTGTACTTCCTGAACCACCACGTTGTCATAGACTCCGGTACAATGAGTGCACATACCCAGCAGCGTACCGGGCTGCACCTCCACCTGTTCGCGCCCGTAGTCACCGCTCGCCGTCTTGCAGAGAACCTCCAGCTTGGCACTGCCGCCTTTCTTGGGCGATGTGCTCACCAGCTTGATATATGGTTCCACTTGCGTGATGTTGGCTTGTATACTGGCTACATCAATCCCCTTTACCAGCTTCTGCGCACTGGCATCCACCGCATTCAACGCATACACCGGGTGGAACAGGTTCTTGTGCGTGGCAGAGTAACGCAGCGTGCAGAGAGGATGCAGGCAGCCAATGCCTTTTTCCTCACCTATAGTACCGATATTCTGAGGCTCGTCGATAATGACAATGGGATGGCATTCGCGGATAAACTCAATGGGCTTGCGGTCATCCGTCTTTTCGCTCACGGTGTACATCACGCGCTTGGCTCGCTTGCCTCCCTTACGCTTGGCGGTATCTTGGAACTCTTCTTCCGCCTCCTTGCCGATATCTGTGATGGATTGAATGGTGCAAATCATGATTTGCAGCTTGTCGGAATTGCCGAAGTTGCGCACTTCCTGCAAGCGAGCGGAATCATAGGTAAAGCTGTTCATCTCCACGCCGTCATACAGCGTGCGGAAATGCTCCCGCATGATGCTGATGGATTTGTCCACGCCCTCCTTGATGGCGATGGACGGCACCACAATCACAAACTTGCTGAAGCCATAGCGTTTGTTCAGCTCGTAGATGGTGCGCAGGTAGACGTAGGTCTTGCCCGTGCCGGTCTCCATTTCCACGGTGAAATGCCAGCCATCCGGCTTGACTTCGCCGGACATCTCGATGCCGTTGCGCTCCTGAATGGCCTGTAGGTTGCGCAGCAGTTCATTGCCGGAGAGCGTGGTGCTGTTTTTGTGGACACTTAATTCCAGCCCCAGTTTCTGCTCGCCCTGCTTCAAGGCAACGGGCAAGCTGACGCTGAACGCATGGTTGCCGCTTTCTGTGCCTTCAAACAGACCACACACCGCCTCGATGGCGCGGTGCTGGTACTCCAGATTCGGCTCGAAATGCAGTCGTATCTTGCTCATGGCGGCTTACAGGGCTTTGATGTTGCAGATGCCGTGTTGCTCCAGTATGGCCACAAAGTTCATCTTCGCAGCATCGTTCGATTCAAAAGCACGGTCGGCTACAAACACGGTGCAAGTGTCCTGCTGCTCGCCACCGGCAAAGGTGCAATTCTTCTCGTGCCATGCGGCGATGCCCAGAGCAACCTCTTCCGCGTCGTCCGCCAAATCCGCCGCCATGCAGGCGTAATACTGCCCATAACCCAAGCTTTGCACTCGGTGCCCCGCAATCTCGCGTTCTTCCACTTCTTCCACCAAATCAATGCCGCTCTTCAGCATGATTTCGGTCAGGAAATCGTCTTCCGTACGACCTCCGACTAAGTGTTCAGCATAATTGTTCACTGCTGTCGCCAAGTCCTCCGCTTGCGGATTCCACGCCTTCACGTTGCTGCTGTCCAGCTTGTAAACTCGGAAACCAATATCCAGACTCTGCCCGGCAAGCCCGGCTTCTCCTTTGACTTTTTCACCAGCACGGCGGATGCGTTCTTTTCCGATTTCACAGATGTTCTTGTAACCAGCTTTGTAGGCTTCGCTTTTCTCGTCACAGGGCTCGGGAAGCTGAACCATGATGAAACGTCGATGCCCTCCGTCTTCGGCATTAAGCTTCATTACAGCATGGGCTGTTGTAGCAGAGCCTGAGAAAAAGTCGAGAATAATACCATCCTTTTGAATATCTTCATCCACAGCAAAAGATAACAGATATTTGATTAAATCAACAGGTTTTGTGTAATCAAATATCACGCTATCTGCGAATAAACCTCTAATATCATTAGTTCCATTTTGCGTATAAACTTCATTAAAAAAAGTTGTAGGCTTTCCCCGCCGCATGTTGCCATTTTCGTCAATTAAATATTTTTTTGACCTCAAATTATAACTACCATCGCTTTGTAAATTAAAAACTACTTCATCATTTTCTATGGCCTTATACAGCCGATCTTTACTCCAGACCCATTGTTTTCTTGGCCAAATTTCTTGTCCTTTATAAAATACAGGATACACAAGAGAAGGTCTGTCATCGAATGTTGTTACTGCTAAAGGTTGAGTAACAAATCCTCCTCTATATGGAAATTTGGTATCCTTATTTTTATTGTAATTTTCCTGTTCTTCTTTATTCAGCGGTCTATTTAAATCTACTACTCCGTTTTTAGAAACAGTTAGAATATATTCATGAACCCCTATAAATCCCTTAGTTTTAGCCCCAGAGCCAAATTTATTTTTCCAAATTATCTCGCCAACATAATTGCCCTCACCAAAGATTTCAAGTAACAATACTTTAAGATTGCTAAATTCTCTTTCATCAATACTTATAAAAATCACTCCATCATCACACATTAGATCACGAGCAAGTGCAAGACGAGGATACATCATATTGAGCCAATCAGTATGATATCGCCCAGATGTTTCGACATTAGCCGCATACTTACCTTCTTGGCCCGTCAGTTTCTTATAATTTTCAATACTGTTCTGATAATCATCTGGATACACAAACTCCTTACCGGTGTTATAAGGCGGGTCAATATAGATCATCTTCACCTTACCACCATATGATTTACGCAGAAGTTTGAGGACTTCCAGATTGTCGCCTTCGATATAAAGATTTTGCGTAGTATCCCAATCTTTACTCTCCTCCTTGCAGGGGCGGAGAGTACCGAGAGAAGGCGTAAGAGCTGCACGGCGGGCTTCCGCTTTACCGCGCCAATTAAGCCCGAACAGCTCATCTTCTTTCACTACGGCTTCACCGCAGAGCTGACGGAGAGCATCGACATCCACCTGACCATCCCGCACCACGGAGGGGAAAAGCGCGGCGAGAGCCCGGAGATTCTCTTGAATGGGGGACGAGGATTGTGCTTCCGGAGAAGAGGGGAAGGATTTTTCGTACGGCATAGCTTAAGGGAGGATGTGGTGAGTTTGGAGAAGTTGACAGATTTGCGTACCAAGGTGTCGGCGTTTCTTGGAAAGTGTGATACGCTGTTGCGGATTGGTAGACTTTTTGAGTTCCAGAGAGACAGATTTCCATTCCTGATTCAAGCAATGTAAATCAGCCATGAGCTGAGTGGCAACATGCGGAGAATCCAGCGGAACGAAAGGCAAATCAACGCAAACGGCAGGCTTGTTTTGCATGAGCGCAAGGGCGTGCAGAGCGCAAGACCAGCGATGGAACAGCGCCATGAGGTGGGGCGGGCGAGTCTCCTGCTGCCAAGCAACATAGCAGAAGAACTCCGGGATGGAGAGCAACGCCTGAGCCCGCACCAAAGCCTCCAGCGGAGCTCCCTGCGGGAGAAGGGACAGATACGCCGCATTCTCGGCATTCACAGCCAGAAGAAGCGGGTACTGCACAGCGATGTGAATGAGCTGCTGCAAGCGGCCCATCTGCGCCGGGGTAACGTCGGCGTGAGCCTGTACCCCCACCACCAGAAGCTCGGAAAAGTCTCCTTCTGTTTCGCTTTTGTAGGGCGCTACGCCGCAAGTATCGTGCCGCAGGGTTGTCACCCAAGCAGAAGAAACGGCGGCATCAATAAGAGCCTTGTCCCCCTTGACGCGTGCAGCGTGCTTGCGGAGGAGCTCCTTAGAAAGACGCACCCCCACGCGCAATGCTGACTCCGGCAGCATGCCTGCCAACACTGTCGGGAAATCAGCCATCCTGTCGCGTGAGAGTTAACATAGCCAGCACTTCAAAATCATCCACACCACGCGTCTTGCCGCCCTTGGCAATGGTTGTACCACCGGGGGAGAAGATACTGGCCGCCTGAGACTCCTCCGACTGCCCGGTGATGGAACGAACGGCAGCGGCGAGCAAATCTGTGTAGCGACTCATCTTGCGGGCGTTATCGGTCTGCTGCATATACTGAGTCTCTGCCTCCGGCACAACTTCCTCATGGGGCATGGCCAGAGCTTTGAGCATATCCAGGCACTTCTTCACATGCGTGTAGCTGTGCGTCACTGCGCCGTCCTCCGCCACATGCAGCAGGAAGTAGGGCATGAAAGGATATTGGCGGGAAGCCAAAGCCATGGAAGCATGCGAGCACAACAGGAAGAACGCCCCGGCGGGAATATCAGTATGCGTAACATCCAGCGTGGCGGTAAAATAAGACGGCAGCTGTTCGATGAGCCTGCGGTGTTTCTTGCGGAAGTTGGCAAAATCCGCCCGGTACTGGTGCATGCTCAGGTCGGAGATAGCGCAATTCTGGTCGATGGAGTCGATATCCAGCTTGCCGGAGCGCAGGGATTTGAGCTGCTTGTCGCGGAAGTCTGCATCGGTGGATGAAATCTTCAGGAAGGTCATGCGCCCGAGCACGCGTCGCTCCAAATTGATGTAGGCATCCAAATCCGGCATAGGCCAGATATTGACCAGCTGAATCTGCTTGTTGGGGCTGCCGATTCGATCAATACGACCGAAACGCTGAATGATGCGCACCGGGTTCCAGTGGATATCGTAGTTGATGAGATAATCGCAGCCTTGCAGGTTCTGACCTTCTGAGATACAGTCGGTAGCAATCAGGATATCAATTTCCCGGCCTCCAGTAGCTGTTGAATCAAAACCATTTTTTGACTTTGGGGAGAAGGCCGCCAGCAAATCTTCCTGGCGCTTTTTGACTTCCTCCAGATTCGTATCGCGATTGCTGCCGGAAAGCAAAGCTGTGTAAACTCCATATTGGGAAAGGAGCTCTTCGTTGAGTGCCTCGTACAGATACTGCGCCGTATCGGCAAAAGCGGTGAAAATGATAATCTTTCGATTGGGGCTGCCATCCACTATGTTGAGCGGCTGCTGCATTTTCTCGCGGATAAGGCTGCGCAGCAAGCCCAGCTTGGCATCGTTCTCCGGTGTAGCATCGCCACAAAGGGCTTTTACCTCACGCATAATATCCAAGTCGGCAGCTATATCGTTGCGCCAGCGTTCGCGCTGAATATGCTTTAAATCCACCTTGATGCGCTGACCAATGACAGTAGAGAACTCCTCCACATCTTCATCATCGAAGTCATCCTCAGAAGCAGCGGCGAGCAGAAAATCCTGACTTTCCGCGTATAAATCCAGCTTAGCCAGCAGGTCCTCCGCTGTAGCAATCTGCTTGGAGAGGGTGAGGGCGAACGAACAGACAGAGCTCTCCATACGCTTGAGGAGGTTCATCATCATGAGCGCGGAGAGGCTGTTCTCTCGGTCTGCTTGTTTGAAGGTACGGTTACCTTCTATCTGCTGGTCGTACCCGGCATACACCTCTTTGTATTCCTCGTACAGGTACTCAATCGGTCGATAGGAAGCCATGTTGAGTTGAGCCAACAGGTCATTGATTTCCTCCACCGGGAGCACGAGGCCGTGCTGTGTTTCTGCATAGGTATTGCGCACGGGGAGCTGCTCCGGGAAGAGATTTACACCCTCAGCATCGTGCGGGTACCATGTTTTGATGTGTTTGCGGGAGCGACCGATGGTCAGCAGATTGAGCAACTGGAAATAATCCAGCCCGAGAGAATCCAGCAGATTCTGCGATGTGCGTTCTTCCTCCGGCAGGTGCGTCCAGTTAGTAAAGGCCGCTTGCGCCATGCGGGTGGTATTACTGATGCTTTCAATACCGTGAGGTTTCAGGAAATCATCCTTATCCCCGGAAATCAGCAGAATCTGGTTGCGTAAGTCACTGGCCTTATTGTTGACCGGGGTAGCGGAGAGTAACAGGATTCTGGTCTTGATTCCAGCCTGTACCACCTTACGCATCAGGAAATCGTAGCGGGAAGTCGTTTTATCCGCCTTGGTGGAGCGATTGCGGAAATTGTGGGATTCATCTATGACGACGAGGTCATAATTACCCCATTCCACCGTATCCAGGGCTCGCCCATGGCTCATACCGCCGGAACGCCCCAGATCTGTGTGGTGGAATAAATCGTAATAGAAAGGCTGCTCTGCAAACTCATTGAATTTGCTGTTGTAACGGTAGGCATCCCAGTTTTCGCGTAGGCGCTTGGGGCAAAGCACCAGCACTTTCTTGTTCATGAGCTGGTAATATCTGATGACGGCCAATGCCTCGTATGTTTTACCTAAGCCGACACTATCCGCCAGGATACAGCCGCCGAAACGCTCCAGCATCTCCAGAAGACTCTCGACTCCATCCCTCTGGTATGAAAACAATTTTTTCCAGATGAGCGAGTCATAAAAGCCAGTCTCCCCCTGTATGTAATCTTTGGGAAGCTTGGCGTTATCCAGCAGCTTGTAACAGGATTTATAGTATACCCAAGCGGCGGGATGTGTGCGCGAAAGGAAATCCAGTTTTTCGCCTACTACAGAAGACGCTGTAGCCGAATTCCAGGCCTGGTCAAACAATCCGTTAATGGCATGGCATTGCATGGGAATCATCGGGACGCAGCCGGTGAATCCTCCGTCATTAGGTAATAGACCAAATCCCTTAGCATTAAAGGAACAAGCTCCCATCAGACCTCCCGATATCAAATCCTCGTTGTAGAATACCATGCTTTCCATGCGTATGGTAGTACAACGAATATCTGCCTTGCCAGACTGAATCCAGGCAAGGCATTCAATAGCCCATGACTGAGTCAGAAGCGTATTATGTAAAGCTCTCTCTTCTCCTGCATTTAGAATTTGCCAATCCTCCAATGCTGATTCCGGCAAAGCGATTCTCCATGTACAACCAATAAGCTCTTGCGGCAAATGGGCATAAGCAGCAAGCGTAAACGACATCGTTGCAGAATCCACGCGAGTGGTGCCGCTAATATCAGTCTGGGAGAAAATGCCTGTATTGACCATGGTACACGGAAACAGAGCGCAGATGGACTCTGAACTCCAGCAAATTCTATCAGTTTTCGCCTTTTTTGCAAGAAATTATCGTATTTAATATGCCTTTTTTCTGCATTTCTCTACATATGATGAAACAGTAACCTCCACAATATCCTCCACTGGGATGCGGGTGCCGGGGGCCATGATAATCAAGCCCTCGTGCGGTAGGAGCTTCTTGATGCGCCCGGTGATCTCCATGTAGGAGCGTCTGTGAGGCGGGAGGCTTCGGCGATTGCGGCATCGTGTCCCGTGAGCGCAGCAAAGGGGGAGAACCGGGCACAGAGCGAAGGCAGGAGCATGGCCATGCCCTTTCGTTTTAACTTGACTTTGCAGAGCTTCTCCGCAAAGTAAAACATAGGGTTCGTTCAGGCACTGAACTCCGGCAAAAGCTTGCTCAATCTGCTCCACCAGTTTTTCCTGCAAAGGGGTCAACGGAGTAGTATCCGGCTCGAAGTTACTCCGCAAACGCTCAACTCGTTGCAGAAACTCCGCCGCAGCGGCTTGTGCTCCGGGGCTGGCTGCACCATTCTTCACCCTCGGCGCGCAGCGTCTACCTCCTATCCCCCCAACAACTCCGGCCCCGCTCTATGCCGCCCGCCCATAGGCCGGGCTCCGTTTTCTTGTTGTCATGGAAACGAGGGGTTCCGCTCGCCCCGCAAGCGGGGCGCCTTCACCCCGTCGCTACGAATATGCCGCCCACTTCGTGGGCTCAAAGCTTGCCGCAGCGTAGGAGCTGCGAGGGATTAGGTAATGGTGCTTCGCACGGGAATAGAGGCCTATCGCTCTCGGGAACGGGCGCTTCGCGCCGGGAACAGTTTGCTGCGCTTCGCGCGGCAAACGGAAAAGCCCCTGTCACGGCGTAGAGCCTGCGCAGCAGAGCTCGAAGACGGATGGCGGCTATCTACTCTCGGAGCCTGCTCCGGCAGGCGTAGGCCTCGGCGACCTGTCTGGGCGTAGACCGCGTAGCTGCCGAAGCCTGAAGCAAGCGAGCGACTGCGAGACGCGAAGACGGGACGAGGGAAAGTTGAAAGTTGGAAGTTGGAAGTGTTCATCCTGCCGAGGCGTAGGAGCTGCGAGGGATTAGGTAACGGTGCTTCGCACGGGAATGGAGGGCTATCGCCCTCGGGAATGGGCGCTTCGCGCCGGGAACGGTTTGCTGCGCTTCGCACGGCAAACGGAAAAGCCCGCAGAACTTTCGTTCTGCGGGCTTTATTAACCCTGGCGGCTATCTACTCTCGCGGGACCTATCGTCCGACTACCATCGACGTTCCAATGTTTCACTTCCGGGTTCGGAATGGGACCGGGTGGGGCCATTGGGCTATGACCACCAGGTTTCTGCTTGACGCGCGCTTTTGCTCTTCGCTGTCACTCAGCTTACC
>JAFYUJ010000007.1 GCA_017558555.1 Akkermansia sp.
TTCTGCTGCACATTGGGGTACTGCTCATGCAGCGGGATGTTCGAAACCAGGTACACCTTCGTGTAACAGGCGACCTTGTTGGCATACCGGCAGGGCAGCTCCACAGGATAGCCGTCCAGATAGTTGAGCATGGCAGCGAGGGGGAGGCTGCTGCGGAACTCCTCGAACAGAATCACATCCTGCCCCTTGTAGTTGTCGAAGGGGTGGGCGTAGTCCGTGACCCGGTAGACCTTGGAATAGCCGTGCTGCTCCATGATGCTGCGGGTTTTTCCTGCGCCGGTTTCGCCCCAGATGTAGGTGGTGGACAGCTTGCGGAAGTCATCTTTGTATTTGGCTTCCAGAATGGACTGGCGAGCCTGTTCGATGTAGTTGAGCCGGTTGTAGGCGGTGGGCAGCTCTTCCAGGATCTCGGCGTTGGTCTTGCCGTCCTTGACGAACTGCATGATCCGTTCGGCCTGGGTTTCGGACTTGCTCCTGTCCGGGGGCAGCTCGCCCCATTCCTCGAAGGTTTCCGGGTGGTTGGTTTCGTGCTTGGCATCGTCCAGCCACTTTCCCTCTTTGCGGATGTAATCCCGGTTCTCACGGTGCTTGCCCTTGGCGGGTTCGATGTGTGCGCCGTAGAACTTGGAGCGGACAGTGTCGAACATGACGCTGTTGCGGAACGCCATGTAAAGGTGGGTGTGGTAGGTTCCCTGTTCCCCGGTTTCGTCGCACATACACCAGTATTCCAATCCGGGGAAGTCCGAGAGGATGGAGCGGATTCTGGCATGGTCGAAGCCGTGGTCATTGGGGTTGTTGATGGTGAGGGTGAACTTGCGGGAAGAGGGCTTGCGGGGCATTGAATCTCCTTTCTGTACAAAGTGTACGCAAAACTCGTGTTTGCAAAGGGTAATACTAACCTTTGCAAACGGCAGTGCAAGGCACTTGCAAAATGGAGCCGGAAGCCCTATAATGTCAGTGCGTGGCTTGCATCTGCGGTCATGTGAGGCCGTCAGCATCACCAACTTGCCGGGAGGGGTGCTGGCGGTCTGTTCTTACTTGGGCAGGAAGCCGTTGTCAGCGAGTCCTTTGAGCTGGGACACTCCTTGCTCAGAAATCTGGTTCAGTTCCTCGACGGAGAACTTGCGGACAATGTCCAGCATGACCTCCGTATTGTCGATGGCATCCAATTGGCGGACGATGAGCTGCAAGCAGGCTCCGGCATCAGAGGTAATGCCGTTCTTTTTCTTGTATTTGGTCAGTCTTTCGTATACCTCTTCGGGGATAGACAGGTTGATTCGTTTCTTATCAGTGGGCATATTATCACCTCCACCACTATAATACAGGGTGTTACACCGTATGTCAAGCGGTGGTTTTTGAACATTCTGTAAACCGGTGGCTTCTGCGTGGTACTGCCACAGCTCAGAGGTCGGAAGCTGGGCGCAGGGGCGCAATGTGGACAGAGTGGTAAGCAGAAAGCCGAGGGCATGGTCTGGGTCGGTAGCTCCATTTCCGAGCCGCACGGGGGCTGGTCTGTTGTTGTGGCTGGTTCTGCGGCTCTGGCTGGGTAAGACCGGCGGCGGGGAGTCTCTGCCCCTGACGAAGTGCGTACCGCCGCCTACCATGCGAGCCGCTGCGCTCTCGCATCTCCTTCCGGTAGCTGGGTGCATCTGTTGGGGGCTGGTGGTGATCTGGTGGGCTGACGATTCGGCGAAGCTCTGCAGCCATGCGGCTGCTGGCTCCGCCTCCGCTGCCGGTGCAGTGCGCCCGGGGGCGGCTCCCGCTCGCATCCGGGCGCAGCTGCTGCCGCCGCTGCCGTCCGCCCACAACGCAGCAACCCCCACACCGGTGAGGGCGCAGGGGCTGTGTAAGCTGTAACGGATGGGCTGCGTTTCTACCGCCGTCTACCACTTGTCTACCAGATTTCTCTGGAATGATGTTTTGGATATGTCGGTGTAGTTGGTTAATGTGAACATTTGGGGAATGAAATGGCAAGAAACGGAACGAATTGCCGTGAATTGCCATGATCTGCCGCAAGTTTCCTAGAAATGGGGTTCAAGAGGCCCCGAGTTCGAATCTCGGCACTCGGACCAA
>JAFYUJ010000049.1 GCA_017558555.1 Akkermansia sp.
AACTCCCTAGCAGAAAGGGGTGTGGGGAAGGGCGGCAATGAGCCCTTCCCCACGTAGCGTGGCGTAAAATTTCACCTTTTTCATTTTCATAATTGACTTGCGGGGCAGGGAATTTTTTGGCTACGCCAAAAGGTGAATGAAAAAGTGTACTGCGCACACTCACAAATCCCCATTTGTGGAGATGCCCACGCCAAGGTGGCTCATTGTTCGTTTTTCTCCGCTTTTTTGTTGAGCCTGTGCACCACAAAGGCGGGAACCCCGAAGACCAGCACAAGGAGAATAGGGATGAACACGTACAGGAACAAACGCACGTAGAGCGCGCAATCGGCATTGCCGGCTTCTTGACCGGTGGTCCACCATTGGTAAGCCAGGGTGGGATTCCACTTGAGCCCGGAGAAAGGGTTGAGATGCAGGAGCCCACGGCGTGCCATGGCTTCTGCTACGCCGCGGTCGCTGGCGGTCACATACCAGGCATTGGCCAGCTCCGGCTCGCCGATGCTTTCATAGTAGCAGGCGATTTCGTAAGGGGCTCGCGGGGATTCCAATCTGTCACAGGCGGCTTGCAGCATGCTCAAGCCACGGGCTTCATCTTTATCGACACCCTCTGCCCCGTAGAGCAGCATGCGGCCCGCACAGACCATGGCATCGCGCTGCCCCATGGAGGCTGCCTGGTTGTATAAGGCAAAGGCTTCTTTGGGCTTGCCCGCCTGTTCCAGTCGGCTGGCTTTGAGCATGATGGCATCTGCCAGATTGCCGGTCACGGCCATATCCAGGTAATGTTCGCCGCGCTGTTCATCCTTGGCTACACCCTGGCCGTTGAAGTAGGCGCAAGCTGCTGCGTAGGCCATGAGAGCATCTTTGGTGAAATCTGCCGCTTTGATGGCGTAGGAAATGGCTTTGGCCTCATCTTTGGGGATGCCCAAGCCCTGGGCGTAGGTTTTGAACAGCTGGGAGAAAGCCCAGGCATTGCCTTTTTCGGCCGCTTGTTCCATTTTGGCGATGCCTGCGGGAGCATCTGCCAGGGTTCCCAGCCCGTTTTGCTGCATGTAGCCCTGCCAATAGAGAGCATTGGTGTTGCCTGCCTCTGCCAGCTTGCTGTATTCCGTGAAAGCGCGGGCAAAAGCGGCTTGCGCATCGTGTGTGTTACCCTGGCGGGTCAGAAAATCGCCCAGAATATAGGCTGCTGTGGGCTCGCCGGCTTCGGTTGCCTTGCTGAGCCATACGGCGGCCTTGGCGGTGTCGGGTTCGGTGTATTCGCGGCCTGCCAGGTAGTTGGTACCCAGCAAAAGCATGGCTTTGGTATCACCCGCATCCGCTTTTTGTATCAAAGCTTGCCGGAATTTGGCGGCCCAGGCCTGGGCGGGGCCGGTATGTCCGGCTACGGCATAGCGCATGTAGAGCTGGCGCATGGCGGCGGCATCTCCCGCTTCTGCCTGCGTTTTCAGCTCGTGTAAGTTCCCCTCCAGTTGTAAATCATTGCTTTCAAACGTCGCAGCCGGAGCGGCGGCAGGGGACTCTGCTTGCAAGGGGAGCAGAGCGCTCCCCAGCAAGATGAGAAAAAGAGGGAAATGTTTCATGCTACTGCTTGAGACGCATCAACCACGGCCACCGTTGAAGGGGCGGCGCGTGTTAAATTTGCCTTGGCCACCCTGGCGGAAATTCTTCTTGTTGCCAAAGGCGGGCTTGCGGTCGCCGAAAGAGCGGCGCTCACCAAAGTCCTTGCGGTCGCGGTCACCGAAAGAGCGGCGCTCGCCAAAAGGCTTGCGGTCGCGGTCGCCGAAGGAGCGGCGCTCGCCAAAGTCCTTACGGTCGCGGTCGCCGAAAGAGCGGCGTTCGCCAAAGTCCTTACGGTCGCGGTCGCCGAAGGAGCGGCGCTCGCCAAAAGGCTTGCGGTCGCGGTCGCCGAAGGAGCGGCGCTCGCCAAAAGGCTTGCGGTCGCGGTCGCCGAAGGAGCGGCGCTCGCCAAAGGGCTTGCGGTCGCGGTCGCCGAAGGAGCGGCGCTCGCCAAAAGACTTGCGGTCGCGGTCGCCGAAGGAACGGCGCTCGCCATCAAAATCACGCTTGCTGCGGGGGGCTCGGCCAAAGGGGCGGCGGCCATTGTCGCGCTCGGGTTCGTAGGATTCGCCATCGACAAACTTGGTGGAGATACCCAGAGCTTCCTCCTCCGTTTCAAAGTCAGCGGGGTTGAAGATGTAATCCTCATCCTCGGTATCGAAGTCATCAGCGCTATCTGTCTGCTGCTGCACGGGGCGGGGCTTGAAGGCCTGCTTGGCGCCCACCAGCCCCTTGCGGCGGCGGGGATTGGTGCAGGCGAGCTGGATCTGCTCGGGAGTAAGCAATTCTGCATTGCCGGGCTCCAAATCGCCACCCCAGAGAGAACCGATGCGCACGCGCACCAGCTTGCGGACTCGCAGCCCCAGACAGGAGAACATCTGGCGTACCTGGCGCTTCAGACCTTGCTCCAACACCACACAGGCGCGGCGGGCAGAGAGACGGGAAATATACTTGGCCTTGGCTTGCCCCTCGGGGATGCGCACACCCTTGAGCAGCTGAATGAGCACGCTGTTGTCGAATGCCTGGTCGAGCGTGACCCAGTATTCCTTTTCAATACCACCGGAGGGGTGGCCAATCTGCTGCCCCAGGCTACCGTTGTTGGTGAAGATGAGCAGACCTTCGCTGTCGGCATCCAAACGGCCTACGTAGTTGGCGTAGCGGTACTTGGGCGGCAGCAGGTCATATACCGTGCCGATGGCACCCTGAGCATCGCGGCTGCATACATAGCCGCGGGGCTTGTTGAGCAGGATGGCTACCTCTTCCTTGGGGGTAGCGCGGTGCCCGTCTACTTTCACAAAGTCGGTCGGCAGGACGCGCAGACCGGGAGTGTCTACGACCTTGCCGTTGACTTCAACGCGGCCCTCGGCAATCAGGCGGTCAGAGGCACGGCGGGATTCGTAGCCGCAGGAGGCAAGAAACTTGTTGAGGCGCACGCTGCCTTCCTGGGCGGCTGCATAGTTGGGTTCTTCAGACATGGGAAGCGGTGGGGTAAAAGGGTGCTTTTCGTTGTAAAAGGAAAAGCCTCGCGGCTTTCGACAGCCGTGAGGCGAAAATCTGTACCAGGTACAATGTCGCGGTGTTGTGCAACACCTGACGGGCTATCCGGTACAGGGAAAGGGGACTCGAATGTAAACTTGGTCGCCGTCTTTCCCTGCAGCAGAGCGCTTCACCGGCTTAGGCGTCGAACTTGGTCTTGGGCAGACCGATGGGGCTCTGGCCTTCCTTCCACTGGCCACGCTCCTTGAGGAGCTTCACGCGTTCGAAACGCTTGAGAACAGAACGCTTACCGCCGACGGTACCAGTTGCTTTCAGAGTGGAATGCTTGGACATATCTTGTTGTGTTTGTAAAGGTTTACCCGCATCACTGCGGAAAGGGGTCGCCACTTATACAGCAACTTGCCGCAAATTGCAAGCCAAATTTATGTCTTTTTTTTGATGTTGTGATTTTTGCTCAGGCTTCAGCTCGCGTTATTTGAATCGGCCACCGGGTAGTGGTGTGATGATGCGGCGCACTTGCATGCGCATGAGCAGGGGGGTGAGCTCGTGTGCGGGCATGCCCAGCGCCGGGCAAAGGGCATCCAGCGTGTCAAACCCATCGCGAATGGCTGCCAGGACTGCTGCTTCAGCAGAATCGGTGGGTGTGGGGTCATCAAAATGGAAGTTCAGCTGCTGCGGAGAGCTGTTCCAGTTCATGTCGGCCATGAGCTCATCCGGGGTGGTACAGAGAATGGCACCCTCGCGGATGAGGGCGTGGCAGCCGGCGCTGGAGACTCGGTCCACAGGCCCCGGCAGGGCAAAGACGGTGCGCCCATAATCTGCCGCTGCCATGCGGGCGGTGATGAGGGCTCCGCTGCGGGTGGGGGCTTCTACCACCAAGGTGGCCTGGCTCCACGCGGCCACGATGCGGTTGCGCTGGGGAAAGGTAGTGCGCCCCGGGCGCATGAACATGGGAAACTCGCTCACAACAGCGCCATGGCCATCCGCAATGTGTGCCGCCAGCGCTTCATTATCCTGGGGGAAGAGCTGGGCCATGCCGGAGCCGATGACAGCGATAGTGCGGCCACCGGCATCCAACGCGCCGGAGTGGGCAGCTGTATCAACCCCCAGAGCCAGTCCGGAGATGATGGTGCAGCCGTTTTCTGCCAGTTCGCGGGCAAAGCGGCGGGCTTGAAGCATGCCATAAGGGGTGGCCTGGCGGGAGCCCACAACGGCTACAGCGCGCTCATCATCCTGCGGTTGCCATTCCCCCCGCACGTAGAGAGTAATCGGCGGGTCGGCCATGCGGCGCAAGGCTTGCGGGTAATCATCATCCAGCAGGGTGACAATGCGCACTCCCCACTGTGCCGCTGCTTCCATTTCTGCTGCGGTGTTGGTGCAATTTCGCCAATCTGCAATAGCGGCGGCCAATTTGGGTCCCAGGCGCGGCACTTGCTCCAGCATGGATGCAGGCGCCGCCAGCGCAAGCTCTGCCGAACCAAAAAAGTCCAGCAGAGCTTGGATGCGTACCGACCCCAGCCCGGGTATCAGGTTGAGGGTGATGAGGGCTTCTCTCGGGGTCGGTAATGACATTTAGCGGGTTACGGTGAAATCCAGACCCAGGTCCAGAGAGGGGACGGAGTGGGTGAGACAGCCGAAGCTCATGAAGTCCACACCGGTTTCGGCGGCTGCAGGAGCGGTTTCAAGGGTGAGACCGCCACTGGCTTCAAAGTAGGGCTTGCGGTTCTTGCCGCGCATCTCGACAGCCTTGCGCATGTCATCATTGCTCATGTTGTCCAGCAGGATGTAATCCACGCCTGTGAGCTTGAGGAAGGCTTCCACCTGGGTGAGGGTGTCGGCTTCCAGCTCCACTTCCACGCCGGGCTTATCTGCCTTGAGCTGGTTGATGCAGGCCTGCAAGTGCGCCGTGTCGCCATCTGTCATCAGGTGGTTATCCTTGACCATGGCGCGGTCATAGAGTCCCAGACGGTGATTGTTACCACCGCCATGCACCACGGCAGCCTTTTCCAACAGACGGTAGCCGGGGGTGGTCTTGCGGGTATCCAGTAAGCGGCAGGAGGTGTGGTTGATGGCCTTCACGTACTTGTTGGTCATGGTAGCCACGCCCGAAAGACGCTGGATGAAGTTGAGAGCGGTACGCTCTGCTCCCAGAATGGAGCGGGCAGAGCCTTCAATGGACATCACAATGGCACCCGGAGATACTTTTTCGCCATCGTGTAGCAGTACTTCTACCTTCAGCGTGGGATCTACAGCCTTGAATACGGCTTCTGCCACCTTCACGCCGGAAAGCACGCCCTGAGAACGCGGGCGCAGCAAGGCCTTTGCCTTCAACTCAGCCGGCACAAAGTAGGTGGAGGTCACGTCGCCATCCCCGAAGTCCTCATCCAGAGCCAATTTGATGAGGGCATCCATATTGTCAGAAACCATGGTGTTGTACATGCCCCCATGATAGGGAAGCGAGCGGTGCTTGTAAAGTTGAATTTTACAAAATTAAGCTGTTATGTCTTGCAAGGTGATGCGGGCACGCTTCCTGCTTGCCAAAGCGAAGGGTCAGGAGTAAGATGCGTGCATGGCAACAACATTATCTCCGGAACAACTTGACCTGGTGCGCCAGTGGGCTGCCCAGGGGGTGGATTTGAATGGTATCCAGAAAAATCTGGTGGCAGAGTGTGATGTGCACATGACCTACATGGATGTGCGTTTTCTGCTGCTGGATCACGGGATTGAGGTTGCCAAGCCGGAGACTGTTGCCCCCGCACCCAAGGAAGAGCCGACCCCTGCACCTGCTCCGGCACCGGAGGAACCCGCAGCCATGCCTGCGCCCGCCGGTGGTAAACCGGTGGTGACACTGGATGAATTGCAGATTCCCGGTACCTTGCTTTCCGGCAAGACGGAGTTCCCCTCCGGGGTGAAGGGTTCCTGGCAGATTGACCAGATGGGTCGCTTTGGCTGGAGCGAGCTGAGCGGTACGCCCAGCCCGGCCGAGTTGCAGGCCTTCCAGTTTGAATTGACGCAGATGTTGAGCCGCGGTGGCGCCATCTGACGCCCCGGTTTACACATAGAGCTCCGGCAGGCGCGGCTCTGAGGCGCAGAGCTGCAAGCGTGCTGTCATCCCCTCCAAAAGCGGGGGCGGCAGGATGCGTGCCTTGCGCGGGCAAATGCTCACGCAGCGCATGCAGAGGATGCAGCGTGAGGCATCTGTGGTGCGCGGATTACCGGCCGGAATAGCTTGGGTGGGACATTGGCGGGCGCAGTAACCGCAGCCACCGCAGGCATCTGTCACCATGGGGGTGGCAGGCATTTGCGGCAGCGGTTTCATGTCTTCATTGCCGGGCACGGAGACTTCTGCCTGTTCGGCGAGGGGGAGGGCAAGTTTGGCATCGATAGCCACAGAGAACGCGGCAGCTGTTTGTTTATCCTGCTCGTGTGGGCGGCCTGTGGCAATGCTGCGGGCAATGGAGTGCTCTGCAATGAATGCGGCGGCGGCCACAACGCGGAAACCACAGCCGGTCAGCGTGTTTTTGAGTTCCAGCAGGGCGTCTTCGTAAGCGCGGTTGCCATACACCACCACGGCGATGGCGGGGCCACCCTCACCTTGAAGCGCGCTGAGACGCTCAATGGCGATGGCCGGTACGCGGCCTCCATATACGGGCACCACGGCCAGCAGCGGAGTGGTGGCGGGGATGAGCTGTGCTTCTGTGGGCTTCAGTAAATCAATGTGCTGTTGTTCCTTACCTGCGGCGATGGCTTGGGAGATGGCGCGGGTGGAACCGGTGGGACTGAACGTAGCGGTAATCCAGGTGTTCATAGGTGGGAATGGGTGTGAAAAAACGTATCAGGCTTGCAGCAGAGCGGCGCGCAAGAGGAGCGCCTGGCGCAGCTCCGCAACATCATGCACGCGGTGCAGTTCTGCTCCGCAATCAGCCGCCATCAGGCTCATGGCAACGGTGGGTAGAGGATTCGTTTTGGGAAGCTGCTCATCTTGCAGGATGCGCCCCATAAATGCCTTGCGAGACAGCGCCATGAGCAGCGGGCGGTCTTGCACGCGCAGACTTTCCAGGTGGCGGATGAGACTCAGGTTGTGTTCTGTTGTTTTGCCGAACCCGATGCCGGGGTCCAGACAGATGCGCTCGGGGGCGATGCCAGCCTGTGCGGCGAGGGAGAGGCGGTCGGAGAAGAATTGGCGCACTTCTGCCACTACATCATCGTAGTGCGGGGCTTGCTGCATGGTAGCAGGGGTGCCCTGCATGTGCATGAGGATGATGCCGCAGGGATAGGCGGCACAGATGCGGCGCATGTCGGCATCTACCAATGCGGTGATATCATTCACAATGTCGGCCCCTGCGAGCAGCGCTGCCTCTGCTGTGGTGGCGTGGCGCGTATCGATGGATATGCGCAGCTGCGGAAACTCTGCACGAAGGGCGCGGATGACGGGGATGACACGAGCCTGTTCCTCTGCCGGAGATGTTTCCGCCGAGCCCGGGCGGGTGGATTCCCCACCTATGTCGATGATATCAGCGCCGGCTGCCATCATGCTGCGGGCATGGGCCAGGGCCGCAGCGGGCGTATGGTGTACCCCACCATCGGAAAAGGAATCCGGGGTGACATTGAGAATGCCCATGATGGAGCCCTGCGGTGGCAGAGCCCAGCATTCATCTCGGAGTTGCCAGTATCTTGACATGGGAAAGATTAGTCCAGGCTCATTTTGCCGGGATTGAGGATATGAAGCGGGTCGAGCGCCTGCTTGAGGGCGCGGTGGGCATCCATGGCCGTATCGCCGATAGCTGCGGGGAACCAGGGAGCTTTGGCGAGACCGATGCCATGCTCGCCGGTGATGCTGCCGCCATGCTCTGTCACCCACCGGAAGAGACGGTGGACCAGTGCATCGGCCGGTTCGCGTATGTCTTTCCCCTGCGCATCCTTGGGCACCATGATGTTGGTGTGGATGTTGCCATCCCCCGAGTGCCCGAAACAGGCCACGGGGATGCCTGTCTCCTGTTGCATGGATTCGCAGAACTCCACCAGCTGCACCAATTGCGACCGGGGGATGACGATGTCCTCATTGAGCTTGGTGAGCCCCGTCGCTTTCAGACTGTACGAGAACTCGCGGCGCAGTTGCCAGATTTGCTCCACTTCATCTTCAGTGCAGGCCGGGCAGATGGTGGTGGCGCCCGTGTTGTGCAGAATGCGGGTGATGCTTTGCAGTTCTGTGGCCACGGCATCGGCCTGTCCATCAATTTCTACGATGATGTGCCCCTGCGCGTCTGCGGGCAAGACCTCATTTTGCAGGTAGGCTCGGGCGGCGGTCAGCGTGTAGGCATCCGTAATTTCGATGGCACAGGGCAGGTGCCCGCCTTGCAGGATATTTTGCACGGCTTGCGCGGCCAGTGCAAAGCGGGGGAAGGAGGCGTGCAGCGCGGCGCGCGCCGGTGGTGCGGGGATGATGCGGAGTGTTGCCTTGGTGATGATGCCCAGCATGCCTTCCGAGCCGCAGAAAAGCCCGGTGAGGTCAAAGCCTTGTTTGTTTTTGTGGGTGCGCCCGCCGCAGGTAAGGATGCGCCCATCTGCCAGCACTACTTCCAGCCCCAGCACGTAGCTACGCGTCACGCCGTATTTCAGGCAGCGGGGGCCACCCGCATTGGTGGCAATGTTGCCGCCGATGCTGGATTCTTTGCGTGAGGCGGGATCCGGCGGGTAAAACCAACCGACGCGAGCGCAGGCTTCCTGCAAATCCGCCGTCAGCACGCCGGCTTCCACCACGGCTACGCCATCTGCCGGATTCAGCTCCACAATGCGTTGCATCGGCGCCGTGGAAATGACCAGGCCCCCACGCACGGGGACACATCCCCCCACGTAGCCTACGCCGGCACCACGCGGGGTGACAGGTATGCGGTGTTTGGCGGCCACTTTCATGGCCGCAGACACCTGGGCGGTGCAAGTGGCCAGCACAACGGCTTCCGGCAGGTGGGCGGCATGCCATTTATCCCCCGCGTGAGCTTCCAGCGTGGGGGTATCCGTATGGACACAGTCGCCCAGTTCGCGTTGCAGTTCTTCAATCCAATCAGCCATGGTGAGTGTGGTTTATTCTTTACCTGTACCCCAGCGGCGGTGCAGCCAGGATTCCACGGGGGAGAACAGAATCTTATCAGCCAGCAAGCCCACCAGGATGATGATGAACATGACGCCGATGACCTGATACATGCGTTGCAGCTCGCGCCCGTAGTGTAAGTATTGACCAATGCCAAAACCTGAAACCACAGAAACGTATATTTCCGCTGCCATGAGTGAGCGCCAGGCAAAGGCCCATCCTTGCTTCATGCCGCTTACCACAAAGGGCGCAGAGGCCGGCAGCGTCACAAATACCAGTGTGTGCAGCGGAGTGGACCCCATGGTGCGGGCTGCCCGCGCGTAGATGGGCGGCACGTTTTTCATGCCATTCTGGGTGGAGAGCAGCACACTCCACAGCGTGCCCATGATGACCACGAAGAGCAAAGCCGCCTCCGTTTGCCCGAACCAGATGCACGCCAGCGGTACCCAACACACGCTGGGCAGCGCCTGGAGCCCCAGCGCCAGCATGCCGAGGGTATCATTCACGCTGCGGAATCGAGCCGCCAGCATCCCCAGCGGTACACCGATGATAAGCCCGATGGCATAGCCAATGAGCAGGCGGCGCAGGGTGATGAGCATGGAAAGCGGTATTTTGCCGTTGAGCGTGTTGTCCCACAGGTATTGCCCCACGGTGCTGGGCGGGGGAAGAACATAGGGCGACCAGAGCGCTATGTCTATCCCCATAAAAGCCAAATCGCCTGTCAGCGCAGCCCATACCAGAATGAGCAACAGGAAGAAGATGATGGTGATAAGTACGCGTTTCATGGCGGGTTAATCTGATTCAGCTGCGGTGTAGCCTTTGAGGGCAGAGGTGATTTCCTGGGAGAGGTCTGCCAAATCGTGGTTGTTGATGTTGCGTGGGCGCGGCAGGTTCACGGTGAATTTCTCGCGCACGCGACCGGGGTGGGGTGAGAACAAAATCACGCGGCTGCCCAGGCACACGGCCTCGCGCACGTTGTGGGTCACAAAAATGATGGTTTTTCGGCGCTTTTCCCACACATCCTGGATGTCGCCATACAGTCGTTCGCGCGTCATGGCATCCAGCGCGGAAAAGGGCTCATCCATGAGCAGAATCTTGGGGTTGGGCGCCAGGGAACGCGCCAACGCCACACGCTGGCGCATGCCGCCGGAGAGTTCGTGAATGTTGGCGTGGGCAAAGCGATCCATCTTCACCAGGTACAGGTAATACTTGGCTACTTCCAGTCGCTCTTTGTCATTCAGATTGGGCTTTTGCTTGAGCCCGAACATGACGTTGCCAATCACATCCAGCCAGGGGAAGAGGGCGTGCTCCTGGAACATCATCATGCGGTCTCGTCCCGGCCCGGTGATGGGGGTGCCATCTATCAGCGCCATGCCGCTGTCCGGTTTCTCCAGCCCGGCGATGATGTTGAGCAGGGTTGATTTGCCGCAGCCACTCGGCCCGACAAAGCAGACAAACTCCCCTTCGTTGATGGTGAGCGATACGTCATCCAGCGCCCGCACCACCGACCCGTTGTTGGTGATGAAATCCTTGCACACGTGCTCCACGCTGAGCTTGGCGGTGGGGTAGTTGTGTATCTCTTCGTGTAGTTTTTCCTGTATCATTTAATGTTCCCGGTAAATGATTCCTTCCAGCGGGGGGACCCGATCCAGTAATCCGCTCATTTGTGCGTCTTTGACAAATTGTTCCAGCCCCGGCAGGTCGATGGCATCCGTCAGTTTGAGCCGTTGCCATGCCCGGCGCACCAGCTCGGATTCCATGGGGGCTTGCGTCAGGTGGGTGAGCTCATCGGTGACACGCGCTTGCGCTTCTTCCGGATGCTCTTGAATCCATTGGGTCAGTTCGCGGTGTGCTTTCAATATCGCAGCGGCCTCTTGCGGGTGATTGCGCAGCCATGCAACGCGCCCGACCATGACGGTGGTGACAACGTCCGGTTCTTGCACCAGCGCACGGGCATCGGCCATCATTTCCATGCGGGACACCCAGGGCTCCACCGTCCAGCAGGCATCAATATCGCCTTGCTTCATGAGCTGCAGCTGCATGGAGTTGGGGGTGGGGGCTACGCGGCAATCACCTGCGCCTTCCAGGGTGCAGGTCAACCCATTGCGGGTGAGCCAGGCGCGGCAGGATACGTCTTGCGTGTTGCCTAATTGCGGGGTGGCGATGCTGCGGCCTTTGAAATCTGAGGCTTGGGTGATGCCGCTTCCCGGAGCAACCAGCAGGGCTGCTCCGCCGTTGACCGCTCCGGCCATCAGGCGCACTTCTCGTCCCTGCGACACGGCAAAGGCATTCAGCGCCGGACTGGGGCCTACGTAGGTGATATCAACCGTGCGCCCGAAGATGGCCTCCATGGCTGTGGGACCGGCATTGTAGGTATACCACTCAATCCGGAAGCCGGGCAGGTAGCGCTCGAACCACCCATGGCCGGTGCGGCTCATGTTGCGCGCAACCAGGGCCTGCACATGCGTCACATTGGGGAAGCACCCGATGCGAATGGTACGGCTGTTCGGGTCCTCCCGGTGACATGCCGTGAATACCAGCATGACACAGAGCATCATCAACCCGCTGAGAATGCGCTTAACCATTGCCCTGAGACTAGCAAAAAAGCGGCTTGGGGTCAAGACTCAAACGCGCCACGCGGAGGCTCATTTTGTCGAGCCGTAGCGTATTTTGAGCTTGTTTTGGGGCGGGGAGGGTGGTAGCATGTCGCCTATGCTGATATCCTTGGTTGTCCCCTGTTACAATGAGTCCGAAGCCTTGCGTCCGTTCATGGCCGAATTGACGCGCGTGTTGGATAGTATGGAGGGGGTAGAGGCCGAGGTTATTCTGGTGGATGATGGCAGCCGGGATAACACCTTGGACGTGATGCAGGATGTGGCCAAGCAGTATCCCATCGTGCGTTGGCTCTCGTTTTCCCGCAATTTTGGCAAGGAAGGTGCCATCCTGGCGGGGTTGCAGGCAGCCAAAGGTGATTATGCTGCCGTGATGGATGCTGATTTGCAGGATCCGCCTGCGTTGCTGCCGGATATGCTCAAGGCCGTACGCGAGGAAGGGTATGACTGCGCCGGCACGCGGCGCGTTTCCCGCAAGGGTGAGCCGCCCATCCGTTCGTTTTTTGCACGCCGGTTTTATCGCCTCATCAATCGCATGTCCACCACCCAGCTGGTGGATGGATCTCGTGACTACAAATTGCTGTCCCGTAAGGCGTTGGATGCTCTCATCTCGATGCCGGAGGTGAATCGTTTCTCCAAGGGTTTGTACGAGTGGATTGGCTTCCGCACCAAGTGGTTTGAGTTCGAAAATGTAGAGCGCGTGGCCGGGGAGACCAAGTGGTCCTTCTGGAGGTTGTTCAAGTATTCGGTGGAAGGGATTGTGGCTTTCACCACGATTCCGCTCACCCTCTCTGCCATACTGGGGCTCTTGTTTATGGTGATTTCTGCCGTGGCGCTGGTGAGTTTGGTGATACGCCAGTACCTGTATCATAACTCCGTGGATGGGTGGACCTCGATGGTGTGCATCATCCTGCTGCTCAGCGGTGTTCAGTTGTTCTGTTTTGGTATTTTCGGGCAATATCTGGCCAAAATGTACATGGAAATCAAGCGCCGCCCGCAGTATATCATCTCCCGCTCATCGGATGAGGAGCGTTAATGCCCCCATTTCGAGTATGAGATAATATGCCCGTCCTGCATGTCGACGGCGTAGGGAGTGGCATGTTTGAACCAGGCCCCCGTATTGAATATGGTGCGCTTGCCGTATGTCCAATGCCCGTAGCGGTGGAAATGCCCGAGTATCAGGGTCTCTGTTCCCGGTAAAAAACGGCGGATGAAACGCTCCGCCCGCCGGCCGCAGGTGAGCCAGCCCCATACGATGCGCATGGGACGCTGCGGGGGCCAGAAACAATGCAGGAAGCTGCGCAGGTAACGGTTTTTGATACCCTCGCGGCGCATGATGGGCGGGGTGAGGGTACACATGGCCCGGGAGAGTTCCAGTCGGGATTCCAGATCGGTATCACAATCGGGAAAGGTGGCTATCAGTTCCCGACAGGCTTTCTTGTTGCGCAGGTATTCCCAACTCCACGGGGCCACTTCTTTGTAGAGGGCATGCCCGTGCATGGCTGCCACGCGGCCCTGCCAGAAGAGAGCCATCAGGGCGGGGGCGTCCGGATCATGGTTGCCGGAGATTTCAACCAGTTGAATGCCGCGTTCAGTGCAAAGTCTGCGCAATTCTTCGCGCAGCGCCATGCCGCGCTCTTGCCAGGGACATTGGCGCGTTTCGGCCATATCGCCTACCACTACCAGCATGCCGATGCCCTCCATGCCATCGACCAGTTCTCGGGGGGTGGGGGCTTCGCAGCGCTCATGCCCATAGTGCATATCTGAGATGAAGCGGACGCGCACACCGGGGGCGGGCTCGATGCGGATGATGCAGCTGGCTGCAGCGGGGCTGGTCCGGCTATCAGGCATGGGACTGGCGCTGGCGTACGGCTTCGTACAGACACACACCGGTGGCTACGGACACATTGAGACAGGGCACGCTGCCATACATGGGGATGCGGATGAGAAAGTCGCAGTTTTCTTCAGTAAGGCGGCGCATGCCGTCCCCCTCGGCCCCCATTACCAGCGCGATGCCTCCTTTCAAGTCCATATCGTACAGGGAGCGGTCACCGTGGTCGGAGGTTCCCACGAACCAGATACCGGCTTCTTTCATGCTCTTGATGGTGCGTGCCAGGTTGGTCACTTGCACAAAGGGAACTTTTTCTGCTGCACCCACGGAGACGCGGAGCACCGTTTCCGTGATACAGGCGGCTTTGTCCTTGGGGGCGATGACAGCTGCCACGCCGGCTCCATCTGCTGTGCGCAGAATAGCGCCCAGGTTGTGCGGGTCTTGGATGCAATCAAGAATCAGGTAGAGGCCCTGAGGCTGCTCTGCCAGAATATCCTGTAGTGCGCCTTCATCCAGCGATTTGACGACGGGGCGGGCAGGGGCTTTTTCGAAACGTGCTTCCGGACGGGCGGTGTGCTTGTTGGCGCGGGCGGTGCGGTCAGAGAACTTCATCTTGTGCGGGGGTGGAGGTAAGAATGTGCAGGGCGGCACCGGCGGTCATGAAACCGAACGTGCCGGTGATGTGGGTGGCAGAACCAAAGCCGCTGGCGCAGCCTATGCCACCTTTTTGACCGGGTTCGCGCTCGCAGCTCACGCTGCCATCACAGCGCGGGAAACGCGGGCGCTCCGGGGAGTAGACGCAGGGAATGCCTACTTCCGGGCAGCGGTCGTAGAGAGGGAAATCATAGTCCTTGCGCAGTGTTTTGCGCAGTTGGGAAAGCATGTTGTCGCCACAAGTGCGAGCCAAATCTGCCATGCAGATGCAGGAGGCATCGATGCGGCCACCGGCGCCGCCGCAGGTCACAATGGGGACTCCGCGTTTCCGGCATTCTGCAATTAAGTGTGCCTTGGGGCGCATGGTGTCAATCGCATCGATGACAACGTCCGGCTCTGTGTCAAACAGACGCTCCGGAGCCGATACGGTGTAGAATGACATGAGCGGCACAATGTTAATACCGGGGTTGATGAGTCGGAGACGCTCTGCCATTACATCCACTTTGGGTTGCCCATAGGTGCCCTGCATGGCGTGAATCTGGCGGTTGGTGTTGGTGATGCACAGCTCATCCATATCTTGCAGGATGATGGTGCCTACACCGCTGCGTGCCAGTGCTTCTGCCGCCCAGGAACCCACGCCGCCAATACCCACTACAGCCACGCGTGCTGCAGCTAATCGTTCTGCTGCCGGTACACCGTACAGTCGGGCAATTCCCCCAAATCGTTCGGTATCCATCATTTTTCGTAGATGCGGTTAATGGGGATGATTTCCGTGGCTTTACCTGTTTCTGTATCAATGGTGATGCAGGCGCCACTCACAATGGCCGGCCAACCGCCAACGGGGAGTTTGTAGGGCATGCAGGACACGTAGCTCATGAGGACGGGCTCGGTATCGCGCCCGATGACGCTGTTGTATGGGCCACACATGCCGGCATCTGTCATGTAAGCTGTGCCACCGGGCAAGATGCGCGCATCTGCCGTTTGTACGTGCGTATGAGTGCCCAAAACGGCTGATACACAGCCATCCAGATGGTACCCAAGCGCCACTTTTTCGCTGGTGGCTTCGGCATGAATGTCGACCAGAATGGCTTTCACCCCATCTTCATGATGCAGGGTGGTGGCTTCTTCCTTGCCTTGGGTGAAGGGGTTGCCGGCACCATTCCTCATGAAAGTGCGACCATGCAGGCATATCACACCCAATCGGCCACTCGGAGTATCGATAATCACGCGCCCGGAGCCCGGATTGTCGCATTGCAGGTTGAGTGGGCGCAGGACTCGGGGCTCCGTGTCGAGCCAGAGTGCCAGGTCGCTTTGGTCCCATACATGGTCTCCCAGCGTGACCACATCCACTCCTTTTTCAAGAAATTCTCGCGCAATTTTGGGGGTGATGCCTTTGCCTCCCGCAGCGTTTTCTCCATTCACCACAATGGCATCAGCCCCGAATTCCGCTCGCAATTCAGGCACGGCTCGGTAGAGCGCCAATCGGCCGGGCTCACCTACCACATCTCCCAGGAAGATTACTCTCATTTTGTGGTTTTTGCTTTGTTGCCGCAGGGAACAACCGTCACAGGAATGGTGGCGGCGCGTACCAGCTTTTCGGCCGTATTCCCCAACAGAATAGAGGAAAGCAGGGTGTGGTGGCGGTTGCCAATGACCAGGAGGTCGATATCGTGCCGCTTGCAGAAGCTGTGCACGCATTCCACGATGTCATCTGCTTCCTCGGCTTTGCCATAGATGGGTACATCCCATTCCCGGCTGACGGTAGCGGCCAGGTGCTTGGCGCGGGCATCTGCACGCTCAAGCAGGCACTTGCATTCGTTCAGACGCTCGTCAGGAAGCCCAACAGGGGGGATGAAGCCCAGCATGCTGTCATCTGTGGGCAAACTGCCGGCGGCATCTATCATGCAAGGCTCCACCGCGTGCAGCAGGTACATTTTGCCACCACACTGCTTCACCATGTTGGCGGTGAAATCCAACACAGGCTTTGATTCATCGGAAAAGTCGGTCGCTGCCAGTATTTTCATCATGTGCGTATCCTATCACAAACCTGCGTATTAGCCAAGAAAAAAGGGGCAGGTATTTTACACCTGCCCGTTGGGAAATGTGGTTGTTCGAGTGTATCAGAAACTCTCGTTTTCAGGCAGTGGTGTGCCTGTGGCCGCGGGTGCCGGGGTAGTGGGCATCGCGGGTGCCGGCGTGGGAGCCGGAGTGGCAGGTGCTGCCGGGACAGGAGCCGGAGTGGCAGGTTGCTCTGCATTGGCCGGCACGTGCTCCACGATGGTATCATCGGCATCCTCTTGCTGGGGGGCCGGGGTGGTCTCTGCCGGAGCCGGTGTTGCCGGGGCGGGAGCCGGAGCCGGGGTGGCGGCAGGAGCCAGCGGTTGGCGGGTGTCGGGGTCCACTTCAACGCCGTTGATGTACATGCGGGTCTTCATCTCCATTGTGCCGGGGATGAGCTCGCGGTGAATATCGATGCGCTCTTTCTTCATGACGCCTTGGCCATCGGGTACAATGGAGATGCGGGTCTCGCGGCTGGAGGCACGACCATAGTTGCCGCTTGTGAGCGGTGCTACTGTGGTGGGCAGGGGGGCTGCTGTGGTGGCTGCGCTGCCGGGAGTAGCAGGCTGGGGCACTGCCGTGTTGGCTGCGGGGGTGGTCACTTTGCGGGCAATGCGGGTGCAGGGGTTGACGGAGCGGTTCTCCATCTCATCGAAGATGTAGAGGTGGTCAATCTTCATGACGGCCTCATCCCCCGGTTGCATCTGAGAGATGGTGTCCACCACGGATGCCGGCTGGCCCAGCACTTCCTTGCTCATTTCCACGGCAAAGAGAGAACCCGTGCGCATGCGGTTGTTGCCATAGCGGCCATAGCGGCGATAGGCCAAGGGTTCAATGACCTCAAAGACGGCCACACGAGTTACGCTGGGCTGAATGTCATCACTCAGGGTGGGCTTGGTCAAATCGCGCTGCCCTTTGAATGTGGCGCGAACGGTGTTGGAAGCCAGCAAATCACAATTGCCCCGCATTTGTGCGTTCATGTTCGGGACAGCAGGTACACCTACGTTGATATCTGCCTGCGCAACAGGGCTGAGGAAAGCCAGTGCGGCAGCCGTTGTCAGAAGAGTCGTCGTGTTCATGGTTATATTGGATAGACACCCGAGTGGGCATCAGCGTTCAAAATTGAGTATAGCTTAAAACGTGCATATTGTCGAGCGTTGCTTGTCTATCCGCTTCTTCCTTTGTGTTTTCGTTGTAAATTGTTGTTTCCTTTTCTGCGGTTTTGTGCTATGGTGTGCGCATGAAGTTCCTTATCACAGCCGGGCCTACCCGAGAGGCGATAGACCCGGTTCGCTACCTTACCAACCGCTCATCGGGGCGCATGGGCTATGCTCTGGCCGGTGCTGCCCGGCACGAGGGGCACGATGTTGTGCTGATTTCCGGCCCCACCCAGCTGGATGTACCGGCCGGGGTGGATTTTGTGCAGGTGGAATCTGCACAGGAGATGTATGAAGCCGTGCGAGATCTACTGCGCGGGGTGGATGTAGCCGTACTCAGCGCCGCCGTGGCAGATTATCGCCCGGTGGTGTGCTGTGAACAAAAGATGAAAAAGGGAGCTGACCGCATGGTGCTGGAGCTGGAAAAAACTCCGGATATCCTCGGGAGCATGCGCTCCGTTTTTGGTTTCCGTGGTAAGTTGATTGGATTCGCGGCCGAGACGAACGATGTCATCCGCTATGCTCAGGATAAACTTGAGCGCAAACAATGCGATTTCATTGTAGCCAACGATGTTTCCCGCTCCGATATCGGCTTTGATTCTCGTGATAATGAGGTGACGCTCGTCTTCCCCGATCACCTCGTCCCCCTGGAAAAAGATACCAAAGAGCAAATTGCTCTGCGTATCGTGGAACACGCTACGATTATCCCCTCATGACTGTGACGATGGAAATGCTGGGTTGGGATGCCGACCTGGCCGAGGCTTTTGCCGCCCTGGAGCAGCCGAGCTGGTACCCGGCCCGCATTATTCGCGAAACAAAAATTAATTTCTGCGTGATTGCCAAGGGCAAAGGCGACCACGAGGTGGTGCTTTCCGGCAAGGTGTGGCATGATGCCGCGTGCGATGCTGATTTGCCCACCGTGGGCGATTGGGTTGCGGTCGACCCCGGGCAAGGGCAGGATTTGCCCGTGATTCGGGCCATGCTCCCGCGCCGCAACCGCTTCTCCCGCAAGGCGCCCGGGCGTAGTTGTGCAGAGCAGGTGATTGGCGCCAATATCGATATGGTTGTCCTGATTACGGATGCGGAAAGCGACTACAATCTTCGCCGTATAGAGCGTTACCTCACCCTCATCCGCAAGAGTGGTGCCAAGCCTGTAGTATTGATTAACAAGGCTGATTCTGCGCCCGAAGAGGTGATGCAGCGCGCCTGTGCCGAGGTGGCAGCCCTGGGGGTGGAGGTTCACCCCATTGTCGCCCGTTGGAAAAAAGGCTACCCCAAATATCTGCGCCGCGTCCCCAAGGGCCAGACTATTACGATTGTGGGGTCCTCCGGCGTGGGCAAGAGTACTTTTGTCAATTCCCTCCTGGGCGATGAATGGCTGGAAACAGGTGGTGTGAATGAAGTCACCGGCAAGGGCCGCCACACGACAGTTGCCCGCGAGTTGGTTGTGTTGCCCGGCGGTGGTGTGTTGATTGATAACCCCGGCATGCGTGAAATCCAAATGTGGACAGATACGGCCACGCTGCGAGCCGAGTTTGCCGACCTCGCAGAACTCGCCTCCACCTGCCGCTTTGCGGATTGCTCCCACCGCAAGGATGCCGGCTGCGCTATCCGGGCGGCCCTGGAGTCCGGCGCGCTCTCCCATGAGCGCTATGAACACTTCCTCAACCTCGATTCCGAAATCGAAGAACTGGAAAAACGCGCACAGAAACGCCAGATGAATCTCGAACGCGTGACCCGCCGCGCAAAAAAACATACCCTCCGCAACCGTCAGGATCGCGAAGATCACCTGCGCGATTTGCATCCAAACCGCAGACACTAAGACTCCGGCACTCCACATAAGTGTCGCCTTGCGTAAAAAATATGCCGGCGCGACACTTTTTTCTTGCTTTTAACTTAGAAAGATTCTAAAGTGCCGCCATGACAACACAGTTCATTGAATACCCGAAGTGCAGCACCTGTCGCAAAGCCAAGACTTGGTTGGAAGGGCAGGGCTGCGAGTACAGAGACCGCCACATAGCCGAACAGGCACCCACTGCCGATGAGCTGCGCGCATGGTGGCAGGCCAGTGGCTTGCCCCTGAAAAAGTTCTTCAATACCTGTGGCACGAAGTACCGCGAGCTTGGTCTTTCCACGCGTCTTGCAGAGATGAGCGAAGAAGAGCAGCTTGCGCTGCTGGCATCCGATGGTATGCTGGTGAAGCGCCCCCTGCTGGTGACAGCTACGGGGAAAGTGATACCCGGTTTCAAGGCCGAGACCTGGACGGAAGCTTTGAAGAATTAACACGCAACCCAACTCATAACACACAAAAAGAGGATACTCCCAACGGAGTATCCTCTTTTATTAAAGAGTTGAGAAAGGCTCTTTACAGAGAAACCTGAGCCACAGTGTCCTTGAGGGTCTTACCGACCTTGAACTTGACAACGGAGCGGGCGGGGATGGGTACATCCTTACCGGGGTTCTTGGGGTTGCGACCCACCTTGGCCTTGACTTCCTTCACGCAGAAAGTACCGAAGTTGCGGATGACAACGCGATCACCCTTGCCCAGAGCGTCCGTGATGACCTCCACGGCCTTTTGCACAACTTCCAGAACTTCATTCTGGGTGAAGCCGGAGCCGAGGTCTGCACTAATCTGGTTAACGAGTTCGCGTTTGGTAATAGTATTAGCCATAATGTTGTTTGGTTGAAAAGTTGACGAGAGGGAATATAGCTGATTTTTAGGGGAATGTCGCGCACAAATCGTGTTCACATACACGAAAAATGCGCAATTTAGTGTTTTTTCCAGCCTGGATTGTGGCGCACGGCCAATTCTTCTGCTACTTGTTCGATTCTGAGTCCCTTGGAGGTCAGCAACACGATAAGGTGGTAGAACATGTCGGAAGCCTCGTAGAGCAGGCGTTCATTGGTGCCGTTGCAAGCCTCGATGACGGCTTCAAGAGCTTCTTCACCCACTTTTTGAGCCATGCGGTTCACACCATCGCGGAAAAGAGAGGTGGTGTAAGAGCCTTCGGGCATTTCTTCGTGGCGCTTGTTGATGAAGTTTTGCAGCTCGGTGAGGAAGAGCAGGGGATTTTGCTCATTCTTCTCACCCCAGCAAGTATCCGTTCCGGTATGGCATACGGGGCCGTGAGGCTTCGCCTGGATGAGCAGCGTGTCCTTGTCGCAATCCACCTTGATGCTCACCACATCCAGGTAGTTGCCGCTGGTTTCTCCCTTGGTCCACAGGCACTGGCGGCTGCGGCTGTAAAAGCACACGCGGCCTGTTTCCTGGGTTTTGGCAAAGGATTCTTCGTTCATGTAGCCCATCATGAGCACCTTGCCCGTGGTGGCATCCTGAATGATGGCGGGTACGAGACCGCCGCATTTGTCGAAGTCGATAGTCATAAATGGTATATGGTGTAGGGGTTACAGACGTACACAGATGCCTTCGTTGTGAAGGTACTGCTTGAGCTCGGGGATTTTGATTTCGCCGAAGTGGAAGACGCTGGCGGCCAGAGCGGCATCGGCATGGCCCAGGCGGAAGGCGTCGGCAAAGTGCTCCTTGGCACCTGCGCCACCGCTGGCGATGACGGGGATACTCAGTTCATCGGACAAGCGGGCAAGAGCTTCGTTGGGGAAGCCCTGCTTTACGCCATCGTGATCCATGCTGGTGAAAAGGATTTCACCGGCGCCGCGGTTAGCTACTTCGCGAGCCCAGTCAAACAAGGTGCGCTCCACACGGATGCGACCACCGTTGACATAGCAGTACCAGCCATCAGCATCGTGGCGAGCATCGATAGCGGCTACGCATACCTGGGAGCCGAAACGCTCTGCAATGTCATTCACCAGCTGCGGGTTGCGCAGGGCTGCGGAGTTGAGGCTCACCTTGTCTGCGCCGGCTTCCAGCAGACGGGCCACATCAGCCAATTCATGGATACCACCGCCCACGGTAAAGGGAATGGAGATGGCTGCTGCTACGCGGGATACCATGTCCGTAAAGGTCTTGCGGCCCTCGTGGGTGGCGGCGATGTCCAGGAACACGAGCTCATCGGCCCCTTGTTCGCTGTAGGCTTTGCCCAGCTCTACCGGGTCGCCTGCATCGCGCAGGTTGACAAAATTGATACCTTTGACGGTGCGGCCGTCCTTGACGTCGAGACAGGGGATAATACGTTTTGCGAGCATAGGGAAAAGGATTAGTGATTAAGGATTAGTTGTTGGAGGTCGATGCGGCCTTCATAGTAGGCCTTGCCGAAGACCACGGAGGGGATGCCTGCGGCATTGAGTGCGCAGATATCTTCTGTGCAGCTGACACCGCCGCTGGCGATGAGACGGCAGGTGGGGAATTGCTGCATAATGCTCTTGTAGAGCTCCACATTGGGGCCGGTCAGGGTGCCGTCTTTGGAGATATCGGTGCAGAGCACGCGGGTGATGCCGTGGCTCATATAGAAGCTGATGAACTCATGCAGGCTCATGCCGCCATCTTCCCGCCAGCCCTTGATCATCACGCGGCCATCCAGCGCATCTGCGCCCACAATAAAGCGTTCGGGACCATATTTTTCTGCCCATTGGAGCAGGAGATCGGGCTTGGTGGCTGCCATACTGCCCACTGTGACCATGGCGGCGCCGTGATCAAAAGCGGCTTGCAAATCACTTTCCTGTTTGATGCCACCGCCAAAATCAACGGTCATACCCAGCTCAGTAATTTTTTTGAGGGTATCAAGGTTGACGATGTGGTCTGCCTTGGCGCCATCCAAATCAACCACATGCAAGCGGCGCACGCCCATGTCGTAGAAGCGCTTTGCAACGTCTTCCGGGTGTGCATCGTACGTCTTTTTGGCATCGTAGTCGCCCTTGGTCAGGCGAACACACTGCCCCCCAATGATATCAATGGCAGGTATGAGCTCAATCATGGCAGAGGTGGATGAAGTTGTGAAGAATACGCAAGCCTACATCGCCACTTTTTTCGGGATGAAACTGCGTGGCGTAAAAATTGCGGTGGTGCAGGGCAGAAGCGTAGGTGACACCGCCATAGGTGGTGTGGGCAATCGCCGCCGCGCTGTCGGGCACATAGAAGCTGTGTACGAAGTACACGAAATCGCCGTCTTTCAGTCCATCAAACAGCGGGGTGCGGAGGTCTTCGATGGTGTTCCAGCCGATTTGCGGGATTTTGACCTTGCCCTCGGGGCTGGTGGAGGGGAAGCGGCACACGCAGCTGTCGAAAATGCCCAGACAGGGGGTGTTGCCTTCCTCTGAATGGGTGCAGAGCAGTTGCTGGCCGATGCAGATGCCCAAAACAGGTTGTTTCAGCCCGCGAATGACGTCATCCAGCCCTTTTTCGTGCAGGTAGACCATCGTGTTGACGGCCTCGCCCTGGCCGGGGAAGATGATGCGATCGGCTGCTGCCAGTTCGGTGGGGGAGTCGGTCACGGTGGGCTCCACTCCGATGCGGTGCAGGGCGTTGATGACTGAGCAGATGTTGCCCGCGTTGTATTTGACGACTGCTACGTTCATGCTTCAGAGTGTTCCTTTGCTGGAGGGAAGAACCAGGTGGCGCACATCGCGCTGCACGGCTACGCGAATGGCTCGGGCCAAGGCTTTGAATGTGCCCTCAATCTTGTGGTGCTCGTTCTCCCCCTCTGCTTTGATGCTCAGATTCATCAGGGCGGCATCGCTCAGGCTCTTGAAGAAGTGGTAGAACATCTCCGTGGGCATGTCGCCAATGAGCTCGCGTTTGTACTCCGCCTCCCATTGCAGCCACGGACGGCCACCGAAATCCAGCGCTGCCTGGCACAGACAATCATCCATGGGCAGGCAGTAGCCGTAGCGGGAAATCCCCAGCTTGTTGCCAATGGCTTTGCGCAGGCATTCGCCCAGGGCCAGTCCGGTGTCTTCGATGGTGTGGTGCTCGTCCACGTGGAGGTCACCCCGTACGCGTATGGTCACTCCCATGCCGCCGTGGTGTGCCAACTGTGCCAGCATGTGGTCGAAGAAGCCCAGCCCGGTGCTGATGTCGCAGTAGCCGGGGCGGTCCAGCTCCAGTTTCACGTAGATGTCCGTTTCGCGGGTGGTGCGCGTCACTTCTGCGCTGCGCTCACCTGCCACCAGAATCTCGGTGATTTTGGCCCAATCCATGTCATCCGTTCCAATCTGGAGTGCTTTGCAGCCCAGATTTTCGGCCAGTTGTACATCCGTAGCGCGGTCGCCGATGACGTAGCAGTTGGCCAGGTCATACGAGCCATCCATGTAGGCGGTGAGCATGCCCGTACCGGGTTTGCGGGTGGGGGCATTATCGTGCGGGAAATGGCGGTCGATGAGGATGTCATCAAATTCCACGCCCTCGCCTTTGAGGGTGTCGAGGATGAAATTGTGTACCGGCCAGAAGGTATCTTCGGGGAAAGAATCTGTGCCCAGACCATCCTGATTGCTCACCATCACGAACTCGTAGTCCGTCAGCTCGCGAATGGTGCTCAGGGCGCGGAAGGTACCCGGCAGGAAGCTGAGTTTCTCGAAAGCATCAATCTGCTCATCTGCCGGTTCGCGGATGATGGTACCATCGCGGTCGATGAAAAGCGCTTTTTTCATATCAGAATTGTTGGAGGGCTGCGAGCAGTTCGTCATTTTCTGCCGGGGTGCCGATGGTGATGCGCAGGCAATTCTCACACATGGTGATGCGGTGGCGATTGCGCACGATGATACCTTTCTCCACCAGAGCATCGTAGATGCCACAGGCATCATTCACCTTGGCCAGGAAGAAGTTGGCATCGCTGGGGTATACTTTCTCGCAAAGGGGCAGGGCGGCCACGGCTTCCATCATGCGGCTGCGCTCGCGGAGCGCTTCTTCTGCCCAGGCTCGGATTTCATCCATGTGGTCCAGGCGCTCCATGGCGGCGCGCTGGGTCAGGATGTTGACGTTGTAGGGGTATTTCACCTTGTTGAAGAGGGCAATCACTTCCGGGTGTGCCAACGCCATGCCCAGGCGGATGCCGGCAGAGGCCCAGGCCTTGGAGAAGGTGTTGAGCACGATGAGACGTGGGTATTCTTCCAACAGCCCGGCGGCAGAGGAACTTTCGGGGGCAAAGTCGATGTAGGCTTCATCCACCACCACGATACCGGGGAAAATATCCAGCACCTTGCGGATTTCTTCCATCGGCAGCAGATTGCCGGTGGGGTTGTTCGGGCTGCAGATGAAGACAACCTTGGTGCAGGGGGAGTAGATGGAGAGCAGGAACTTATCTGCATCAAAGCGGTAGTCTTCTTCCAGTGGGATGGCACGGTAGCGCACGTTGTTGATATCGGCGCACACTTCATACATGCCGTAGGTCGGGGCAATGGCGGCTACTTCGTCCACCCCGGGGGTGCAGAAGGTGCGGAAGATGAGGTCGATGGCTTCATCACTGCCGTTGCCCAGGAAAATGCGCTCAGGTGCCACACCCTTGTAGGCCGAAATTTTTTGCTTCAGCTCCCACTGCAGTGGGTCGGGGTAGCGGTTGTTGGGGGCATTGTGCGGGCACTCATTGGCATCCAGGAAGACATGGGCAGCCTTGCCTGCGTATTCATCACGGGCAGAGCTGTAGGGTTTGAGCTTCAGAATGTTGGGGCGAACCAGTCGACTGATGCCTGTGCCCTGCGCTTCTTCCTCATTGGGCATGGCGGCCACCGCCTGCATGCGCAGGGTCATGGCGCGAGCGTGGGCGTCCAGTTGCTCTGCCTGAGCCATGAGCTCCACGGTGCTGCCAATACTGCGGATACCCTCGGGGGTGAGGGTCTGGAGGGTCAGCTTGCGTTGGAAGCTATCGATGCACAGGCTGCTGTAGGCGCGCACACAACCCATGGTGGGCAGGGTGTGATTGGTGCCGCTGGCGTAGTCGCCGGCGCTTTCGCAGCTGTAGTTGCCCAGGAAGATGGAACCGGCGTTGATGGTGTCTTTGGCCACGGTAGCGGCATCTTGCATGGCAATGATGAGGTGCTCCGGGGCGTAGGCATTGGTGAAATCGATGGCATCCTGCTTGTCTGCCAGCACAATGATGCGGCTGTTGGCAATGGATTTGGCTGCCACTTCCTTGCGGGGCAATTCTGCCAACTGAGCGTCAAGCTCGGCGGCTACGGCTTCGGCCACAGCGGCATCGGTGGTCACGAGCATGGCCTGGCTGTCCGGCCCGTGTTCTGCCTGGCTCAGCAAATCAGCAGCCACAAAGGCGGGCACGCAGCTGGTATCTGCCAGCACTTCCACCTCGCTGGGGCCGGCCGGCATGTCGATTGCTACGCCTGCCAGAGAGGCCAGCTGCTTGGCTGCGGTCACATAGGCGTTGCCGGGACCGAAAATCTTATCAACCTTGGGCACGGAGCTTGTGCCGTAGGTCATGGCGGCAATGGCTTGTGCCCCGCCTACTTTGAAAATGCGCTTCACGCCGCAGAGGTCTGCGGCAAAGAGGATGGCCGGGTTCACCTTGCCATCTTTCCCGGGGGGCGTGCAGAGTACCACTTCTTCGCACCCGGCCACAGCAGCCGGTACGGCCAGCATCAGCACGGTGGAGAACAGCGGCGCCTGGCCTCCGGGTACATACAAGCCCACGCGCTGGATGGGCAGCGTGCGTTGCTCGCATTCCACCCCGGGGGCTGTCTGCAATTTCACGGGAGCCTGCGCGGCATACTGCAACTCGTGAAAATCGTAGATGTTGCAGTATGCCAGCTCAATGGCTTCCTTGAGTTCTTGCGGCACAAGGCGGGTCGCTTCCTCTACCTCGGCCTCAGAAACGGCAAGTGTCTCCAAGTCCACACCATCAAAACGGTGGCCGTATTCATGCAGAGCCCGGTCGCCATGCGAATGTACTGCGTCCATGATGGGGCGCACAACATCAAAAAGTTGCGTGACGTCAAAGGCAGGGCGGCGTACAAGCTCTGCCCACTGCTCGCGATGCGGTTCCGTGATGATGGTCATGGGAATTCAGAGGGGGAGATTACAGAATCATTTTTTCGATGGGCAGCACCAGAATGCCTTGGGCACCGGCTGCCTTCAGCTTGCCGATGATATCCCAGAAGCAGGCTTCATCCAGTACGGTGTGGATGCTGCACCAGCCATCTTGTGCCAACGGCATGATGGTGGGACTCTTCACGCCGGGAAGCACAGACACAATCTGCTCCACACATTCCTTGGGGGCGTTCATAAGTACATAGCGCTTGTCGGCGGCGGTCATCACAGCGTCCATGCGGAACATCAACTTATCCAGAATTTCGCGCTTTTCGGCAGGCAGATTCTTGTGGGCGATGAGCACGGCCTCGCTCTCCAGCACCACTTCCACCTCGCGCAAGTTGTTGCTCACGAGAGTGGCGCCGCTGCTCACGATGTCGAAAATGGCATCTGCCAGACCAATGCCGGTGGAGATTTCCACTGAGCCGGTGATGACGTGGATGTGAGCCTGCACACCCTGTTCTTCCAGCCAGCGGCGGAGGATGACGGGGTAGGAGGTCGCAATCTTGCGCCCTTGCAGCCACTGCGGGCCGGTGTAGTCATGCTCCTTGGGGATGGCAATGCTCAGGCGGCAACCACCAAAGCCAAGTTTTTTCACGATGTCGGCATCGCCCTGACGCTCCAGGTACTCGTTGAGCCCTACGACACCAATGTCGGCCACGCCGTCGGTGACGGTTTCAGGAATGTCGTCATCACGCAGGTACAGAACCTCCATGGGGAACTTGCGTGCGGCTACCAACAGGGTGCGCTTGGAGGAGCTTACTTTGATGCCGGCTTCCGCCAGCAGAGCCATCGTGTCTTCATTCAGACGTCCTTTGGATTGAACTGCAATTCTCAGCTTCATGGTTGATTGAGGGGGGATTGTGAAGAAACGAGGACGCAACTGCCCCAAGCAGAAGCGTCCTCGCACAAGGTGAAAAAAAGGGGACTTACACGGAAACCTTGGCGGCAGCTTCCTTCAGGGTCTTACCTACCTTGAACTTCACCACGGAACGAGCGGGGATGGGCACGTCCTTGGCGGGGTTCTTGGGGTTGCGACCCACTTTGGGCTTCACTTCCTTGACGATGAAGGTGCCGAAGTTGCGGATAACCACCTTGTTGCCCTTGCTCAGAGCGCTGGTGATTTCATCCACTACCTTCTGAACGATGAGGAGAACTTCTTCCTGGGTGTAGGAGGTTTCAAGTTCTGCACAAATCTTGCTGACAAGCTCGCGTTTAGTGATGGTGTTAGACATAAGTTTTGCTTAGTTTGAGAAGCTGGCAGGAATATATCGCATTTTGTTCATTTTGTCCCGCAAAAAATGCTTTTTTTATGTCAACAAGCCTTAAAATTGTGCAGGTTTTGTTGTTTTGGGGTTGACCTGAGCGCAAAAAATGGCAAATTTACCTGCGCAATGCCCAATCAGTACACTTTGCCATTATCTGCGGCAGAAGCAGCCGCCTTGCAGAAGAAGCTCTCGAACCGCCCCGGATTCAGCCCGGCAGAGCGGCAGTACGCCGATTTTTGTTTTGAGGGGAAAGACGTGAATGTGGCCTACTACCCCAAGAAGGGCAAGTTGCTGGTGCAGGGGCGCGGGGCTGATGAGTTTTTGGAGTTCGTGCTGCTGATTTCACCCTCGGGCAATGCCCCGGCTGCGGACAAGATTCTGAATGGTCTTGTGGATACAACGCCTCATTTCGGGGTGGATGAAAGTGGCAAGGGGGATTACTTTGGCCCGCTGGTGATTGCCGGTGTGTATTCGGATGAGCGCTCGGCTCATGAATTGGTGCGCCTGGGCTGCCGCGACAGCAAGCAAATCAGCGATGATGCCCGCATCGGCAAGATTGCCGCCAAGATTCGCGCGCTGCCCGGTGTAGCGTGTGAGGTGGTATGCATTGGCCCCAGCCGCTACAATGAGATATACGCCTCCATGGGCAACCTCAACAAGTTGTTGGCCTGGGGGCATGCCCGCGTGATTGCGGCTTTGCATGAGCGTGTACCCGGTTGCCCCCGGGCGCTGAGTGACCAGTTTGCCAACGAATGGGTGCTGAAGCGTGCATTGGGGCAGCGCCATATCCCGGTGCAGTTAGAGCAGCGCCCCCGCGCCGAAAGTGATGTGGCCGTGGCTGCTGCTTCCATCCTCGCCCGCGAGCGCTTTGTGCGTTGGATGAAAGAGACATCAGCCGCTGCCGGGTGCGAGCTGCCGCTGGGGTGCTCTCCCCGCGTCACGGCTGCTGCCCGCCGCTTTGTGGAGCTGCACGGCAGGGAGCGCCTGGCCGATGTGGCCAAGCTTCATTTCAAGGTGACGTCTCAGCTGGGGTGAGCCCGGAGATGTTGTGTTGCAAGTGCTCCACGCCGATGCGGCGGATGGGAGAGCCGGTGAAGAGTTGTTCAAATTGAGCTTGATTCAGCTCTTGCATGGAGGCTGCCGGCATGTGTGCCAATGGTGCCGGCATGAGCAAGTGAGGGTCGATGTAGGACTGAGCTTGCGGCCGATTCCAGGGGCAGGCCTCTTGGCAGGCATCGCAGCCGTAGAGTCGGTCCCCCTGCTGCGCTTGAATATGGGCCGGTGTGGGAGATTTTGCCTCAATGGTCCAGAAAGACAGGCATTTGCGGGCATCACAGCTGCCATGTTGCAAGGCGCCGGTGGGGCAGGCTTGCTCGCAGCGGTGGCAGGAGCCGCAGCGATTGGGCATGGGGGCATCTGTGGGGAGTTCCAGCGTGGTGAGGATGCTGGATAAAAAGCAGTACGAGCCTTTGCCCGGGCGGATGAGCAGCCCATTGCGCCCAATCCAGCCCAATCCCGCTTGAGCCGCGAAAAAACGCTCGCTGACGGGGCCTGAATCCGAGAAACAACGCTGCTGCCCGCCGTACCATTGCAGGGTCTCATCCAAATCTGCCAGCTTGCCGGCCAGCAGCTTGTGGTAATCCTCCCCCTGGGCATAGCGGGCAATGCGGCCAGAGGTCGCGCGTGCATCGGTACGGGGGTATTCGTAGGTCAGGATGATGATGCTGCGCACCCCGGGCAACACCAATTCAGGATTGAGCCGGGCGGGCAGGTGGCGCTCCATCCACTCCATATCCGCGTGCTTGCCTGCGGCTATCCAATCTGCCAGTGTGTTGCCTTGGTCTGCCTGTGCGGGGGCTATGCCCATGCCGCTGAATCCCAACTGGCTGGCTGCGTATGCAATGGCTTGCCTGGCGTTATTCATCATTCAGCGGTAAGGTGTTTTGTTGCAGCATCGGGGCTGAAAGACGAGTTTTGAAGCGTTTGGATATGGGCAATTCGTCAATGAGCCTCAAGAAGGCGTTGCTTACCCTGCGTTTGGCAGAATTGGTGGTGATGGCAGTCTCCAGGTTTGTTTTGAAGGCCAGGCGCTGCATGTTGGCGGAGGCTTCCTTGCTGCCAAGCTCAGCTGCGCGTTTGTAGAGACGGATGGCCATGTTGCGGTCTTGTGGGACGTAGATGCCGCGTTCGTACATGGCTGCCAGGTTGTTGGTGGCCCGGGCATCGTTTTGCTCAGCTCCCAGTTTGAAGAACTTGTAGGCCATCAGCTGGTTGGGGCGGCGCAGCCCCAGACCTTGGGAACAGATGTGCCCCAGGTAAAAATACAGATTGGGCGTATCGGGGGCCTTGATGTGGCATTCCCAGAGAAGATGCAGCGCCAGCCGTGGCATTTTTTCGTGCCCGATGCCGGTGAAAAGGTAGCGTGCCACCTCGGCCTGGGCTTTGCTCATGCCACTTTGCGCCAGTTTACGCATCCATTTGTAGGCCTTGGCCGGGTCTTTGGTGCAGCCATGGCCGGTTTCGCAGAAGAGCGCGTAGCGGAATGCTGCTTCGTTGCGCAGGGCCTGTTCCTCAGCGGTTTCGTGTTCTCCCGGTGTTTCAGAGGCTAGTTTATGAGCCAGAAATACGGCTTTTTCCGGATTGGCATCCAAGCCTTTGAACCGGCCTTCATATACATCCAGCAGCAGGCTTTGGGCCGGGATGTGTCCGGTGCGGGCGCAGGCTTCCAGCATGGCCGGCACGCCGGAGACGTTTTGGATGGTTTTATCCTCCAGAATCGTGTGAGCCTGGGTGTACATGCCCTCCACGTCCCATGGGGTGAGCTTGCCATGCGGCTGTTCCTGCCCCGGGGCCATACCCATAGGGAGCATCAGCATTGGCAGCAGCACAAAGTGGCGGAACGAACGGAGCATGCAGGGTATCAGACTGGTGTGTTGAGCAGTTCTCGGGCGTGGGCTTCTGCGGATTCGCTGCTGGTACCCAGCATGCGCACCAATTCGTTCACACGGGTATCTCCGCTGATTTGCCGGAGCTGCGAGACCGTGCGGCCCCCATCCTGCACTTTGGAGATGAGATAGTGGTAATCTGCCAGCGCTGCCACCTGCGGGAAATGGGTGATGGCGATGACTTGGTGCTTTTGGCCCAGCTCGCGCATTTTGATGCCCACGGAGCGTGCAATCTCGCCGCCTACATTGGCGTCAATTTCATCGAACACCAGCAGGGGGGTGTCATCTTGCCCGGCCAGGGCGCTCTTGAGCGCCAGCATCACTCGGGCCAACTCGCCGCTGGAGGCGATGAGCCGCAGGGGCTTGAGCGGTTCACCCGGGTTGGGACCAAAGAAAAATTCCACGCTTTCCATGCCTTGCGGCCCCGGGTTGGCATTCGGGGTGAGACGCACATCAAACAGGGATTGGCGGAACCCCAGCTGGGCGGCATGGTGCAGGAAGTTTTGGGAGAGAAGGGGGGCTGCCTGGCTGCGTGCGGCCGATAAGCCCCGGCCGGCAGTCAGCAGGTGGGCGCGTTGGGATTCTTCGGCCTCGGCCAGTTGTTGCAGGTGTTCTTCCCGGTTGTCCAGGCGGTCCAGTTTATCCCGGCATTCGGCCAGATGCTGCATGATGGTTGCAAAATCCGCGCCATATTTGCGCTTGAGCGTATCCAGCTGGGAGATGCGGTTCTCCAGATGCGCCAATTCTTCGGGGTCACATTCCAGCGTCTCGGCATAATCCTGCACTTCCGCTGCCACATCTTCCAGCCCGGCCAGAGATTCTTCCAGCTGCTCCAGCCAGCGGCCACAGCTGTTGTCCATGCGCTCCAAATCCCTCGCCTGGCGGATGAGCTGGCGCAGCCGATCCAGCAGGGAATCCTGACCACCATCCAATTGCTGTGCCATGGGCACGGCTGTGTCCCGCAGTCGCGAAGCATTGCGCGCACGCTGCCAGCGAGCTTCCAGTTGGCTTGCTTCATCTTCGGTAAAGGCGGCGCTTTCAATTTCCTGTACCTGGTGGCGAAGAAAATCCAATTCGCGCTCGCTGGCCATATCGCTCTCCCGGGCTTGCACCAAGGCTCGGTGAGCTTCCTGCCAGGCAGCATAGGCCTGGCGGTATTGTTGCAGGGGCGTGTCCGCCTCGGCAAAGGCATCCAGCAAATCCATCTGGCGCTCTTGTGAGGCAAGGGAACGGTGTGCATCCGGGCGGTGCATATCGACCAGCCAGGCACCAATGCTGCGCAGCAGATTCAGGGTGACGGGGGTGCTGTTGATGAATTGCTTGTTGCCGCTTTGGGTGATGACGCGGCGGATGATGAGCCCGCCTTCTTCGCACAGCGGCACACCGGCTTCATCCAGCAGACGGTTGACTTGCTGCGGGTGCGCCAGATGAAATACCGCTTCGATGCAGCATTGTGATTCGCCACTGCGGATGAGACTTTTGTCGGCGCGCTCACCCAGCACAAGCGAGATGCCGCCCATGATGACCGATTTGCCGGCACCTGTTTCACCCGTGATGCCCAGGAAGCCGCCTTGCGGTTCCCACAATAGTTCATCCACCAGAGCCAGGTTTTGTATCTTGAGCAGCGTGAGCATATTTTGCTTTTCGTTCCGCAGCTATTATGGCATAATGCGCCCGTAAATCAAAACCAAAAATTGACGATGAAAGTACTTTTCCTTGGCAGCGGCACTTCTACCGGCGTTCCCGTCATTGGTTGCAGTTGCCCGGTGTGTACTTCGGATAACCCGCGCAACATGCGCTTGCGCTCCTCGGTGCTGGTTAAAACAGAACGGACGACGCTGCTGGTGGATTCCTGTCCGGATTTGCGTGTGCAGGCACTGCGCCACAACATCACGGCCATTGATGCGGTGGTGTATACCCATGAGCATTTGGACCATACCGCCGGGTTTGATGAGATGCGAGCCTTCTGCTGGCGCCGGGAAGACAGACTCCCGCTTTATGCCGGTGCGCAATGCCTGGAGCAGCTTCGCCGTATGTTCGGGTGGGCTTTTGATGAGAGTAATACTTATCAGGGCTATATCCGCCCCCTGGCGCATAATCACGGGGGAAAAACGTTCACCGTGGGCGATATCGAGGTAATCCCCGTGCCGGTGGTGCACGCTACGGTGGAAACATACGGCTATGTGTTCCGCTCAGAGGGGCAATCGTTTGGCTACGTGCCCGATATTGCGGAACTGCCTGCGGATTCTGCTCCCTTGTTGCAGGGGCTGGATGCACTGGCCATGGATGGACTTTGCTACCCACCCCACCGCACGCATCTGACCATTGACCAGAATATCGAACTCATGCGCCGCCTCGCACCGCGCCGTGGCTATGTTACCCACAGCGGCCACCGTGTGGAGTATGATGCGCTTTGCCGCTATTTGCCGGATTTCATGGAACCCGCGTATGATGGGTTAGAGGTTGATTGCTCTGCATATTCACGATGACATGGTGGCGCACAATGTTGCTCAGCCTGGTGTGCTGTGGTGCTTCCTGGGGGCTGCTGCCCGGTGAGGTGGCTGTGGTGTACAATGCAAACTCACCGCTCAGCTGCAAGGCGATGCAGCATTATTGCCGGTTGCGGGGAATTAAGCCGCACCAATGCATCCCCTTGCAGGATGTCGCAGCCGGAGAAATCAGTCGCGGAGATTTTGATATCAAGATACGCATGGCCCTCTTGCTCGCGGGAAGAGAACGTGGCCTTAATTGGCCGTGTGGCCCTGCACACGGGAGCCAAACGATGCGAGCCATGGTACTCATGCCGGATCTGCCCCTGCGCATCAAAGAAGAAATCGGGCTGAACGGGAAGCATCCCGGCCAGGTGCCGAACAATGCGGCTTCTGTGGATTCTGAACTCATGCTGCTGGGGGCAGAATATCCCCGCGACAAGTTTGGCCGCAATGCCTTTTTCAGGGCGAATCAAACGCTGGAATCTGCCCGTCCGCGTGTGATGTCCGTGTGCCGTATTGATGCCCCCACGGAGGAAGCCGTCTTCCGCATGATGAATGATGCGGTGAAGGTTGAGCGTACGGGATTGCAGGGGTGGGTTGTGGTGGACCAGGGGGGGCCCTATCCCGAAGGTGATAAATGGATGGAAGGTGTGGCCAAACAAGCCAGACAAGCTCATCGCCCCCTCTTTCATGAAACATCCCGCCACACGCTGGCAGAGGCGTTCCCCCTCATGCGTGATACCGCGGTGTATGTCGGTTGGTATGCCAATCCCCCCAATGGCCCGTTCCGCAAAACAGCCCCGGCAGAGTTTAAGTTTGCTCCCGGGGCCATTGCCTTTCATTTGCATTCCTACAGCGCCACCGGTATCAAGACTGCGGATTCCTGGGTGGGCGCTTTGTTGCAGCGTGGGGCCGCGGTGACGGCCGGCAATGTGGCCGAGCCCATGCTGGGTACATGCCTGTATTACGATGTGTTTTACGAGCGCTTGCAGGCCGGGTATACTGTGGCGGAAGCCGCGCTCATGGCCACCCCCGTGGTATCTTGGCAGGGCATCGTGTTGGGGGACCCTCTTTACCGCCCTTACGCCAGGAGGGTGCGCCCGCTGCGTGGGGATGTGTATGCCGAATGGCAGGAGGCCTGCCGCCGTATGGCGGGGGATGACGCCAGACTTTGCAGTCTGGTAGAAAGCAAGCTCTCTGCACCCCGGGGAGCATTGTGGTCGGAATTGTATGCGTGGTTTTGTGCCAATCGGAATGAATCAGCGCGTGCTGCCGCTTATTTTGCCGCTGCGGCAGAACGGTATGGCCTGGAGTCGGATATCATCCGCACACGCCTTCTGGAAGCCACATGCCTTTTTGCTGTCGGTCATAAAACACGCTCGGAATCGATTCTTCGCGGCTTGGCTACGCGCTACGAATCGTCTCCCTACGCGCCGGCCATTCGCCAGTCTCTCAATACCCTCTTCCCTCCGCCACCACCGCCCAAACCTCAACAAAATCAACAAACGCCAACTAAATAACGGCGCTAGCCCCGGCGGGAATCGAACCCACATTTGCCCTTTAGGAGAGGGCCGTTCTATCCATTGAACTACGAGGCCTCAGGCGCGCGCCTATTAGACACTATTTTTCCTCCCTTAGCAAGCACAAAACGAAGCTTGTGCGCTTATCGGAGCCGCTTGAGAAGGCATTTGATGCCTGCATACAGCAGCCGGAGCAAGGGTAACAGCATCAATACAAGAAAGCTGATACCATAAAGATAGTACAGCAGGATGTAGTGCTCGCGCCATTCGGGGTGCTTGAGCGGGCAGGATGCTGCACTGTAGCCCCAGTAGGTGGCTTGGTGGCAGGTAAACAGCACGGCCAGCAGGTACAGACAGACGAGGAAGATTTTCATGCGTGTATAGTGGGGAGAGAAAAGAGCCACACTCTTGCGGAATGTGGCTCTGGCTTGAGAATGGTTTGCCGGACTCAGCGGAGCTGAATCATGTCCTTGACGATGTGGAGAGATTCGCGGACAATCGGGTCGAGGTTGGAGGGATAATCCAAATCGTCTTCCAGTTCATCCTCGGGATCCTCTGCGTGGTCCATGAACTCTTCTTCATCTTCCTTGGTAGCCAAGGGCAAGGTTTTGGCCTTTACGTCACCGAGATTCAGGCGATAGATGGTGAGGTTTTTCTTATCTTCCTCTTCCATCTTTGCGTAGCGGGTCTTGCGTTCAGCATCGCTGGCCTTCTTGAAGTTCTGGAGCTCTTCGTTCACTGCCTTGCGCTTGTCCTTGTTGAGGTAGACGATGTTTTCGTCTGTCAGGCGGCGGCGATAAGCACTGTACCAGAGATTGTTTTGCAAATCCTTGTCGGCGGCTACGCGGGCAGCGCTCTGTTCTTTGAGTTTGGGCAGGATGCGGCTGATGCGGGGGTCTGCCACATAGCCATAAGCTGCGGGGATTTCATCGTATGCCATGGCGTAATCCTGTTCACCTTCACCCAGCTGGAAGCCGGCTGTGGCGGTGGGCAGCGGAATATCGCTTTCCACACCCTTGAGCTGGGTGGAGGCGCCATTGATGCGGTAGAACTTTTGCACGGTCACCTTAATCATGCCGCAGCCCTCGCGAGAGGAGAAATAGGGCATGAAATCTGCCAGTCCGCGGGGAACCTGTACCGTGCCCTTACCGAAGGTGGCGACATCGCCCACCACGACAGCGCGACCATAATCGCGCATGGCTCCGGCAAAGATTTCGGATGCAGAGGCGCTCATGCGGTTGATGATGACAACCATCTCACCATTGAAGATGGGACGCCCGCTTACGGTCAGTTTTTCTACATGGCCACGGGAGTCCTTCACCTGTACCACGGGGCCGGCTCCGGTGAAGAAGCCCACCATTTTGCGCACTTCATCCAGCGAACCACCGCCGTTGAAGCGCAAATCCAGCACAAGACCACGCACGCCTTCGTCAATCATGCGGCGCAGAATCTTCTTCACGTCGGCAGCGCAGTGGATGTCGCCATCATCCAAATCCACGTAGAACGACGGCAGGGTAAGAATGCCCAATCGGGTGACATTGCCCTTGGCATCCTTCATATCGACAATCTTGCCGCTGGCAAGGGATTCGGACATGGGAACTTCATCGCGCACAATGGTGATGATTTTTTCTTCACCACTGTCGGCGCTTTGCACACGCAGCTTGACGGGGTTGCCTTTCTTGCCGCGGATGAGATCCACCACCTTGTCAATGCTCATGAACATGATATCGGTCCATTCGTCATCACCATTGGTGGCTACGGCAACAATGTGGTCGCCCAGTTTCAGCTGGCCATTCTTGGCAGCAGGCCCACCTTTCACGATACCCTCAATCTTGGTGGAACCATCATCATCTTCGCGCAGCTGCGCGCCGATGCCTACGATGGAAGCCTTGATGGCATCCTTGAAGCGCTGCTCCTCGCGGGCTCCCATGTAGTCGCTGTGCGGGTCATACACATGGGCCACAGCGTTGAGCAGGTGTGATACCATGTCCTCCAGGTCTGATTCCTGGATTTCGCAGCGCTGGCGCTTCAGACGAGCCAGAATTTTGTCGGCCACGGGGCCTTCTTTGGCATTGGGGTCGGGTTTGCCTTTTTCTTTGGCCAGACGGGCCACATTTTCACGGCGTACCACTTCGGTGAGCAGCATGTCTTCCACCTGGTCACGCCATACCTGATCCAATTCTGCGGTGTTTTTGGAGTGGGGAAGCTTGCGGCGGGAACGGGCGATTGTTTTGTCGGAATCAAATGCCGGCATGTTGCTCTTATACTGCTGAAGCAGCTTTTCAGCCTGCTCGATGCGGAACAAAGCGCGAGTGCTGTATTCGGTGTACAATTCCTTGGCCAGTTGGGTTGTTTCTCCTACCAGCAGGTAGTCGCCAAACTGGGATGCATATTTTGCTTTCAGACTGTCAACATCTTCCTGGGTGAAGTAGAGATGATGCGGGTCAAGCAGTTGCAGGTAGCATTCCAGAAATTTGTCGTACATCTCTCTCGAAAAACGTGTGCGAGAGAAGTGGGAGTTCTGTAATACGAGAGAGAATTGTTTGCCGATTAAATCATAATCCGGAGCAGCGTTGCTGCTGCCTGTGCATGATGCAAGAATGGCCGTTGTTGCAACCAGCATGGAGCCCAGTCGGCGACTCCATTGTGAAAGTGTGTTCTTCATTCTATTGTCTTTTTTGGGGAAAATCGTGCAGATTCGTGTATGGGTGAATGTGCCTGTGTGTATTGATACGTGTCCCCGTGCGCCATCTTATCATTCTGCGTGCAGAATGGCAGATTATCACACGGGGTAAAGCTCCGAGGTGCGGAGTGGCGCGTGTCAGTCGTTCTTTTTGCCTCGGCGCGGTGTGCGGTTTTTGACCAGCTTGTATCCAAGCTGCTCGGCCATGGTGGCGAGCATCGCTTCCATCGCGCTCAACTTGGCCTGGGTGTCGCGAAGAGAATTCTCCAGGTGAGAGGCCTTGATTTTGGCATTGCGCTTCTCGCGCCGCACACCTTGCAAATCAGATGCCACTTTTTCGGGGTTGTCCTTAATTTTTTTGCGGCCTTTGGGCTGCGGTTGGAAACGGGCTTTGACTGCATCTTCCGCCTGACGCTTCCACAAGGAAATGAGTGTGGCTGCTACGTTTTTCTCTTTGGCGATTTGTTGGATGGAAATACGGGGGTTGGCAATGGCGCGGATGATTTCCATCTTGAACTCAGGCGAATAAGTGGAGCGTGTCTTCATGGCATACGTATTCAGAATATGAATACATATAATACTTTTTGATGTGAGAATGCAAGCATATTTTTGAACAGTAGAACAAAAAATATACGTATGAGCAAATAAAGCGTTATGATGTGTCATAACGCTTTGCCGATGGAATGGAATCATGAATAAATTGTTCAGCTTGATAGCGCGCCCAATTGTGCGCGTTTCAGGATATCTTCCGGGGTGATGTCATCCAACGCATCCAGGATGGCCGGCACGAGGCTGCCGGGGTGCGGTGCTCGAGCCACGGCTACATCACCGCATACACCCAAGATGGCTGCTGTGGACAGTGCTGCATGCAGGGGCGTTTCTGCCACGGCAGAGCAGGCTGCCGCCAGGGCCCCCATGGCACAGCCCATGCCAGTCACGCGAGTCATCAGTTCGTGCCCATTGTCGCAGGTGTAGGTGGTGGTGCCATCGGTGATATAATCAGTCTTGCCGGTGACCAACACGGTGGATGTGGTGCGCTGCGCCAGGATGCGGGCTGCGTCCAGGGCATCGGTGCTGTCTGCGCTGCTTTCCGGGCCACGGCAGGCCGCGGCATGTACTCCGGCCAGAGCCATGATTTCTGAGGCGTTGCCGCGAATCATGGCGGGAGGCGTAGCCAGCAGCTTGTGGCACACCTCTGTGCGGTAGCGCAGCAAGCCCACAGCTACGGGATCCATCACCCAGGGGACTCCGGCTTCTGCTGCCGTATGGACGGCTGTGTCCATGAGCGCTGCTTGCGCAGTACTCACGGTACCCAGGTTAATCAGCAGGGCGTTGGTGCAGCTCTGCAAGATGTCCCGGATTTCTTCTTCCTGGTTGAGCATGACAGGTACGCCCCCCACGGCCAGCAGGAGATTGGCCGTGAAGTTCTGCACCACACTGTTGGTCAGGCAGAGAACCAGCGGGCGCCTGGTGCGGAGACGCTCCAGCACCTTGGCTGCGATTTCAGCGGGCGTGTTCATAATAAATCTCTGGCGGCTTGTTCGGGGTCTTCGGCGGCGCAGATGTAGGAGACAATGGCCACGCCTGCCGCGTATCCTGTGGCGCGCACGGCGGCCGTGCGTTCCTTATCCAGTCCGCCAATGGCCACGACGGGCAGGGGACTGGCAGAGGCGATGGCGTTCCATCCTTCCATGCCCACATCCTTGGCGGCATCTTTTTTCGTATTGGTGGGGAACACCGGCCCGCAGCCCACATAATCCACCAAGCTGGTATCCACGGCGGCCATTTCTTCTGCATTGGTCACGGAAAGCCCCAGTATCATATCCGGACCAATGCGGCGGCGAGCTTCTGCCACCGGGGTGTCACCCTGGCCCACGTGCAGACCATCTGCACCAATAGCCACTGCAAGTTCAACATTGTTGTTGATGATGAGCGGTACACCCACTTCTTTCAGATAAGCTTGCAAGGGCAGGATCTCTGCCAGCTGAGTCGCGTAGTCTTTGTTCACCGTGCGATATTGTACCACGGTGACGCCGCCTTGCACGGCCCGTTTGACCGTGTCAAGCAAACCGTAGCGGCATTTTTCAGATTCATCCGTTACCAGATATAAATGGTAGTTGATTTTTTTCATGATAAACCTGTGAGTTTGGTATGAGTTGTGGCTTATTCTACGATGATTCCCCGGGATGTCAACCGAAATCGCCCCCGTCCCGGAGAGAATAAAAACTCACCCTGCGCAAGTTCCGGCAGGGTGAGTTTTGAATGAAGTTAGTCAGATGTGCAATCAGAGCGCCAAATCGGCACCTGCGCCATTGTCATTGGCGGCTGTGTCAGAGTCAACAGACTTCTTGCTCTTCTTGGATTTCTTTTTCTTGCCTTTCTTGGCTTCGGCTTCCTTGCGCTTTTCGCGCTCAGCCTTCTTGGCTTCTTTCACCAGTTCCTTCCATCGGGTGAGAATGTCCTCACACTTGGATTTGCCGGATACGCTTTCAAGCACCGTGCCATCGCTCGTGACGGCCACGATGTTGGGAGTTCCGCCAGAGCCACCTGCGGGCACCTGTACCTTCCCGGCCGTCTCCGGGGTGATGACGGGGAACTTCATATCAGCTTTTTCAACCCAAGCTGTGGCGGCTTCGGTGTTGGGGTCACAGTTGAGCATGATGAGCTCGGCCCCTTTGCCCTTCATTTCTTTGTACGCAGCATTATTGGACCCGGTGAGCACCACGCAGAATCCGCACTTGGAATGAGAGCGAAGGAAGAAGTAGACGGAAGCCTTCTTCTTGGGCTTTACTTTGCCGATATATTCAACCTCGTTGAGCATGTCCGGAATCGTCACGGCCTTTTCTGCCGTGGCTTCAGTTTCATCCTGTGCCATTGCGGGGGCATACACCAGCCCGGCCACCATGGCCAGAGCTCCGAGCATCATGAGTAGTTTTTTCATCATAAGAATGGTGGCGCGGTGGTTTGAGCCGCAACCGGGTGCGGAAGTCTACTTTATATTGAGTCTTATGGCAAGCCCAATCTTTCGAGCCGGAGACGAGCCTCTTTTTTTTGAGCTTGAAAATGTTTGTCTTCGCTATAAAATAGGGTGGTTGTGAGGCTGTTGATGATGTGTTTGCTTGTGCTGGGGTACATGAATCCGCTGTGGGCACAGTGGGTGTCGCCGCACCCTTTGGAATGGGAACAGAAAGCTCCGGCTGCACTCATCCCGTTCCCGCAAAAAGTGCAGTGGAACAGTGGCTCGTTGACTGTTCCTGTGGCAACGGAGTGGAAACTCAAGGGCAAGGCTTCTGCTTCCGTGAAGGTGGCGTGGAAAGGTTTATTGCGGGACTGTGCCGGCAGGGGGACAGAGCCCTTGGTGGTCACGCTGACGGCGGATGCCCACAAACTGCCGCAGGAAGCCCGCGCAGAAGGCTACCACTTGGTGGTGGATGAAGATGGCGTGCGTATTTCTGCGGCATCGGATGCAGGGTTCTTTTACGGCTTGCAAACTCTGCGCCAGTTGGCTGCGAAGAAAAAGACACTCCGTTTTTGTGAGATGACGGACTGGCCCTCGTTCCGATACCGTGGCTATCTGCATGATTGCGGCCGCAATTTCCGCAAGATTGAGCGTTTGAAAAAGGAACTTGATTTGGCGGCTCAGCTCAAGGTGAATCTTTTTCACTGGCACCTCACGGATAACCCTGCCTGGCATGTGCAATGCAAAAAATACCCCGAGCTCAATGCTGCTAAGCACCGCACGCGCGATGTGAATGATACATACAGCTATGCGGATATTCGCGAGGTCATCGAATATGCTCGCAAACGCCATATCACCGTGCTGCCGGAGCTGGATATGCCGGGACACAGCGCTTATTTTAATCGTGCGTTTGGGTGTGCCATGCATTCCCCCAAGGGAATGACCATCATCGGCGAGTTGTTGGATGAGTTCTGCCGCGAAATTCCGGCAGATATGTGCCCGATGATTCATTTCGGGGCAGATGAAGTGAGTATCCCGAACGCTGTCCAGTTTGTGAACTTTGTGGTGGACAAGCTCAAATCACATGGGCGTGATGTGGTACAATGGGCCAGCCGCCGTGATTTGGGCAAACACGCCGAGAGCATCGGTCAGCGTTGGTTGGATGGCGCTGATGTGGCCTCGGTTTCTCTCACTAATCTCAACGGGCGTACTTTCGATTCCATTATCGGCTATACCAACGTGTATGAACCTGCGCTGATGGTGCGCCGCTACTTTTTCATGCGCCCCTGTGCTGCAGGCAAGGGAGATGAGCTGCGATTGGGCACCATTATGGGTATCTGGCCCGATGGCCGTGTGGAGGATAAAGAGTTGATTCCCGCCATGTGCAATATGTGGCCAGCCATGTGTGCCATGGTGGAGCGCTCCTGGCAAGGTGGTGAGGCCGATGGCGATGCTTTTCCCGCAGATATGCCGGCGCCCGATACCGAGGCTGGCAAAGCCTATCGTTTGTTCATGGCGCGCGCTGCAGTCATCCGTAAAACGATATTTGCCAACGAGCCGTTCCCTGTGTGGCCGGAATCGGCCATGAATTGGACTGTGGTGAAACCCGTGGGTAAAGATAAGGTGGAGCAAACACGCTCTGCCGTGCTCAAGGATGAGCTTGGGGGGCTGGATACCCGGGAAGCTCATGGTGCCAGTTTATATTTCCGCACGCGCGAGGGCTCCGGTTGCATCGGCTTGTTCCCCCAGGGAAAACCCGGGCAAACCTTGTGGGCAAAGGCTACCATCAAGTCTAAAACTGCCGGCAAAAAGAAGTTCATGATTGGTTTTGATGCGCCCGAGCGTTCCAATCGCCGCTACACCGGCCTTCCTGTCAAACCGGGAGACTGGGACGTGGCCGGCTCTCGTATTTGGATTAACGGCAAGGAAATCAAGAACCCACGTCGCTATAAATATGCCGGACAGCGCTCATCCGGCAATGCCTGGCAGTTCGACAATCCCCCGCTTGACCCGGAGGAACTTTGGTGGATGCTTGAGCCGGTGGAAATCCCCTTGAAGAAAGGGGAGAATACCGTTGTCATTGAGCATCCGCTTGTGTCGCCTCACCAAGCCTGGCAGTTCTCTTTTATCCCGCTGGAGCGGGAGGCGCTCAAGAAAACTGCCAAATAAAGGTGTCGGAGGGTCAACTCTTCTTCCCCCAGATTATGAAGAGCAGGGAGCAAGCGCACATGCAGAAAGGATAGAGGAGGTACGGGATGATGTGCATGGCGCTGATGCCCGCCAGAGTTGCTCCCATGAGCAGTTGCGCACCGTAGGGGATGATGGCTTGCGTCACGCAGGAGAAGGTATCCAGCAGGCTTGCTGCGCGGGTGGGTGGCACGCCGTAGCGCTCGGCCACGCGGCGGGCAATGTTGCCCACGGCGACGATGGCTACGGTGTTGTTGGCCGTGCAGAAGTTGGCAAGAGAGGTCATGATGCCAATGCCGAGCTCTGCGCCCCGGCGCCCATGAATGTGGTGGCAGAGGTGGGTGATGATATAAGTCAGTCCGCCGTTGTAGCGGATAAGCTCCAGCACGCCTGCTGCCAGCAGGGTCACGATAATGAGTTCTCCCATGCCGGTGATGCCGGTACCCATGGCCGAGGCCCAGTCCATGATGTTGGTGCCGGCCAGGCAAAGAGAAGAAATACCCGTGGCGGCAATGCCAAGGAAGAGTACGCGCATCACATTCATGCCACAGAGTGCGCACACCAATACCAACAGATAGGGGAGGATGAGCCAGCCGTTCTCCGGCATGGTATGGGTGGTGCTTGCTTGCTCCCACCCCAAGATGGTGTAGATGATGAAGACGATAATGGCTGCCGGCAGCACGATTGCAAAGTTAGCGCGGAACTTGTCCCGCATCGCGCAGCCCTGAGTGCGGGTGGCGGCAATCGTTGTGTCTGAAATAAAGGAAAGATTATCACCAAAAAAGGCGCCACCCACCACTGCACCTGCCATGATGGCCGGGGATGCCCCCACACCGGCAGCCAGCCCCGCAGCCACGGGCATGAGCGCCACGATTGTGCCCACAGAGGTGCCGATGGAAAGCGAAATGAGGCACGCCGCCAGAAAGACACCGGGCAGCAGCATGTTGGCCGGCAGCAGATACAGCGTCATGTTTACCATGGCATCCACCGCACCGGTGTATTTGGCGCTTTGCGCAAAGGCCCCGGCCAGGATGAATATCCATATCATCATCATGATGTTGCTGTGCGCGGCCCCGGCGGAAAAACGCTCGGTCTTGCGGCTGAATGAGCCGGGCTTGCATACGATGAAGGCCCATGCTGTGGCAGCCAAAAAGGCTACGGCTACCGGCATCTTGTAAAAGTCTCCGGCGCACAGCGAACTTACCACATAGACGATGAAAAAGACCAGTAGCGGGCTGAGGGTCATGATGCCACGCGCGTGGTTTAGCCAAGGTAACTCTTTTTCTGTGTACTTTGCCATAGGTGTTGCTATTCTAGCAGATGTTGCCCCATTCGTAAAGTGTGAATGAAATAAAGTTCCATCATTCTTATAGGAAAAATCCGCTTTCCTGATTGACAGATGGGGTGGCTATGATAGAATGCGAGGATAAAGTTATGAAACTGCGTGTACCCCGAGTATTGTTGATGGCGATGTTGAGCACCCAATGGGCTGTGGGTGCAGTGATGCATTCTGATGTATCGCGGCAGACATACGTAGATTTTGCAACGAACTCGGGGCGTTATACCGTAGGAACCACCAATGCGATGCTGGACTACATCCGCCAGCGCAATGGTGGCGTGAGCCTGAGCTACACGGATACATCGGCCATGCAGTCCTACACACTAGAGCACGGCATGCCTGATTTTGATGCCGTGTCTGATATAGGCAGCAGCACGGCGATTGGCTACAACTATGTGGTGACGGTAGCGCACCAATCAGCGGCTCCTATGCCTACTTTTACCGCCAATGATTGGGGAATTGGCACAGATCGCAGCATTAAATACCGCGGCATTGAAGAGGACTCGGCCAACTCGCAGTTCGTACACACTCTTTTTGGTGGCAAGCAGGATTACAAAATATCACGTTTGAGCAAATTGGTTACAGATGTGGCCCCGGCTGCTGTATACTCGGGGGACATAACGAAGAACCTGACAAATGCCCTTGTGTACCGTGTGGGCGGCGGAACCCAAGCGGTGTGGGACACCACAGGCAAGCAATCGGAGGTCAACATTGCAGGCATGTACACGGTCGGTGGTATAGGGCAGTTGAGCGGGGTGACAGATTATGCCACGGCCGGTAATGATTTTGTGCTGATTGATATTAAGTCTGCGGATAAAACCACCTCCGGCGGAGCGACCGCAGCCACTCCCTTGCCCTTTGGTACGCAGGGTGCAGACTCCGGTAGTCCTTATTTTGTATGGGATAGCGAGAGCGAAAGTTTCCAATTTCTGACGGCTCATATAGGTACTTATGGAGCTACGTCCAAGTTTGCCGGTGCGGCTCCAGAGTGGACGGAACAAGTCATGGAATCCGACAATGTGCGGGTGAACATGGGCTGGACGGATGGCGGTATTCGTTTCAAGGGAGCCGAGGTGGACAAGGGGAGCGGGGTGACGGATAATATTCAAGGTACTGATGTCACCGTACGAGCCGCCGTGGGCTTCTTGCATAATCAGGATGGCACGAATGTGTATACACCGGATTGGAAGACGGTCAAGTTCAATGCTGTGGCGACTGGGCAGCATACGTGGAAATCGCTCAGCGAGCTCAAGTATAAGGATGCGTGGTATGGCTATAGCGATTCGTATTTGAATGCGGCAGAAAGTGTTTATTACAATGAGGATGAGGAAGCGGTGATTCGCGAAGATCTCACCTATGCTCAGTTGTATCAGACCCAAAATGTGGTGTTTGAGGCGGCAAAGAGCGGTGAGGTATATAACATCTATGTGGATGAAGATACAGATTTGGGCGTAGGCTATGTGCATTTTGCGGCCAATGGACACAAGGAGGTAGTGTTCCATGTGCAATCGGATGCCAACAAGCTGCTCAACTCGGCCGGGTATGTGGTAGATGCCGGTGTGCAGGTGAATATCAGCCTGCGCAATGCGGATGATACCTACATGCGCGAATGGCGCAAGGTGGGCGAGGGTACGCTGAATATATGCGGCTCGGGTAAGAATGAAATTTTCCTGAATATAGGTGGCAGCGGTGAAACCCAGTTGAACCAATCGAACGGATACGCCGCATACAATGTGTTGGTGAATACTGGCTCTACCGTAAAAATCAAAGACACCGAGCAGATTTTCCGCGACCTCACGTTCGGTAATGGTGGCGGTACGCTGGATATGAATGGTAACAGCATGGAGTGGTTTACCAGCGAGGGAGAAAAACGCGACAGGTTCACCATCAATGCGCTTACGGAAGAAGCCGTCATTGCTAACAGTGCAGCCCAAAAGGCAGTTCTGACGTTCAAGGAGACAGGTAAGCAAAACTTTGTGGGCTCTTTCCGCGACGGAAAGGACTCTGCCTTGGAAATTGTGTATGATGCCGGCGCGGGAAATACCTGGGAGCTGACAGGTATCCGTACGTCCTTGCAGCACCAAGAAAGCGGGCTTACGGTGAAGAGTGGAACGGTGCGATTGACCGGTACGCTGACGGTTCACGGCTATGGAAGCTCCAGCTCAGCTGTGGATACGGTTGATTTCAGTACCCGGGAAGATGACTGGCACTATGCGGATGCCACCATGAACGTAATCGTGGAGAAGGGTGGTACCTTTGAGCTGGCCAGTCACGCTCGCTTGCAGGGCAATGTCACGGTGCAGACCGGGGGCACGTATGTGATGCGCGAGGGGGTGAACCACGCGGAGGAATACATCGAAGGTGGTGAAACAAAGGAGAGCACCGGTGGCGATGTTGCCAAGTACTATGGACACAAGGGCGATGTGCTGCTGGCTTCCGGCGCGGTGATGAAAGTATCCTATACTGAGGGGACAGATACAGCCACCCATTATGACCGCAAGGTGTCCGGCCCGGGCAGCCTTGTGGTGGATTTGGGGACGGATGCTGCTGCATGGGTCATGAGCGGTGACATCACCGGATTGCAGAGCTTAGCCGTGCAGGGGAAGAGCCGCCTGGACCTTCAGGGAAGCGCAGATGCCCTCGCCACGACGATTGCACAAAACGCCGCGCTCACGCTGCAGAGCAAGACTCAGGATTTGGTCAGGCTGACTGCGGATAAGTCCACAGCCTCGCTTCACAATGTTCGCATGAGCAGCGACTCTGATACCGAAGCCACCATGAAAGGTACCGGGGAGAATGCCCGTGTGGAATCGGCCCGTGTGGAGGTGCAATCCGGGGCCACGCTGGTGCTGGATAAGGTGGCTCTGGCAGATGATGTGCATTTGGTGTTGGCTGAAAATGCCGCAGTGAGAATGAAGCAGGCGGCTTTTGCCCTCACCGCCACGAATACTGCCGGTGCTGAAGTGGGACTGAACGCTGCCATCACGCTTCGCGGCTGTGGCACCCCCGATATCCTCACGCTGGACGCAGATGCCAAAGTGTACAGCATGGTCTCCAATGCTTTGGTGGGGGCTATCACGCTGGAGGGCAGTAGCCTGTTGCTGGATATGCGCGCGCTGGGAGATTTGAGTGGCTACGATGCCATTCAATTCAGATTTGGTGATATGGTCGCAGCCGCCGCTGCGGGCGAGACCGGCTCCCCCGCATTTGCCGACCTGGATTCCATGGTGGTGCAAGCTCTCATGGCCGATGGTTCAACATGGCAGGGCTTCTACAATGCACAGGATTCTTCCGGCGTTTACCTGGCCTATGTGCCTGAACCTGCCACGGCCACCCTTTCGCTTCTGGGGCTTGCTGCACTGTGCGCTCGCCGTCGTCGTAGATTGGCATAAATTCATTAACACGTTGACACATCCACGCCGCCCATCTACAATGCATCCATGCTGAAGCTTTTTCCTTTTCTGCATCGTTGCAAAGTATGGGCGTATGTGTGCCTGTCGCTGGTGGTGTTGGGCGCATGTTCCTCTCCCCTGGTGCCGGAGCCGCGTATGCCGCGGGAGAGCCGAGAGGCTTTGCCCGATGCTGAGGTAATGGAGAGCTTGAGCCTGATGTGGAGCGTGTTGCAGTCCGGGGGCCTCACTCCGGCACAGCGTGGTGAGTTTGTGGCGAGATACAATGCGGATTTGCTGACGCTTTTGCGCCGTCTCCGTGTTGATTATGCGGAAGACTGGAAAAAGGGCCGCGCGCATGAGCCCGCGCTTTTTAACTGGACGCATGAGATTGACGGCCCCAATCTTCCGCTCGTGGAGCTGTACAATGAAGTGTTGCCTGCGGCAGATGTGCCTCTGGATAATTTGGAGGAGCGCTATACCGTTGTGGGGTTGGGTGTTCCCATTGTCGGTGTCATCCCGGCAGACAAGGTGGATAAAAGTGATATGAAGTTTCATATTCGCACGCGCGGTACGGTGCGCACCCTCACCGCCGTGATGGATTTTTCCCGGGGCAAGGGCGGCAAGCCGGTGTTGCGCCTGATACCGCGCCATCGCGATGAAACGGTGCAAGTGGGGCGTATCACATACCCCCTGGCGGGTGACTTTTCGGCCCCTATCGAGGTGTATTGGAACCTGACCCGCGTGAAAAAGGACCGCATGCTCGGCATGCTCAAACCTCAGGAGTTGCGAGACAGTATGGGCCTTTCCTGCATGGAGCGGTACAACCCCAACAAAATCCCCGTCATCCTCACCCATGGATTGCTTTCCAGCGCCGGTACCTTTGACAACATGGTCAACCGGCTGCTGGCGGATCCTGTCATCCGCTCCCGCTATCAATTCTGGTATTTCAATTACCCCACCGGTGTCAGCTGGACCATCTCGGCCGCAGAATATCGCAAGGCGCTGCGCGATGTGCGCCAACAGCTCGACCCCCTGCACAAGAATAAGAACTGGGACCGCATGGTTGTCGTAGGCCATTCCATGGGCGGTCTTATCACACGATACAGCCAGGCCAAGGAACCTTGGCTCCTCATGAAGGATAATGAAATCACCCATGGTAAATGGGCTCAATACCTGGACAAACGCTACGTTGATGAGCCCATCCCCGTGCCGGCACTGGATGCCTTCCGCGACCATTTCTTCTTCCGCCCGGTGGAGGCCGGGATGGTGGTGTATATGGCCACACCGCACCGCGGGGCTCCGTTGGCACGCTACCGCATTGTCACGGCGCTGCTCAAACTCGTCAAGTTGCCGGAAAATCTTGTGCGCGAATTGATAAACGTGGCCACACTGCAGGAAGATATCCTCTTGCTCAATCCCGAGCGCGCCACCGAGTGGTTCACCAGCGTGGGCCAACTCTCGCCGGACAGTTACTCCATCTCCGGACTTCAGAAACTGGAGCTTCGCCAGGTGCCTACTCATTCCATCATCGGTGACCAGGGCGATAACGATACCCCCGATAGCTCAGATGGCGTTGTGCCCTATTGGTCCAGCCACTTGCCCTGGGGGTCGGAGCAGATTGTGCCCGGCAGCCACTCCGTGCAGGAAATCCCCGAAACGGCAGAGGCCCTGGGCAATATCCTGAAAGATTATGCCAACAAGCTCAATTGATATGCTCATTGCTTGATTGGTGCGATTGCCCGCTATCGCCCACATGTGTCCCGAAGATTTGAGTGACAAATGGAGATTTGTCGCGCAGAATGCGCGACAACGGATTTCAAATTTTAGAATTGCATCCGTCTTCGTCTGCGCCTACGCCGAGACAGGAATTGCACATTTGGAAAATTCCCCGCGCCTGCGGCGCGGCAAGCTTTGAGCCCGCTCTGCGGGCGGCAGAAGTTAGCCCGGGGCGTAAGCCCCGGGTATGGTGATATAACGTATTGAGTCCGGGCAGCATCGCGACTGCGATGCTGTGGAGGACGACAGATTGTAAGGCGACGGGCGCTAGCCCAGA
>JAFYUJ010000050.1 GCA_017558555.1 Akkermansia sp.
AAAATCGCTGGCGAGAATGAGAAAACAGGCCGCTTGGAATACCAGCGTGCTGGAGGAAATCCTCTTCAGTGCTTTGGAGTCAAAAAACGGAGCGGAAGAGAGTCAATAAGAAAACACGACATCGAAATGCGTTTGCCCTGACAAGACAGCACCAAATCTTGACAGAAAGGGCAGATAAGAGTATAAGGCGCTCTGCACAAGCGCACACGCACCAACATGGACACCGTACTGAGCAACCCCGCATTTGTTTTATTCTGCATCCTCTTTTCCGGATTAGCATTGGGCAACATCAGCATCAAGGGCATCTCCTTCGGCAGCGCGGGGGTGTTATTCGTGGCCATGGTGGCCGGGCACTACAAACTGACCATCCCGGCAGGTGTATCGGAACTGGGCACGGCACTTTTTGTATACTGCGTGGGGCTGGGCGTGGGCAACCGCTTCTTCTCCTCGCTCAAGAGCCAGGGCAAGAACCTGCTGATACTGGCCAGCGTGATTGTGTTTGCCGGCTGGCTGACGACCTGGGGCATGTGCCGCCTGATGGGGATAGATTTAGTCATTGGCGCAGGTTTGTTTGCCGGGGCCTGCACCAGCACCCCGGCTCTGGCGGCCGCGCTGGATGCCGCCAAAGCGGCGGGGCTGAATGAATCCGTCATCAACATTGGCTATGGCTTGGCCTACCCGTTCGGGGTGGTAGGCATTGTCCTGTTTGTGCAGCTGCTGCCGCGCATCCTGAACAAAGATTTGAGCAAAGGCGAAGCCAAGGGCAAGGACGAAGCCCACGCCATCATCGCCCGCAGCGTGGTATGCACCAACCCGGAAATGATGGGAAAACACCCGGAAGACATCGCCAAGCTCAGCCACATGAACTGCCGCATCACCCGCCTCCTGCGCGATGGTGTGCTGCGCCCGCTGCAACCCTCCGACATCCTGCAACTGCAAGATGAAGTGCTGATGGTGGGCGAGCGCCAGCAACTGGAGCACGATGCTGCCCTGCTGGGCCACGTGGCCGAGGGTGGCACCAAAGCCCTCATCTGCCAGGATGAAGATGCCGAGCTCATCGTCCTGGCCCCGGGCATGACCAATAAGACCCTGCGCGAGCTCGATACCATGGGCCACTACGGCATCACCATCTCCCGCATCACCCGACTGGGCAACACCTTCATCCCCACGGGTGATACGGAAATCATCCGCAATGACGTACTGCGCGTCGTGGGCACCCCGGATGCCATCGCCGTCTTCAAAAAAGAGTGCGGCCACCGCAGCACCGCCATCAACACGGCAGATATGCTCTCCCTCATGGGTGGGCTCACGCTGGGCATCCTGCTGGGGTGTGTGAACTTCAGTTTTGGCGAGGGCAGCAAGGGCTTCTCGCTGGGTATGGCCGGTGGCCCGCTGGTAGTGGCGCTGATTCTGGGGCATTTTGGCAAGATTGGCCCCATCGCCGGCTACATGCCGCGCGCCACGCGCGTACTGGTCATGGATTTGGGGCTCATGCTGTTCCTGGCCGGCGCCGGCATCAAAGGTGGCGAGAAACTGGTGGCCACCCTCAGCGAACAGGGCTTCTCCATGTTCTTCATCGGCGCGGTCATCACCATGCTGCCCCTCTTCATCGGCTATGTGGTGGCACGCTGCGTGCTGCGCATGGGCCTGGGCGAAACCCTGGGCTGCATCTGCGGCTCCCAAACCTCTACACCGGCCCTCGGCGCCATCACCGCGCAGACAGAAAGCCAGGCCCCCGTCATCGCTTACTCCACAGCCTACCCCATCGCGCTGATTCTGATGACCGTACTGGCCCAGCTCCTCATCGAAATGGCCTGAGCCACGCAAATCCATCCCTTTCCGCAGCGGTATTCCCACACGAATACCGCTGTTTTTCTTGCGAGCATGAGCAGAACGCAGCTTCGGTTCCATATAACAGCCCTCATGTCGAAATAAATGTCGAAATAAATGTCGAAATAAATGTCGAAATAAATGTCGAAATAAATGTCGAAATAAATGTCGAAATAAATGTCGAAATAAATGTCGGAATAAATCATCAGACCGACTTCCCCTTCATTCATCGGCAAAAATACGCTGATTTTTTTGTAATTCAGGCGGGAGAATGTGGAAGTAAAACTTGCTAAAAGGGAGAGAATATAGTAGAGTAAGGGGCAGCATAAAGCCCGTTCTCGCACGCACTCGCGCGAGGAGGCAACGAGCCTTGCGCCCGGTATATGCTGAGAACACAACTGAAAAAGCTATGACACAAGCTCAGAAAACAATCATCAAGTTGTTAGTCGTGCTACTGCTCAGCGGCAGCATGCTTTTCATGCCCTTTGAAGAATGGGGCCTGCCGATTAATGCCATACAGACCCGCGTGATTGCGCTGTTCGTTTTTGCAGCACTCATGTGGATTCTGGAGGTCATTCCGATTTGGACCACCTCCGTCATGGTCATCACCCTGGCGCTGTTGGGTACCTCCAACACCTCGCTGAACTTCCTGAAGGTAGACAAGTTTGATGCCAAGGAAGTGCAGGCCATCGTGGCAGATGCCTATGGCCCCTCCGCCAATGCTGACACGGTGAAAGCCACGCAAGAGGCCGTTGTTGCCAGCCTGAAAAAGGCCGCCAGCATCAACCCCACGGTGGTGCGCAACACCATCGCCACGGAAATCCTGAAGCCTGTGACCACCGGCAAGGCCGATGCAGACGCCAAGGCTGCGCTCCTGGCTGCCTCCGGCAAGCTGTATGATGGCGAGGTCAGCCAGCGCATTGCCAAGATGGAGATGGTAAACCTGACCCAGCAGAAGAGCATCTTTGCCACCTTTGCAGACCCCATCATCATCCTTTTCCTTGGTGGCTTCTTCCTGGCAGATGCCGCCACCAAATTCCGTCTGGACATCAACCTGGCCCGCGTGCTGCTCAAGCCCTTCGGCACCAACCCGAAGTATGTGCTGCTGGGTCTGATGAGCGTGACGGCTCTCTTCTCCATGTTCATGAGCAACACGGCCACCGCCGCCATGATGCTCGCCCTGCTCACCCCGGTGCTGGCTCTCTTCAAGCCGGAGGACCGTGGCCGCGCCGCCTTTGCCCTGTGCATTCCCATCGGCGCCAACGTGGGTGGTATCGGCACCCCCATCGGCACGCCGCCCAACGCCATTGCCCTCAAGTTCATGCAGGAGATGGGGCTCAACATCACCTTCGGTAAGTGGATGATGTTCGGCGTACCCTTCGTCATCATCATGCTGCTTGTGGGTTGGCTCGTGCTCATCAAGATGTTCCCCATCAGCCAGAAGTCTCTCGACTTGGCCAAGGAAATGAAGGGCAAGTTCCTGACCACGCCCAAGGCCATCATCGTGTACATCACCTTCATCGTCACCATCCTGCTGTGGGTGATTCCCAAGGAATACCATGGCCTTGATGCCAACAGCGTGGCTATCATCCCCATCGCTGTCTTCTCTGTGACGGGTGTTATCACCAAAAAGGACCTGCGCGCCATGAGCTGGGACGTGCTGTGGCTCGTAGCCGGTGGCTTCGCCCTCGGTGTGGCTCTCAGCGAAACCAACCTGGCCAAGGACATGATTAACTCCATTCCCTTCGCCTCCTGGGATTCCCTGATGCTGCTGATTGGCTCCAGCCTTATCTGCCTCTTCATGGCCACCTTCATGAGCCACACGGCTACGGCTGCTCTGCTCATGCCCATCATGGCCTCTGTGGCAGCTGGCATGATGACTGGCCCCAACGCACCGATGGATTCCGCTGGTGCCATTGGTCTGCTGGTGACCATCGCCTTCGCATCCTCTCTGGGCATGGCTCTGCCCATCTCCACGCCCCCCAACGCCATGGCCTACGCCACCGGCCACGTGGAGCAGAAGGGCATGGCCATCTCCGGCACCATCCTGTGCCTGCTGGGTCTTGCCATCACCATTGGCTTGATGTCCCTGCTGGGTGCCATCGGCTTCTTCAACTAAGCCATACAGCAAAACTCCTCACTTAAAAACCTGCCAACATGCTGCCCGAACACATCACAGAACCGCTGGGACGCCTCAACAGCGTCTACTTCAGCGATCCCGGGCGCACCATCAGCATCTCCAAAGGCGAGATGCTGGTGGGGCAGGGTGAGGAATGCCACCGCCTCTACCTCATCCTGGAGGGGGCGCTGGTGGCCTACCGCGAAGCAGAAAAATTCCAGGATGCCGATTTGCCGATCGAAAGCGTGAGCCGCAAGCACGAGGTGTTCCGCGCGGGCCCCGGCTCGTACGTATGCGTGCAGGCTTTCTTCTCCCGCGCCTACCACAGCTCCAACGACATTGTGGCGGTGGAGGACACCAAGCTGGCCTACATCGACGACACCACACAGCCGGTAGACGAATCCCGATACGGCACGCTGGAGCACCAGTTCATCCCCGTGCTCATGCACGAACTGGCCGCGCGCAACATCCGCATATTCAGCCACGCCACGGAAAAGGAAGAAGCCCAGCGCCTGCTGCAGCGCGCAGAAATGGCCTCCACCCTGGCGCAGCTCTCTGCCGGCATTGCACACGAGCTCAACAACGCCGTGGGTGTCATCACCCGACGCACTGAATTTGTAGCCGAGCACATGGCCGAGTTCCTGGCCGAGGAAGACAAGTACAACGCCAAGCTCTTCCGCTACGGCTACGAGGACGAAAGCTTCATCTCCGCCAGCGACCTGCGCAAGCGCGCCCGCAAATATGAGCGCGAGCTCAACATGCCGCAGGAAGCCGCCAAGGTGCTGGCCCACATCATCCCCGACACCGAGACACTCGTCAAGTTCGGCCCCGAATTCGTCAAACACGTGCGCACCAACTACCGCTTCTGGGAGCTGGGGCATGACCTGCGCGACATGCAAGTGGCCGCCCGCCACGCCACGGGCATCGTGCGCGCCGTCAAGCTGCTGGGGGGCGGCAACTCCACCCGCCAGGAAGGCGTGGATGTGACACAATCCCTGAGCGATGCCATGAACCTGCTGGGCAACAAGCTCAAGCACGTGACCGTGCTCACAGAAGTTCACCCCACACCGCCCATCACGGCGGATATCACAGAACTTGTCCAGGTCTGGACCAACATCATCAAAAACGCATGCGATGCCATGGAGCAAGGCCAAACCCCCGAGCCCACCATCCGCATTGCCACCGGCATCAGCCACGCCGAAGGCCTCACACTGCTGCCCACAGACTACATCCGCGTGTCCATCTCCAACAATGGACCCGCCATCCCGGAGGAAATTCACGAGAAAATCTTCCAACCCAACTTCACCACCAAAAAGCTCGGCCTGGATTTCGGGCTGGGTCTCGGCCTCTCCATCGTGCGCCGCGTGGTCGATAGTTACAACGGCACCATCGAGCTCACCAGCACCGATGGCGACACCACTTTCACCATTAACATACCTACCACTCAAATTCATGGAAACGATTAACATTATCTGCGTAGACGACCAGCAGGAAGTGCTGGATTCCGTCATGAGAGACCTCCGTCCTCTCACCCCTCACGTCCGCCTGGAGGAAGCCTCCAGCGTGGAAGACTGCATGGAGCTCATCAACCAGATTGATGACGACGGCGACCACGTGGCCATCATCATCTCCGACCAGGTGATGCCCGGTGGCAACGGCACCGATTTGCTGGGGCAAATCACCGCTGATCGCCGCTTCGGCAAGACCCGCAAGGTGCTGCTCACCGGCCAGGCCACCCATGCCGATACCATCAACGCCATCAACGACGGCCACATCGACAACTACATCGAAAAGCCCTGGCAACAGGAACGCCTCCTCTCCATCGTGAAGAAGCTCCTCACCCTATACATTCTTGATGCCGGGCTGGACCACACCGACTACATGCCGGTGCTGGACAATGAGACGCTCTTCAAGAAGCTCCGCTGATTTCTCCCCCCCCTGCCCGCCCGGCCCCCCGGGCGGGCAACAAGTATACAACCGTACCACATCATCCATGAAACTCCACACACTTGCCACGCTGGGTGCCCTGTGCGCAGCCACCGTGGCCACCGCTGCAGATGCACCTGCCAAGGCTCCCAAAACGGACTGGACAGATGCCGTCAAAAAAGCCCTTGTCATCTACGAAAACCCCGATACCTTCGTGAAGAAGGTCAACCTCTCCTGGCGCGAGCAGTTCCAGATTGCCTCCGTGCAGCCCAATGGCAGCAACGGTCTGCACCTCAAGAAGGGCGCCAGCCCCTTCAACCAGGAATTCCGCCGCTCCTGGCTCGGTATTGATGTCCACACCCGCAGCAACACCCAGCTGCACTTCATCGGCCGCATCGGTGGCCTGCCCACCCGCAGCACCTACTCCAATGGCCGCACCAAGCGCAACTTCACCTACGCCGGCATCTACGATGCCTGGGTGAAGCAGAAGTTCACCTCCATCGATGGCCTGGCCGTGCGCGTGGGTAAGTTCTCCCCCAAGTTCACGTACGACTACAACATGTCCAACGCCGCCATCTACACCATCGAGCGCTCGGCCCTCTCCAACCAGTACGGCCTGGACACCAACTGGGGTGTGGAGCTCACCTACGATACCCCCGACAAGCTGAATAGCTTCTACTGGCAGTTGATGGCCAATGACCGCGCCTGCAACAGCAAGAGCCTGTCCCACCGCGATGTGTACCGCGACGGCCGCGGCCTCAAGGGCGAGTTCGGTTGGGAAGACAAATGCTTCACCACGCTGGGGGCCAAGCACAAGTTTGCCGTCACGGAAGATGGCTACCAGACCCTCGGCGCCGAGTATATTCACGACTTCAACAACGCCTATAACGACCAGCACAAGAAGGGCGCCAACTACTATGGCTTCGGCTTCAGAGATGCCGTCTCCATCTCCCACGAATACAAGCGTGGCAAGCTGCTCTTCATCACCAACCTGGTGGCCAGCTTTGAGCAGATTGACGGCAACGGCTCCAACAACATCGGCCTGCAGCTCCAGCCTGTATACTCCATCAATCCCCATGTCGACCTCGTCTTCCGCTACACCGGCATGACCGGCGACAAGGCCTGCAAACTGGGTAGCGACCGCTACATCGGCGTGCAGACCAACGCTCCCACTTGGGCAGACAGCCTGCACACCTTCTACTTCGGTGTGGACCTGTATGCCTCTGCCATCAATAAGAATGCAGCCAAAATCATGTTCGGCGCAGAATACACCACCGCCCGCTCCGGCGGCGTGGATTGCTACAACGGCTGGGAATACACCACCGCCGTGCGCTGGAACTTCTGATACGCGCGCTGCATCATAGCCCCCTCCCCCGCCCCTCTCCGCCCCGCGCGCGAGAGGGGCTTTTCATTTAACCTTGCGGCGCAGCCGCAACATTCCTTGCCCCGCAGGGGCAAATTCCCTCTGCCGTCAGGCAGAAATTCCCTGCCCCGGCAGGGGCAATTTACCTTTGATTACCTCTGATTACCTTACCTTTCCCCCCGGCGCGCAGCGCCTACCTCCTATCACCCCAATGACTTCGGCCCCGCCCTATGCCGCCCACCCATAGGCCGGGCTCTCATTCATTGTTCTCTCCGTACGCGGGCCTCACTACGAATATGTCGCCCCAGCGGGGCTCAAGGTCAGGCTCGCTGTCGCTCGCAAGGGGGGGCAGTCACCACGAGCCGCAAGGCTGTTCTTCACACCTCGCATTCTGCCACCCACTCCGCTGCGCTCCGGGGTTCCGCTTCCTTTGGCATGATACCCCAGAGTTCCGTCACTGCGTGACTTCACTCTGGGCTACCTTCTGCCGCCCCGCAAGGCGGGGCTCAAGGCT
>JAFYUJ010000051.1 GCA_017558555.1 Akkermansia sp.
AGGATGGTGCGCTTGGCTTCAAAGACAATGTGGGTCACGTGGTGGCGGACGCAGTGTTCTATGGTGCGCAGCCCGATGCAGGGGACATCAAAGCGCATGTCGTGTCCGGGTTTGGTGACTTTGCAGAGGGTGACGGGGTTTGGCTCCGTGCCTTCGCTGTGTTGGATACATTCGTTGGTGCCTTTGTAAGCTTCCACACAGGTCACATTCTTGCCGCGCACGATAAGACTTTGGCCGATATCGAGGCGTGCAATTTCGCGAGCCAGTTGCAGGCCGTGGGTGGCTTCTTCTATCTGGGCAGGTGTAGGAGTCGGCCCTGCCAGGTGACCTGCTGCGGGCAGCACTTCTTCCATAAATGCGGTGGAGGGGAGCACCTGCATGCCGTGTTCCTGGATATAGCTGCATACGGCACCGAAAATGGTGTGGGCATTGCGGCGGTCCAGCTCTGCCAGTTTGCGGCGTGCGGTGGCATCCGGCCACATGGTGTAGATGCAGGCCGGTTTGATTTGCCCGGTCAGTACAACGTGGGTCACGCCCTGTTCCTGAAAATAATGGAGTGGGCCTTCCAATGCGCCGACGCGAAACTTGCGGAAAGCATCGCAGAGCGGGGGGATGTCTTTGCTGACGGCTCCACGGAATCCAATGCAGACCACGCGCATGCCGGCACGCTTGGCGCCTTCAATCATGAGGCGGGGGTATTCCCCGGCGCCTGCCAGCACGCCCAGTACGTGTTTGCTTGGGTCTATACCTTCCATATTGCGCGGGAGAGGTTACAGGAATTCGGGATGTTCCAGGAAGTAGGCAATGCGCTGCATGAGTCGGCCGATATCGCCGCCGTCTACCACGCGGTGGTCGAACGCTGCGGTGATGTTGGCTTGCTCCACGGGGATGAAGCATTCTACCTCATCACTCCAAACGGGGACTTTCTGCACGGAACCCACGCCCAGGATGATACTTTCGCTGGGCAGGGGCATGGGGGTGCCGAAGGTGAGCCCGAAGCCACCGAAGTTGGTGACGGTGGCGATGCCGCCCCCCATGTATGCTTTGTCCAGCTTGCGGTCGCGCGCCTGCGATACTATCTTGTTGTATTCATCAATCAAATCATCCAGAGTGTATTGATCTACATTGCGCATGACCGGCACCATCACGCCATCTGCCACCTGCACAGCAATGCCGAGGTCGATGCGTTTGGGGGTCAGGATGCGTCCGCCCACCATGTAGCCGGCACATTCCGGGGCTTCTGCCAGGGCGAGTGCCAATGCACGCGCGAAGTACAACGTGTAGCCCGGCTTGCGGGGATGGCGCTTGCGGTGCAGGATGATGGGGGCCATGAAGATGGGGCGCCCGGCGCTGGCGATGGGGCGGCGCCAGGTACGCTGCATGCTGCTGGCTACCGAGCGGCGCATGGGTGATGCCTGGCGGGAAGGCCAGCCATCCACATAGTTGAGGAAACTTTCAAAATCATCAATGGTGATGCGGCCACCCGCGCCGGTACCGGTCACATAGGCCAAATCTGCCTCGGTGATGCCCAGCTCATCCATGCGGGC
>JAFYUJ010000008.1 GCA_017558555.1 Akkermansia sp.
ACCCATGGAAGGTGTTTTTTGTAAGCAACACCAGCATACGTTTTGCTGGTGAAAAATCAACCTTCCATTTTCTTTGCCCTGATTTCTGCTATTTCACTATCCCTTTAGAAAATCTTTGGGACACATGTGGCAAAATGTACAATGAAGAAGCCCCCCTTGCCAAAGGCAGCTTCATGGGATGGCGCCGGCCTCGATAAGAATGCGGCGTTTGGTGGGGTTCTGGACGTAGTGGAGCGGCATACGGTGCTGGTGGTCTACGGCGTTGACATCTGCCCCATGCCGGATGAGGAGGTGGAGCACGTCATCCGGGCAAGCAGAAGCGGCGGCATGCATGAGCAGGCTGCGGCCGCTCTCATCGGTGGCGTTGGCATTGGGCCAGACGGCAAGCAACCGTGCCAGCAGAGCCGTGTTGCCGCTGTCGATAGCCCGGCACATGGCTTGGTAAGCTGTGGTCTGGTCTGTGGGGAGGGTAGCTTTTTCAGACAGGCGCGCGACGATGGATTCTGCCCCGGCACCGGCAGCCATAGCGCAGGAAAGGGTGGAGGGGGCACCCTTGCGGGTTTGCCCGGGGTCTGCCCCGGCCTGCAACAGCAGGTCGAATACCTCCACCCACGCAGCAGAGGCGGCAAGCTTGATGGCCGTCATGCCATGGTCATCCATGGCGTTGGGGTTGGCCCCCACGCGGAGCAGTGCGCGGATGGCCGGCAGATTGGCACAGTCAACAGCCGTCATGAGAGCGGTGCGGCCATGGCGGTTGGGGGTGTTGACATCAGCCCCGCTCTCCAGCAAGAACGCCAGCATGCCCTGAAAATGCGCTGAGATGGCATGTTGAAGCGGAGTGTTGTGGGGATAGGCCGCATCTCCCCGGGAAAGGGCGGCGGCATCGTGAGCAGCCGCAAGGAGCTGCCGGTGCAGCGCGGCCGCAGCCGCACGGTCGCCGGGGTGGTTGCACCGCTCTGCCAGAAAAGCGGCAAAGTAAGTGGCATCTCCCAGCGTGAGCAGAGGGATGGCTCGCATCTCCTCTGCAGCCACCACGGGCAAGCGAGAGGCAATCTCCAGCGCCACCTTGGTGTGGCCACAGGCGATGGCCATGCGCAACGGCAATCGTTGGAGATGGGCGGGATTGGCCCCGGCAGTGAGCATTTGGCGCACCAGGGGCAAGCTACCCCCGGCAGCAGCGTAGATGAGAGGAGTACGCCCTTTGGCATCCGGGGCATCGACAGGGTTGCCGCCCATGATGTTGAAAGCTACAGCATTGCCCACCGCTGCGGCATACATGGGGGCATTGGCGCCGGTTTTATCGCGATCTTGCGGGCTGGCACCATGCTGCATAAGCAGGCGCACCATCTCGCTGTCGGCATAGCGGGCGGCTTCCATGAGAGCGGTGTTGCCGGTCTGATCCCTGCTGGTGGGCACATAGCCCATGTGCAGAGCTGTGCGCGCCAGCTCAAGAGAGCCACCGCGGGCGGCGGCCATGAGCAAATCATAGCCATCGTGCGTTTTTTGTTTGGGGTCGACACCCTTGCTGATGAGATCGTAGAACAAGCGTGTACTGCCCCCCATGGCAGCATAGTGCAAGCTGGTGCGCCCCATACGGTCGCGGGTAGTGGGATTGGCCCCGGCGTAGATTAACTCCCGGCACATGCGTGCATCTCCCCCCATGCAGGCATATTGAAACAGGGTAGTGCCTTGTGCATCTGCCGCCACAGGTGCCAGCGGCGCCAATCGGTGTACCTTGGCAAAGATGGCGTAGTTGCCACCTTGCGCCGCCATCATGAGCAGGCGCACATCCCGCGGGGCTGTGATGGTGGTGTCGGCTCCATCGGCCAGCAAGCGGTCAAAAATATCTTGTTCACCAGCCTGGGCAGCCAGCATCAGTGCGGTGTGGCCTTGCTGATCTGCGGCGTTGATATCGCCACCCAGGCGGATGTTATTGAGTGCGGAGACCAGCCGCAAGCGCAGTTTTTTCTGACGAGGAGTGGCTTTTTCAGCCTTATTTTTGAGATGCAGGACGGCTTGTTGGTACGCCACGGGCGACGCGGCAGGCTCTGCGGCGGCGATGCTGCCGATGAGGCCGATTATCATGGCGAAAACCAGGCTTCCCCTTCTCATGCTCTCATCATAGCAAAGGAGCAGACAAGGAACAATAAAAAAGGGGCCACAAAGCATAAAAAATCCCCATATTCCCATAAGTTCGCCCCTGAGCTCGCATGGAACTCAGGGGCGATGAAAGGAGTGATACCTTTTTCGGGGAAGATCGGCTTTACTTACCGGTAGCGAGGACTTCGCTCAGGGGCAGGATGATAAAGCCGATACCGCGGTTGCCGTTCTTACCGTTGGTGTGGGAGGTTTCGTAGATGATACCTACGTTCTTGTCATCCACCATGGCAATGCAGGAGTAGCCCATGCAGCGGCGGGAATCATAGGTGAGCGGCTTGCTCCAGGTTGTGCCATCGTCCTCAGAGTAGCGGATACCCATATCAAAACGACCGCCGGAGGTAGCAGGGTTGGAGAAGAGGAGCATGGGCTTGCCATCCACCGTCACATTCACCAGGGAGCCCTGGCAGGTGGGCTCAGGCAGGGCCGTGAGGTTGGAGTCGTGCGGGGCCCAGGTCTCGCCCAGGTCCTTGGTCACGTAGACTACGCGCTTGCCGGAGCGGTTTTCGTTGCGGCAGTTGAGCATGATGGAGCCGTCCTGCAACTCAACCACCTGGCATTCGGAGGTGCGATGGGGGATACCCTTGCCATACTTCCAGGAGAGGCCACCATCGGTGGAGTAGCAGATGGTGCTCATGCAGTTGTACTTGGCGCCTGTCTGCCAAATCTGGGCGGGGAAGACGATAACACCCTTGCTGGTGGTGATACCGCAGCCGGGGCCGGCGAGGATGCAGTTCCACTCGTCCTTCTTGATTTGCTTGGTGGGGTTGACGTGCTGATAGCTCCAGGTCTTGCCATCGTCATCGCTGTAGACCATTTCCCACTGGCCGGTGGTGTAGTAGTTGTTGCCGGTCTTGGAGGTCCAGAGCGAAGCACCACCGGAGAAGTGGCAAGCGAGGGCCTGAATCCAGATGCGGCCGGTCTTGTCTTGCACGATGCAGGGGTCGCCACAGCCGTTGGCACCGCCGGGACCGGAGTCCATGCACACGGTAGGCAGGGACCAGGTCTGGCCGCCATCGGTGGAACGCACGGCGGCTACATCGATATCGGCGCAAAGGTCCCCTTCGTGGTGGTAGCGGGCATCAAAGCAGCCTACCAAGGCACCGGAGGCTGTGCGAATCATACCGGGAATGCGGAAGGCCACGCAATCACGGCCGGGATTGCCATTGGGCTGGTTGCCTACTTTTTCGCCGGGCAGTGCCATGAGGTGGCCTACGCGCTGGGTCACGGTAGCGGGGGCCTTGTAGCCCTTGCCATCGACGGTGAGTTCCACGTTGTTGAAGCTGACAGAGCCACCGACGCGGGCCGTATCGGTGGGGGTGGCATCTATCCAGAGGGTGGATTCACCGGCGGGCAGCACAGCGCCATCAAACTTGATGGTGACATTGCCGTTGGCATCCGGTTGAGCGGAGCCAAACACCTTGATGTTGTGCATGTTTGTGCCATCGGGGGTGCCGGTGCACAGGGAGACGCTCTTCACCTGGTCTGCGGGGCTGATGTTGAGGCTCAGGCTGTTGATGCTCTTGGCATTCTTCACGCCTGCCGTAGCCACATCCACCTTGATGACGGGGTTGATGGGAGCGCGGCGGAACATGGGGTACACGCCCGGGTTGCTCAGCTCCAGCTTCTTCACCACCATCGGGCCGTTGTGCAGCTCCAGGTCATCGATGAGCACACCGCCGTTCTCGGCAGAGGTGCAGACCATGCGCAGGGCCTTGGTGCCGGCAGGAATGCGGGCTTCCAGGCGGCGCTTGAAGCCGCCGGGGCCAATCTTGGATTCCTCGCTGATTTGCTTTTCACTGCCATTGGCAGCCACGGCAATCAGGCGGAACTGGAACGGAGGTCTGCGCGTCCAACGCTCCATCCAGAAGCTACAGGGTGTTTCCTCGGCCAGCGGGGTGTCAAAAAGGATTTCGACCTTGTTGTTTTCGCCACCCTGGATGTGCAGGGAGCGCTTGCCCGTGCGGACGTGGTGCGTGTTGATAGAGGCGTGACCGGCCGGTGCGCTCAGGGCGCCGTATTCGGTCTGCCCGCTTTCAATCGGGCCACCGGGCAGGTTCTCAAAGCTTTCTGCGGCGCAAGCAAAGCCGCATGCCAGTAAACTGAGGATGGTTCGCTGTAACATGTCCCCCATATAGCATAATCTCTACCCGAAAACAAGAAAAAAGGGCAAACCCGAAGAATTTGCCCATGGACCGTGTGGGGGATTTTCGATAAGAGGGAAGGGATTAGATATATTTGCGCTCTTTGAAGAGGTGGGCGCGGATGGGGTCGGCCGCGATGAGGTGGGCGTAGCCGATGGCGAGGGCATCTGCCGCATCGGGGGCGGGTGTTTCCTGCAGGTGCAGCAGAGCGCGCATCATAAAGGCTACCTGGTGCTTGCCGGCAGAACCCCGCCCCACGGTGGCCAGTTTTACGCAGGAGGGCGGGTATTCCATGATGGGCAAATCATGCACCGTGGCGGCCAGCACCGTGGCAGCGCGGGCCGAGCCCATGGCAATGGCCGTGCGGTGCGATTGCACGTAAATGATACCCTCGATGGCGAGTTCATCCGGCCTCCAGCGGTCGATGAGCGCCAGCACATGCTCATGAATGGCGCGCAGGCAGGCGCTTTGGGGCAAGCGCTGGGGGAGGGACAGTGTGCCGTAGTCCAGCGCGGTGGCAGAGCGGTGGTCCCCCTCCAACACGGCGTAGCCAGTGTTGCGGATGGCGGGGTCGATGCTCACAACGCGCATGAACAATATCGGGGCGTGGGGGCTGCAACAATCAGCGGCGGCGGCGGGGCTTGGCCGCGGGGCGGGGCTTGCGGACCGGGCGGGTCTGGGTATCCAGCAGCGCAGTGTAGGCGTAGTCAAAACCCTCCAGCTTACGGCGCTCAATCTTCTGGTTGACAAAGATTTCCACGCTCTTGGCAAAGTCTACCTCATCTGCCGTGAGCAGGGTGAAGGCATCCCCCTGAGCCTCGGCACGGCCGGTGCGGCCAATGCGGTGTACGTAGTCCTCCGGGTTCTCGGGCACGCGGTAGTTGATGACGTGGGTAACGCCATTGATATCGATACCGCGGGCGGCCACATCCGTAGCCACCAGGATACGGTATTTATCCTCCTTGAAGCCACGCAGGGCGGCCATGCGTTCTTTCTGGGCGATATCGGAGTGCATCACCGTGACCTGGTCCTTCCAACCGGCGTTGGCGAGCATGTTGCCCACTGCATCAGCCTCCTTGCGGGTGCGGGTGAACACCATGAGGTTGCGGAAATCGGTGGCTTTGACCAGGGCCAGCAGCAGGTCATCGCGCTGGTCCAGCCCCACAGGGTAAAAGGCGTGGGAAATGGTGCTGGCCACCTCGCGGCGGGCGATGGCAATCTCTACCGGGTCGGTAAGGCACCATTTGGCAAAGCCTTGCAGAATCTGCGGCATGGTGGCCGAGAAGAAGAGAGTCTGGCGGCCTTCCCAGGGGCAAAGGTTCACAATCTTGCGCACGATGGGCAGGAAGCCCATATCCGTCATGCGGTCCACTTCATCGAGCACGAGGTGTTTGACCTCTTTGAACTTCATATTACCGCGGTAGAAGTGGTCCACCAGGCGGCCGGGAGTAGCCACGACCACATCGACACCTTTTTTGAGTTCCTCCGTCTGGGCACCGTAGCCTACGCCACCATACAGCAGGCCGATTTTGATATCGGTATGTGCGGCATAGGTGCGGAAAGACTCGGCCAGCTGGTCTGCCAGCTCGCGGGTGGGCTCCAACACCAGCACCTGGGGGCGCCCCAGCGGCTCAATCATGGAAAGCAGCGGCAAAGCAAAAGCGGCAGACTTACCGGTACCTGTCTGAGAGGCACCAATCACATCTTTCTTTTCCAGTACGCAGGGGATGGCTTGCTCCTGGATGGGCGTGGGGCTTTCGTAGCCACAATCGTTGACCGCCTGCAATATGGGGGCTGGCAGCCCCAATTCTTCAAATGTCATCTTGTATTCCTTTCTTCTTCGTCTTGTTGTCTATCGTAAAATCGCGCAGGTCAGCAGGTGAGCCAGGGGTTATTGAGCTCTTCTTCCTGCAGGAAGGTGCCGGGGCCATGCCCACTGAATACTTCTGTCTCCGGGGAGAGCACCATCAGCTTGGCATTGATGCCACGCACCAGCTGGCTCTGGCTGCCACCGGGTAAATCTGTGCGCCCGATGGAACCGGCAAAGAGGATATCACCCACAAAGACCATCTCCTCTGCGGGCAGTCCATAGGCCAGGCCATCCGCCGAGTGCCCGGGGATGCTGTATACCTGCCAATTCAGCCCGGCCCAGGTGCGCTCACAGTCACAGGGCAGTACTTCATCCACCGTGAATGGCTCCACAGCAGGAATCCAACCTGCACCACCGACCAGCGTTTCGAGAGTGAGATTCCGGCTGTAAGCTGCGGCAGCATGCACGCGGCAACCGGTGCGGCGCTGCAGCTCTGCCACGTCCTGAACATGGTCAAAATGCTGGTGTGTGAGCAATAAATCCGTCAGTTTCTTACCCTCGGGCAAGCGGGTGGATACCCAGGCAGCAAACCCGGCCGGGGCATCAACGGCAATGTATCCCTCCGGGGCCGCTATCAAGTAGCCGTGGCACATCACCGGACCGCCTGTGTACACCTGAATTTGAACGCTCACGCGCAGCATTATACACCATATCTTTTCCTTTGCAAGCCATTCTTCCTCTGCGTCCCCATCTGCAAACCGGCGTGTCATTCTTTCGTACTGTCGCCTCTTTTGCTTGCCCCGCCACTCAAAATACACTATAACGGGTGGCCGTCCCCGCCCGGTTTCCTCTTCATGAAGCGCATTTTCATCATACTGGCAGCTTGTGCTGCACTGTGCCACGCCCACACAGCCGGGGTGGACACGAGCGTGCTCCATTTTCGCCGCAGCTACCGCATCCCCACCATCGAGGGTACCTCGCGCATGACACTCACGCTGGGATTCACCCCGCCGGCAGGGTATGTGGTGCGTGAGCAACCGGAACTACAAGGCAGCATCAAAGGGGTGGATGCCACAGGCAAGAGCCTGGAGTGCCGCAGCTCCTCTCTGGTACGCAGCCACAGCACACCCGGTGGCGCGCAGGCAGAACTGGCTGTTGTGCCGCACCCCAAGGGCGACTGGCTGAGGCTGCAAGGCCAGGTCAAGCTGATACTGGGCAGCGATATCAAAACCCTGCCCCGCCACAAACTCTCGCTGACAGAGGCATCTCAATTCACCCTGGATGGCATCACCTTCACCGCCACTCCTGCGGCCGCCAACAAAGCCAAACACAACATTGAACGCGGCCGCCTCTATACCGCTGAAGTGACGCTCACCTACCCCTCCACCGTGTCTGTCATGCGCATCTGCCGCATCTGGGAAGGAGCCGACATTGCCGAATCTGCCAACCACCACCAGGAGTTGGACACCCTCACCGAGCGCGGCAAGGATGGCAAAACGCGCCTGTACGTCAGCCTGTGGGATACACGCCCGGAAGAGGTGGTGGAAATTGTCATTTGCAAGAATAAGCACAAGGTGGATGTGCCTGTCGACCTGAAACTGAATTTGGGCGGGGTGGTGCCCAAGAATGCGAAAGAAGAATGAAGACCTATTCCCTGATACTCCCGCTGTTGCTGGCGGGCAGCGCCTGGGCCGCAGAGTCGGTGTCCACACCTGTCCTGACGGCAGAGATGGACAGCATTGAGTGCAACTTTGCCCCGCAGGAAGGGCAAGCCCCCTGCACCGTGCGCATCCACCTGGTGCCGGAGCCCGGCATCAGCATCGTCTCCGAAAAAGGCGGGGATGCCAACCTGATGCCGCTGCAATGTGTAGATGGCCGGGGCAACCTGCTGCTGGGCACGCTGCGCGAGTGGGAGGATTGCTACGATGGGAATGATGACTGCCGCACCGCTGTGTATGATTTTTTTGCCGCTCCCCAGGGCAGCAGCATCACCTTCGACACCCACCTGCCCGTCCCCACCATCCGCAAGCAGGAAAAAACCCTCATCGTCCCCTTCTCCCCCACTACCAAGGCCGAGCTGGAAGTAGATGGACATGTGCTCCGCGTCGAACCGCGCACCCCCTCGGCAGAAGCCAAACATGCCTCGCAGGTGGCATTCGACATCGTGTATGACCACCCGGACAGCATCAAACTCTTCCGCCTGTGCACACCGGAAGGCGCCACCATCCACGCCCGTGCCAAAGTGTTCGACAAGGATAAGGCCGGTATCTCCCCCGACTCTGCGCGCGTGACCTACATCATGTATGCCGACAATCAGGAGCCGAAGCTGGCCATCACCCCGCGCCCCGTTTGCCGCATCGAGCAAGTACCTTTCCGCGTGCGCGTGAGCATCGGCGCGCTGGATGACAAGCCAGGCGCCACCACCAAGCCTGCAAAATAGACCACCCGCCTTGTTTTTTCTCTTGCCCCGGCGGCACCAACCCTTTATAATACAAAAACCATGGAAACTCCTTTGGATATCATCTGCCAAGAATCTTCAGACTACGCTGAAAAGCTGGATTTCATGCCGCAGGCCTCTCCCGAGCTGCGCACGCTCATCGCGCGCGGGGCGAAAGAGATACGCCGCAGCCTGGCGCGTTTTGATTCCAAGCTGTTGCTCATGGCCACCATCGGCTCCGTGAAGAGCGGCAAATCCACCCTCACGAACTGCCTGTCGCGCCGCAACCTGTGCGCCACCAAGCTGGGCATCGAGACCACGCGCCTGCCCATGGTCATCCTGGCCAGCGATGACGGCACCGAGCGCATGGAACTCTTCTCCCCCCTGGCAGCAGATACCCTCAGCGAGCAAGAACTCTTCGAGCTGGTCATCGACCACCTGCGCCACGTAGCTCCCCCGGAATTTGAGCAGAAAGTCTCCATCGAGCGCCGCAATCTCTCCCAGGCCAATCTGGATGCCTGGGCCATGGGGCATACCTCTGCCAGCTGTGCCGCCATCTTCCTGGTGGAACCGGAAGCCCGCCTGCTGGGGGCCGGCATCGGCATTGTGGACATGCCGGGTATGGATGGTCTCACCTCCAACTGGCATGATGAGAAGCTGCATGATTGGATGAATGAGAATGCGGATTATTTCCTGCTGGTGCAAAGTTCCTTTGCCGCGCTCACCCCGGACACACGCGACTACCTGCGCGCCGCCATGGAGCGCTCGCAGCGCCCCATCCGCGTGGTGCAAAACCGCATCGAGGCTCAGTTCTGGCTCACCCCCGCCGAGCAGGAAGAACAGCAGGAGCGACAGCAGCTCAACACCCAGAAACAGCTCAGCGATTTTATCCGCAAGGTTATCCCCGGCAGCTGGGTCAACGCCGGGCTGGCCTGGTGGCAGCAGGATAATGCCTTCCGCAGCGAGGAAAGCCCCCTGCCCACCAATACCCCGGGCAGCAAATCCAACCTCTCCCTGCTGGAAGATGAAATCCTGGCAGACCTGCGCAACCCGGAAGTGACCCTGCGCCGCAACTCCGCAGACTACCTGCTCAAGACACTGGAGAGCCTGGACACCCGCTTCAAGGATTTCACCAAGAGCAGCCAGGACCACATCTCCACGGTACACCGCATCCAGGCAGATATCCACAAGCTGCTGGATTCTGCCCGCGTGCGCGAGGCGATTGAAAGCAACAACCTGAAGGACGGCCGCATCCGCCGCAAATACCTGGCCGACCAGGCGCGCCAGAACCTCTACACCCGCCTGGATGCCATCCTCGACCTCGCGGTGGATGGCTACTTCCCCGCCGATTGGATGGCCAACGATATGCAGGCTCAGGAGCTCAACCGCATCCGCGTCAAGGTCGAAAACGACCTGGGCGATTTGGCTGCCGAGCAGGAAACCCATGTGCTCGCCCCCACCAAAATCTGCGAGCTGACCGAACTGGAAAAAGAAAAGATTGAGGCCTGTGCACAGATTCTTGGCCGCCGCAAAGCCGCCGATATCGAGAAGGACTACACCAAGGCCATCATCAATGCCTGGGAACACGTGCAGCTGGATTGCACCCCCGTCCCCTTGGGCGAGCTCAAGGAAACGGCCTTTATGGGCATGATCAACCGCTCTTGCAGCTACAACAAGACCGCCCCCGAGTGGCGCCGCGCCGGCCGCGAGGCCATCGCCAACCGCCTGGAGCAATGGAGCCGCCGCGTGGGCGAAGCGCTGGATATGTTTGTATCCCGCCGCGTGCAGGCGCTGGAGCACTGCCTGCTGCATGAGCTCAAGAGCTACGAAGATGCCGAGCAAACGGGGCGCTCCATCGCTGCTGCGGAAAAGGATATCGAACTCATCTCGGGGCTGCGTGCCAAACTTGCCCCCACCCTGCTCAAAGCCCGCCAGCTCAAAGCAGCGCAATAAAACGCTCACGCATCCGGCGCAGTGTGTATGGGCGCATCACTTCTGTGGTTGATGCGCGGCAGAGATATCCATAATCCGGCGGCGGTAGGCCTCCAGAACATCCTGTTTAGCGGTCTCGCCGGCAGAGGCCGGCATGTCTCCGTCGGCTACCCGGCGCTCCAGTTCCTGTATGCGGCGGGTGTATTCCTCGTGCGCCTCGCGAGCCAGGCGCGTAGTTTCCATCTCCGTTTTTGCCGGCACCACCTCTGCTACTTCAGTTTGCGGCCTATTCTCCTCCACTTCAACCGGCAGAGTCTCACCATCGCCGGGGCAGCAAAGGGATGCCAGCACAGCAGCCACCCCCAACACAGCCACAAGGCCCACCACGCACCATTGGCGTTTCTTCCCTCCCTTTTTCTGCAGCACAAGGCTCCACTCTGCCGCAGATGCAAATCGTTTATCTGCCATCTGCTCACCTGCCCGCAGCAAGGATTGCACCCATACCGCGCGGTATTGCTTCATCGCCTCCCGGGGGATGCACGCCAAAAATGAATGTGCCAGGGCGTATAAATCCGACCACGGGCCAATGTTGCCATGGGGCTGGAACTGCTCCGGCGGGGCGTAGCCGGGCGAACCCACCAGGGTGTGGGTAGCCTCTGCCTCACCCAACATGGCAGCGCCAAAATCAATCAGCACGGGCACATGCCCCTCCTTGACCACAATGTTGCCCGGTTTCACATCCCGGTGCAACACACCGCAACTGTGAATATAATCCAGAGAGAGCAAAAGCTGCTGCAACACCTCCTCCACCAGGGGTGGCTCTGCTGCATGCGCTTCCAACCACACCTGCAAGGATTCACCCTCCACATATTCCATCACCATGTAGGCCGTGCCCGCAGCCTGAAAAATATCATGCACTTTGACCACTCCGGGGTGATTCAGCCCGGCCAGGATGCGGGCCTCGCGGCAAAAGGCCGCAAGAGAGCACGCATAATCAGATTCATCAACAGGCAGTACCTCGGCATCCCCCTTACGGCGCATGCACAATGTACGGGGGAAATGCTCCTTGAGCACCACCTCGCGCTCCAACTGCGTATCGTAGGCCAAATAGCTGATGCCGCCGCCACCATGCCCCAGCACGGCGCGTATCTCATAATTCCCCAAAACCGCCCGCTCCGGTAATGCTACCGATGTCATCTGCTCATCGGGGATTCAAAGCTTACAACTCTGTGGGCAACAATACCTTGCGCGCACGCAGCCCTCCTGCCGTGAATGTGGCATCACCCTCATTCACCAGCTTGGCTATAGCCGTGGCCACCATGTGCTCCATGCTGGTGCCTTCGGCGCTCGCCCGGTTCGCCAATCGCTCGTACATCGAGGCCTCCAGCTGCACCGTCAGCGCAAAACTGGCCCGCACGCTCACACCGGGCAAATCCGCCCCCGTTTCGGCGCGGCCGGCAGCCACCGGCACCTGCACCATCACTCGCTCCAGCAATTGCTTCTTGAGCGGGGGGATGTTCTTTTGGCTCATCCAGTTGCGAACTGTAATCTCAGACACTCCACACTGCTCCGCGACCCAGCGATATCCCAAACCGCGCTCGCGGAGCCACTGCTTCATCTCTTTCTTAAAGTCTGTCTGCTCTTCCCCCATGGTCTGGAGCTCAGTCTAGCACACTCAACACCAAAGTCAAGCGTTTCTCTCAGAATCAAGCGTTGGGCTCTGCTAATTCTGCCACCACGCTCGCTATCAGCTGCTCTACCCCCATCCCTTTCCGGGCTGCCTCCTGCTGCAAGCGCCTGTACGTTGCCACTTCCAGCTCCAGTTGAAGTGTCTTTTTAATGATATCCTTTTGCGACTTTTCAATGCAGCATAAGGCGCCTTTTATCGTATTTTTCATCGTTTCAGGCTGGCCTCCCTTTACCTCTTTCTCATTTCGCTGCTCCATAGGCGACATTATATCTCTTGTTTTTAGGTTTGTAAATGAATATTTTGCATTTTCTTCTTGACGCATTCTCAATTTGAGATAGAATAAGAAACAGGCAAAGAGTCCGCGTGTTGGCGCATAGCGGCATAAAAACCTAACATTTTTATTATAAAAGACATGAAGAAGTTAGCAAGTATGTCATTGGGGGCACTTCTGCTTACCCTGCCGGTGATGGGCATCGAAGTGGAAGCAGAAGGGCGCGCAGCCGGGGATGCTCCCGCTGCACGACAGCAGGCGCTCACGGATGCGCTGCGCGAGGCCGTGCGCAGCGGCACCGGGGTAGATTTGGTCAGCGAGAGCCAGATGGAGAATTTTGAGCTGCAATTTGACCGCACATTCTCGAAAGCGCGCGGATACGTCAAGAAGTACGAAGTGCTGTCGGCGGGGCTCACGGAGGATGGGTTTTACACCGTCAAAATCAAGGCGGATGTGGGAGACAAAGCACCCGGTGCCAATGACACGATGACCTTCCAGATGATGGCACGCGAGCATGAAGCACCGCGCATCGCCATCCAGATTGACGAACAGATAGAAGGCGTGCAAAACGGCACCCTCTCCACCGACTGGCTGCGCAACACTGCCACCAAATGCGGCTTGAGAGTGATAGACCTCAACAACGCGCAAGGGCAAGGCGGCATGCTGGCCAAGCGCGCGGAAACACTGGGGCGCACCACAGAAGCCACCCTGCGCAAAGATGGTGTGGTATCTGCCTGTGATTACATCATCGAGGGCAACATCGTGGGCAGCTCTGCCGGCACCCAATCCTTCTACGGCAGCAAAGCCGGCAAGAAATACTCCCTGGGGCTCAACATCACCGTGAGGGATGCGGCCACCGGCGCCATCGTGCTCACCGAAAACCCGGAATCCCGCGATATTCTCATCCGCAACGTCTCCTCCGACACCGCCGCCGCCCGCGAGGCCGTGCGCCAGCTCATGGAAGGCTCTCCGCGCATGGCAGATTCTGATGCCGGCTGGAAACTGATTCGCCGTATCTTTGCCCACTGGGCAGCGGAAATGGACCTGGGCGCCACCATCAAACTGGAATTCGTGGGACTGGATTTGGACACGGCCAACAAGCTGAAAGCTGAGCTGGAAAAGCAGACAGCCATAGGTGCCGTGTGGATTCGCAGCATCGATGCCGTGGGCGTTTCCGTACTGGAGTGCGAATCCCGCCTCAATGCCCCGGATTTGGCCAAAGTCATCTCTGCCACTCTGCCGGAATATGGCCTGGACCGCTCCGAAAAGCGCTACCTTTCCTTTCGCAAAGGCGCTGTAAACAAAGAGCAGGAAGCCGGCAGCAACGATGGCGGCAGCAAAGGCAGTGGCCTGGATTTGTGGCAAATCATCACCGGCATCATCGTCACTACCGTTGGTGGTCTTTCTGCTCTCATCTTCAAGATTATCAAGAAGAAGATGGGCGTCGATGATTAACTTCTTCACACAACAACAATCTAACACACTATTACCAACATGAACATCAAACACACCATTACATCCGCTCTCTCCACGGCAGCAGCCCTTGTTCTTGCCTCCTGTGGCGTGCAAATCCAGATGGAAAGCGCAGTACCGGCAGAAATCAACCTGGGCCGTGGCACCATGATTGCCTGTGAACCCCATGGCAACAACGTATCACAGAAAATCTGCTATGCCGTTGCCAACCGCATCAACCAGGATGGTTACTACACCGTTGGCTCCTACAACAATGGCAAGCCCATGGCATTCCTGGAGGTCATGAATGCGCAGCTGAAAACCACCTCCGGACAGAACTACAGCTATACGGATTTGATTACCACCATCCGCATTGCAGATTTAAACGACCACCAGCTGTATCGCCGCAGCCTCAAGACCGATGTGGATGAAGACCAGTATGGCAACCTGTACATTGATGATGCCTGCCGCACCATTGCACGCACCGTCATGCTGGACCTCACTCCCCACGCCGTGACATACAAAGAAAAAGTCTCGCCGAACGATGAGAACCCCGCCATTGAAATGGGCGCAAAGGCCTGCGCCTCCGGCAACTGGGAACTGGGACGCAGCTACGCACAGCAGGCCATTGCCCACAACCCGAATGATCCGGAAGCCTACTACCTGCTGGGCCTGATTGAACGCAACGCGCTCAACTACGCACAGTCCACAGCCAACTTTGAAAAAGCATACTCCATTGAGCAGAAAGGCAAGTACAAGAGTGCAATCCTCAAGAATTCCACCTTCGCCACCAACGAGGCGAATGTCCGCCAGCAGCTCAGCAACTAATCCCCACCTCATCATCCCATGAAAAAAACACTCGCTATTCTTTGCGCCACCGCCTGCATTGCAGGTGTGATGGCACCTGTGGCAGAAGCCGCACCCACCGTCACCATCAAAAAAGATGCCCTGGCCTCCCTGCCGGCCATCTGGAAATCTGTCCCCGCCGCCAAGCGCCTGCAATACCTGCGCGCTGCCGAGCTGGATGCCACCCGCATCCTGGCAGAGCGCATCATGGGCATCTCGCTGGATGGGGAGACCACCGTCAAGGATCTGGCTGCCGCTGATGATACGGTGAAAGGCACCGTAGCCGCCACCCTCAAGGGAGTCAAGACCGTGGGCTCCCCCACCTACCATGAAGATGGCCGTGTGGAAGTCATCCGTGCCGTCAAAACCCGCACACTAGTCGAGTCCGTTATCACCCACCTGACCGGCAAGAAGGGTGTGAGCGTGGTGCGCGAAACCATCACCGAGGAAATCGATGCCTTGGGCAATGCAGCCATTCCCGGCTCCACCGGCCACGCCCGTGTGATGGCCAAGCGCGCCGGTGAATTGGATGTGTACCGCCGCCTGTCCGAGCGCGTGGCCGGCGTGCAGATTACGGCAGACTCCACCATCAAGGACTTTGCCGTGGAGAGCGATGAGATTAAGGCCGCCTTCTCCAACACGGTCAAGTCCGCAGAAATCACCGGTATTTCCTATCTGGAGGACAACTCGGCCGAGGTGACAGCCACCCTCAAGGTGGGTCCGTTGGTGAGCCTGATTACCAAGACAGTATCCGCCAAGGGCAAGGTGCTCAGCACCACCGTCAAGCAAGAACAGCTTGTGCTGGAAGAAACGGGCGTGGGCGCCCCGCCCACGCCGGGTGCCAAGAGCAGCGCCGCCGCTACTGCCCCCACCACCACGGAAATTGATCTCATCATCAGCACCACATTGTCCTCTGAAACATCTCTCTGATACCCATAACACCATGAAACCGGCTCAACTGCTCATCCTGGCAGCTGGTCTGTTGTCGCTCGCCTCTTGCGGGGCGAGCGACCCTGCTGTTCCTGCAACAGTCACGCAAACCGCCACCGTTCCTGCACAAACAGCTGCCACCGCAGCCCAAACAACAGCAACTACCGCCGCCACACAAGCCAAGGCCAAAGCAGCCTCCGCTCCCAAAAAAGCAACCAAAAGTGTGAAAAAAGCTACCGCACCTGTGCAGCAACAAATCAAAAAAACACAAACTGTCATCAGCACTGAAACCATCGTAAGCTAACCACCATGAAAATTACCTCTTTCCTTTCGCTTGCAGCTGCCATGCTGGCTCCCATCTGCTCCGCAGCCGAGGCAGACCCCTTCACCAAGCTGGCAGACTCCCTCGTCAAGAAAATGCCGGTAGCCAGCAAGCCCATCAACATTGGCGTGGGCAACTTTGTGTACTCCAACACCCCCATGATGTCCCCGCTCTCCACCGTCATCCGCGAAGAGCTGGAAATTGCCCTGCCGAAATCCAACAAGGTCAAGGTCATCACCCGCTCCAACCTGGACCAGCTGGAAATGGAAGGCGAATTCCAGGCTACTGATTTGGTGGAGCCCGGCACCACCATTGACAAAGTGACCGTGGAAGGCGTAGAAGGCATCGTGCGTGGCCGCTTCGTGACAGATGGCCGTATGGTCACCCTCTACACTGAAATTGCCTGGCTGAAGGGCGGCAACATCACCAAAGACAAAATCAGCTGGCCCATCAACGCCGTGGCCGGCCGCGTGTGGCCGGATAAGACCGCCGGCGAAGCCACCGAGATGATTCAGCCGCAAAATGCAGAGCAATCCATGGAGGGCATCGAGGAAGTGACCAACGCCAAATTGCTCAACATCAAGCAGGATTTCCCCATCCAGCTGCGCACGGCAGATGGCGAGCGCGCCTACAAGGAGGGGGATACCATCTCCTTCCGCGTCAAATCCCCCAAGACCTGCCACATTGCCGTTATCTGCCACCAGAGCGATGGCACCTCCGTGGTGCTCTTCCCCAACAAGTGGCACAAGGACACCCTCATCCCCGCCAACCGCTGGGTCAACGTGCCCGGCGCTCTCAAAGCCGGCTTTGAAATTGAAATTTCCGAGCCCTTCGGCTCCGATGTGGTGCAAGTCATCGCCTGCACAGATGCCAACTCCCTGCACAAAGAAATCAAGGGCATGGCCTCTGCTGCCACCGAGGATGAGCCCTATGGCGTGATGACCCGCGGCATGGTAGTCAAGAAGGTCAAGAAGGCCTCTGCCGCCGATTTGGGTAAAGACACCCTCTGGAGTGAGAAACACATCATTGTTTCCACCTTCCCGGCCGAATAAAGCGGCTACCCACACACCATTTCTTCCCGGCGATGAAAGCAACGATTCTGGCCCTTGCGGGGCTGACCCTCATGGTGGCGCAGCCACTATCCGCTGCCACGCAGACCGTGCCCCTGCCGCCTGCACTGCAAAAGGCACTGGCCAACACCAACAAGCAGCTGCAGGGCAAGTTGACGGCAGATGACTACGCGGAATTGCTCAAGGGAGAAATGGTGTGGACGGGAGATGCAAGCTCTCTGCAACAAAAAATAGCAGAAATCATGCAACAACCGGAGGCGGAGCTCTTTTCACGCGCCTGCATCATTGAGCCGTCTCAGCAAGGTGTCCGCTTCCTCCGGCACCTGCAACACCAGCAAGACCCCATCCTCTATGCAGATGAACAGTGGGTCATCACCCGCTCCAACGGCAAGGGGAAGTTCTCCTCCGTCTACACCTTCTGGGATACCCGCACCGGCACACCGCAGATGAGCCTCAATCTGCCGGGCAATGTGTATTGCCCCACGGCCACCAACGTCCCCGGCATATACGCCTTGCAACTCACCCAGAGCAAGCGAGGCTCGGAGGATTTTCACACCTGGCATGGCATACCCTGCGTGCTGTGCCTGGTAAAACCCGGTGAGAAAAGCTTCAACACCTGGTATATCCCCTTTGGCACCAACAATGGGCCATTGCCCAACCCGGCAAGCTATTACAAGGGGCTCAAGGAAATGAAAGTACCGTACTTCATCGGTGTAGCGCAGGCCCTGGCGCAGCTGGAGCAAAAAGGCGGCATGGCCATCGATGCCAAGACAAAAGCTCGCAAGGAGATTCAGGATGAGTATGAATCCGTGGCAAAGAAGTATGACACCGCTGCCGCACTGGGAGCCTGGGGCAAGCGCACGCACCTGATGCCCCCGGCAGAATACGCCCAGACCCCGGCTTTCCGCTTGCCGCAGGAGCCTTTTCTCTCCGTGATGGGAGACACCAGCGGCACGACCTCCACGTTCATTTTCTCCACAGATGGAGCCCGGTTTGTGAGCCTGGATTTCGACACGCTCAGCCGCACCATCACCTACATGCCGGAGGCCCGCGGAAAGCAGGTGGCCTGCAATGAAGCAGGTAAACCCACCCCGGGTATCATGGATACCTACACCAACGCGCTTAAACTGCAATTATCCCCCATCCCCACGCGCCTCTCTCCCTTTGACCGTCGGCGCGTACCGCTCAGCAACATCAGCATGTCTGCCCCCTCCCCGCAGGGCAACATCAAGCTCTTTGCCTGCAATACCGGTCATTATGCCTGGAATGTGTATGATGGTGCCATTGTGGATGAACTGCTCGGGGTGCAGCTCCCGCAGGGCAACTTCAGTTTCTTTGCTCCCAATAACACCAAGGTCAACGCCACAGCCAAACTCATCCCCTATCAAAACGTCGTCAACAAAAAAGACATGGGAGCCATTCGCGGAGGCAGTGGAGTCATCCAATATGCAGGGCGCTACCGGCTCATGAGCGTGCTGTATACCCACGCCGGAGCCACAGAGGCTATCATCTGCAAGCAGACAGACCGCAACAAGGAAATCTACACCCACCTGTCCATCAACCCGGCCAAAGGCACCTACACCGTCTTGCGGCGCTGGGAATCCGCCGTCTACCGCCTGGCCCCGGTGTGGATTGCCCGCAAGCAATGGCTGCTGCAACCCACCTCTGACAACAGCTATGATATCATCTCCATGGCTCCGGGCAAAGAGCCGCAAACACTGGCAGCGCTCTTCATCTCACCGGTGCAGGATGGCTATGCCATCGTCTTGCCGGATGGCCGCTACGCCGGCTCTCCCGGGTGCGAACGCTTTCTGAGCTGTGGGCCAGTGGGGCTGGCGGTGTATGCCCCCTGGCGCAACCGCCCGAGCGATGTATTGAGCGCTCTGGGAGGCAAGGCAGATGACATCGGCGCCCTGAAAGAAACCACCAAACGCTGGCTCAAAAAGCAAGGGCTGGATGCCGACAACATGCCGGCTGAACCCACATTGGAAAGCCTGCCCGTGGTACAGGCTACGCTTCCTGCCCTGCACGCTCAGCAAGCCACCATCCCCCTGGAGGTCACGCTCAAAGCAGGGGCCAGCCCCATCACCAGGCTGGAACTCCGCACGGATGGCCTCACCCAGCCCACACCCAAGGTCAACATTGCAGCGAAGGCAACGGGCAAGGCCCGGCTCAGCATACCGCTGGCTCCCGGGCAAAACGATATTGAAATCACCCCCATTGATGCCGCCGGCATCGCGGGTGATAGCCTTTCCTTCCGTGTGATAGGCCCCGGGCAGGCAGAAAAGAGTGATTTGTACGTCGTGGCCATGGGCGTATCGGCCTACGATGATGCGGATCTCAACCTGCAATATGCAGCCAAAGATGCCACGGACATCGCAGAAAGCTTCCGCAGCTACGGCAAGGGCGACAAAAAGCACATCTTGCTGCTCACAGACAAGCAGGTAAAAGATGCCGGTGTCCTGGAGCAGGTCGCGGCATTCCTGCGCCCGGCCAAACCACATGACAGAGTGGTTCTGTATCTGGCCGGTCATGGCATGCTGGATGACCAGCTGCAATATTTCTACGCACCGGCTGCCTTCGATGTGGCAGACATCCCCGGCACGGGTATTTCCATGGATGCCTTCCGCGATTGTCTGCAAAGCACAGCCGCCCGCAACCGCCTGCTGCTGCTGGACACCTGCCACGCCGGCACATTGGGTGAAGCCGGGCAAGACCAGCTGGCGGCCTCGGGGGTGCCCCTGCCGCATGGCGTACAAGCTGTGCAAACCCGTGGCATGAAGGTGAAAAAGGTCAAATCCGCCACCGCTCCGGAAAAAGAAATCCTCAACGACGTGCAAAAGAAGCGCTACATTGAAGACTTCTTCAACATGGACAAGCACATGCGCGGCATCAACGTCCTGGCCGCCTCTGCCGGCTCTGAATTCGCCCAGGAATCCGGCAAGTGGAAGAATGGTGTCTTCACCTCATCGCTCATGCGAGCGCTGAGTCGGCGCGCGCCGGTAGACAGCAATGCTGATGGGCTGCTCAGCGTTGAAGAAATGCTGCACTATGTATCGGCAGATGTTTCCACTCTCACCGGGCATGCCCAAAAGCCCTCTGTAGTATCGGCCGAAGACACGCGGGGCTTCCACCTCTCCTCCGACCTTGCCTGGTATGTTCACCGCCGGGATTGGGCGGGGCTCCAAGCCGCTGCCCGGGCAGGTATCGCCATCAATGAAGGCGCATACCCCGATACGGAAGGCATCATCTGCAAAGCGCTTCAGCAAGGTGCACCGGAAGAGGCCCTGGTGGCCCTGCTGGACAATGGCGCCAACATCAACCGGGCCCAGCGCGTGCTGATATATGGCGAAACCTTGCAGGAAATCAGCCAAACACCGCGCATGATCATCACGCAGGACAACTCCTACGTGGATTTTGATGGCCGCAAGGTGGATTTCTGTGGCAAGTACGGCTATCCCGTTCTGGCGCTCCGCCGCTTGTTCCAGCCATATTACACCAAACACCAAAGCCAATTTGCTGCGCCTGCTTCCTCCGCCGGCACCTCGACCACACCAAACGCTCCCACCCCTCCCGCTCGTAAAAAAATCAAAAGCAAACTCTACCGCTGATTACCCCTCACCCTTCTCTCACTTATGACTACTCGAACTTTACTTACCATCGCCTTGGCGGGTCTCTTCCTGCCGCTCTCTGCAGAAGCTCAAGTCTCCCGCCTGGACAAACGCTATGGCATCAAGCGCAGCACCCAGGCAGCCCCCAAACCCAAGGCTAAGCCCAAAGCTAACGCCAAGCCCAAGGCCAAAGCCAAGACAGCCCCCAAGGCCAAGCCCACCCCCAAAACCACCCCGCAACAGGTGACACCGGCAGCTACCACGCCGCCCAAGGCTGTATCCGGCACCGTCACCCCCGACTTGCCCGCCAATTTCACCGCCGCCTCGGCAGATACTTTCCCGCAGGAGTGTGAGAGCGTGTCCCTGCTCCGCAAGTTCCTGCACTACACCCACGCCGGCGATTATGAAACAGCCAAATCACTGCTGGAAGATCAGGTCAAATTCAACTACGGACAAATGTCATGCGAAACCGGCTCGCCCACCATGACAGACACGATGGAAGAAAATGCCGCTTCGCCGGATTACGTCTTGTCTATGATTGCGGAAAAAGGCATCTTCAGCATGGAGTATGAATCCCTCCAGCTGTCGGAAGTCAACAATACCAACGGGTGTCTGCTTCACGCAGTGATGCAGTTCAATGGCCAGCCCGAGTTTGTCGTCATCTCGGTGGGGCTGAGACACGGCACCGGCAAAATCTTGGGAATCAATATCCTGGCCTATCCGTCCACCGATAAAATTCCCTTTACCGCCAAAAATGTCGTGATGAGCGCTGATACCCTCATTGAAATGGGCGCCAAGGAGCTCAGCGGCATTGCCCCCCTCAAATCACGCTCGGCAGCAGAGAGCGGTGGCTGGGGTGCCCCGGACATGGAATTCACCGCCGACCCCAAAGTGCGCGCAGCTATTCTCGGCCCGCAAATCAGCCCCTTCCAGGCCATGGGTATGTCCATGATACCCAGCAACTATGTCTTCCAATTCCGCGACAACCATAACATGAAAGCGGAAATGTTGCAGCATTCTCCCTTTGCCCGCAAGTTTGCCCCTCGTGTCTACCTCATCGGGCAGAACAAGGACATCTCCCGCGAGGAATTGTTCGCCATGCTCTGCTCCAAAGAGCTGGAACTGGGAGAGAATGCCGAGGTTATCGCATCCGGCTACAAGGGCCATTGCTTGCAGTTTGTCATCACCTACAAGGAAAAAAGCACCGGCGAGAAAAAATACGTCCGCGTTTGCATGATTCTTGACCAGCAGGAGCGCATTGTAGCCATCATGGAAAGTAAGTGCGTGAATGCCTCCCCCAAGGTCAACCCCTCGTTCACCAGCGCCGGCGGTACCGTCGAAGTGGTGGAAGACAGCTCCGCCAACATCAGTCGCGAGGAGTGGGTCAACCGCTTCATGCAAGCCTGGATGAGCGGCGATGCCACCACCTGGGATGGCCTGCTGCATGCCGAAGTGGGCAACCTGTACTTGCCCGGCATGAGTAAGACAGCCACAGGTGTGCCCAAGAGTGATGCCATTGAACTGATGCAGCAGAGCATGCCGGCATTCCTCGCCGGTGGATATGATATTGTGCAGGTGAAGGGAGATGACAAGTGCATGACCACCGCCACCATCATCTTCAAACAACCCGCCCCCAACGGCCAGAAAGTCAAGGCCGACATTGAAATCAACCACATCAAGGACATACACGGCTTCTGGGTCAACATGAGCTACGTGGAAGGCAACAAGAAGTTTACCCAGGCGGACTTTGTCTCTGCGGTAGAGGGCAGCACCCCCGATACCGTAGCGGTGGAAGACCAACCCATCCGCGACCTGCCGGAGGACGTCCGTGGCCCTGAGCTGCTGCGCCGCATCATCGAGGCCATCAAGACCAATGATGCCGCAGCCGTATCCAAAGCCATGATGACCAATCATATCAACCAGCTCAGCATGCCCAAGGATAACCACAAATACCGCATCGCCAAACCGGCAGATGTGATGGCCGACATGCGGGAACTCATCCCCAACCTCGACTCCGCTTCCTACAGCATTTATGTGACCGATGCCGGCGATATGAGCGTAGAGGGTGTGCTCTCCATCAACGATGGTAAACCTACGGGCGAAGCCAACTACGAATTCACCGTACTGTATACGACCAGCCACGGTGTCAATGGGTTCATCCTCAACTCCACCATGACCACGCGCATGAAGAAAGCGGAAGCCGGTGAACCAAAGATTCGCGTGGAAGGTGCTGCACAAGAACCGGGCCCCGCTGCTGCCGGTGCCCCCGCTGCTGCACAATCCCTTTGCCCGGCAGACATGGATTTCTCTGCAGACAGCGTGGTCAAGTCAGCAGAATCCACCCAGCCCAAACACGCCATGCTCGCCAACGTCCCGGCGGCACAATTCAAGGCGATGGAATCTCATTACTCCCTCATCCTGGATACCTACCGCGCTCAGTTGGCAGCCCTGTACAAACACCACCGCATGAATGCCGATGCCCGCAAGGATGTTGGCACGCAGAATTTCCAAGCCCAACTGGGTATCAAAAGCATCATTTCCAACCCGGTCACCATCATCGGCAATGCCACCCCGGTCTCGCTGGATGAGCTCAACTCCAAGCTCGATTCACCGGAGCTGGCCTGGGGCTCTCAATGCTCCATCTACAAGGTGGGGTACAAAGGCTCTGCCCTGCAAGTCATCTACCGTTTGGGGGCAGAAAACGCTGACCCGCTCTACATCAACACCATGCTGCTGAGCAAAGACCTCTCTTCCATCTATGCCGTGGGCGAAAGTGTCCTCGTCAACAAGGAACCCCAGCTTGCTCCCGGGTATAAGGAACTCCAACAAGACCCCCACGGCATGATTAACAATACCCTCAAGCGCTGAAAACTTACCATCTGCGCTCCATCTCATGAATTTCAAACACCTCATCACCGTGGCAGCTCTGGCTGCCACGGCTCTTTCCACCACCTCCTGCCGCAGCACCCTCTACCGCGCCGCAGAACGCGGTGATATGCAAGCTGTGCAGCACGAGCTGAATACCGGGGCCAACCCCGATGGCAAAGCATCCTTGGGCAACCTTTTCTGGCAGATACCGGCAGGTTTGGTGGCTGTCCCCCTGGATATGACACGCATCCTGGCGTCTTTGACGTACGTCTGGATCACCATAGACCCCATGCTCTACCTGGATAACAAAGGCCACCTTCAAATCGACTCGGATGAATCTCTGAGTAAGAGAATTTTCACTTTCAACGGCAAGACCGCCGCGGTAGTCGCAGAAGAAAACAACCACATGGACATCGTCGAGGAGCTGATTCTTGCCGGCGGCGATGCCAGCTACAAGGCCATGGCCAAAATGGTTTCTGATGCAGCACGTCAGGGCGATGTCACCACCCTGCGCAAACTGCTACAACAAGGTATTAATCCTGATTGGAATTGCTTTGGTGATTATAGCCCGCTGATGCTCGCCATTGGCAGTGGACACGAGGAATGCGCCCGCCTCCTGCTGAGCATGGGTGCCAAATTCACCTCCGATGTTACTATCAACGGGTCCGAAATCACCTGCTATGAATACGCAGCCTCCAAGGGACAACTCGCTCTCTACAAAAAGCTGGGGGGGCCTGTTATAGCTCCGGAATCAGTCAAAGGCAAGACCATCGTCTTTCAATACAATGGTTCAGAGCCCCAAAAAAAGAAATACATTGATGGGAATGACCGCAGGGCCATCAACAGAAAATGCGGTTACTACAACAACTACGGCAATATGAACAAAATTAAACTGGTGGAATACGCTGCCTATACCTACCCCGGCCACTGGTATGCGGACGGTAAAAGCGGTAGAACGTCCCCATTAAAATTCGAATTCCCCAATGGCAACACAAACAGACGAAATAAGAACAGGTGCCAAACGTACAAGAAAACAGGCACCAACACCGCACGTCTCGAAGTGGAATGCTCATGGTCGGGGCTCTGGTATCTCACCTTTGATAGCCCGACATCCGGGTATGCCACTTATGTGGGCGCTGATTCTGACTATATGATAGAAGAAAAGAACATCCGTTTTACAATCAAATAAATCACCGTTCTTTACCTGTCAATTGAGCTGACCATGAACACGAAACATCTACTCAGCACGCTTGCCCTCGCTGGCACCTCCTTTGTATTGAGCTCTTGCTACTCCAATACATCGGGCATGATTTTCGACAAAGCCTCATACAATGCCGGTGTCAAGGCCTCCGACATCAAGTCCGGCCAAACCCTCTACTCCGATGGGCAGAACTACTACACCTACGTGCCCCGCTACCGCTACGATATGCCTTCCTACTTTCACAACTACGTGGGTTCCTACTGCATACCTGATATACCTGTAAAAGAAGGACTTGGCATCGTCAAAAAATCCAACAAACCGGAATTAAGCGAAAAAGGCACCCAATTGGTGAAGATTCAACCTGAATATGCCCAATATCTCTTGGGCAAAGGCCCGGCTCCGGCAGCCAGCACCCTGACAGCTGTGGATAAAGATGTGCTGCAAAAATGCATGGCCAGAGAATCCACAACCATAGCCGGTAGTGACACCACCCTGCAGCAGTTTGATTACAGCAGCCCCAACGCCTTCTGGCTGTACACCGCCGGTGTTTTTGACTTCCTTTGCGTTGATATTCCCTTCACCTGCATCGGCAACGCCTGGTATTTTGTTGGCGGTGGTTTAATGTTGAAATATATGTCCGAAGAGGAATATGAAAGAGAAGTACGCATGCAAGACTCTCGCAAGAAAGCAGCCGAGCAACGAGCGGCATCATACGCACACAACTCCCGTCTGGAGTGTTCTCTGTACTCAGAAGACATTAATGAAGTTCGCTGGGGCATCAGGAATGGTGCCAACATGAATGCCACCAATCATAGCAATATGACGCCTCTGATGTTTGCCGCCCGCATCCGCAAGGACTATGCCATTTGCCGCGTCCTGTTGGAAGCAGGGGCCAGCGTCTACACGCGCAATAGTCATGCACGCACGGCTCTGCATGAAGCTCTTTCTTCTGACTCTGATAACTACGATATCGTCCATCTTCTGCTGAATCACGGTGCTGTGCTCAACGATAAGGATAAATTCGGGTTGACCCCGCTGCACCTTGCAGCCTGTCATCAGCCCCTCCGCACAGTGCAAATGCTCGTAGGTCGCGGTGCCAATTTGTATGCTGTCTCCAACCAGGGCCATTATCCGGTCGAAACGGCATACCATGATGCGCAGTACTTCCGCAGCGAAAAAATCATGAAAAACGTCATCTACCTGAAAAGTATCATGCGTGGTCATTAAAGCCTTTGAGCAACAGTAAAAACAGACACCATCCCTTTGAAAAAGCGGGGAATTTTCCATCCCCCGCCCCTACATCCACCTACTTGTCATGAAAGACACCTCCAGACGCCACCTGAAAAAAGTCCTGCGGTGGGCATGCCTGGCCGCCTGCGCAGCAGGCGCATTGGTTCCCCACAGCCAGGCTCAATACAAGCCGGAAGAAGAATTTGCCAAGGGGCAGAAAGACCCTTTCCGCGCTGCCATGTTGAAAGCATTCGGGGGCCATACTGCCCACAGCTACTACAACATGCTCATGCAGAAAAAAGAGGGGCGTGTCCACGATGGCGGGCCCGTCATCTGCAACGAACGGGTGGAAGAGGGATTTGCAGAAGGACAAATCGCCCTATACAAGGGATTATACAATGAGGAACAAGTAGCACTGCCCCGTTGGCTGGAGGGGGAGGTCAAAGACCTCAACGAACAGCTGCGCCGCAAACTGGCACCGGCAGATTTTTTGGAGATTCTGAAGGGTGAACAAGCCATGGCGCTGTATTACACGAGCCTGGCCGAGTTCAAACAAGACCATGGAGACAGCTTGCGTGAGCGTCTGCAAGCCATCTTGAGCCACCCGGAAGATGAGCTTACCTTCCGCCGCGCATGTTTCGGGGGCGCAAGAGCCGACCTGGTTGCATTGAAAGCAGACATACGCCAACAGACAGATCAAATCATCTACGGGGATGCCGACTTCATCGTCACGCAAGACCAGGGGCCTTTCGGGAAGGGGTCTGCGCGCCTGACCTTCTGGAGCAGCAGCACCTACAAAAAGGTAACAAGCTTTTGCATACCAACGGAGCTGGGTGAAAAAGCGCGAGTGGTCACAGCCATCGGTTCCGGCATTTACCTGATACGCACTCAGGGGTCATACCCCATTTCCTACGATGAACGGATGGCCAGCCACTGGAGCGGGGAGATGTGGGCCTCCTACCTGGTCGATCCGCGCCGGCAAACGCACCAAACCTTGTTCGGGGATGGCATCAACGCAGCTGAAACCACCAAACAGCGCAGCACCGGCTCCCTCTTCCGGAAGTTTGAAGAATGGGCCCAAAAAAACGGGCTGACCCAGCCCACGGTCAACTCCGAGGCCAATACTTCCTCCGCCGGCATGCAAGAAGGGCAAGCGATTGCCACCTCCCTGCAACCGGTCGGAGTGGATGCTCTTGCCTACTCGACAAACCGGGGGGCATGCTACAAGCTCAACCTGCATACACTGAGCCGCGAGCGCATTGCCCGCAGCCAAATCAGCATATCGGATACCGCCCGCAACGCCGGGACTCAACTCCGCAACTTTGTGTACAACAACATCTGCGGTGCCCAGCCTTTCCGTGCAAGACCTCGTGTCCAATCCCTGGCAGATGTCATGGGAAATGCGGAAGATCGCCGCAAAATTGATAATTTATTCAACGCTTTGACGCAAAAAGCGCAGGAGGATTGGGGAGAAGACACCGATTCTGCCACCAACCTGCGTTACCTGAGTTTTACTGAGCATCTTATTGCCTGCATGCACGAACAAAGCAACATGCAGGCATTCCACGCCTCGCATATGCGCGCAGAGGAGGCCGCATCCCCCGCAGCTCAAAAGTACGCGGCCGGCATTACCGCCCTGCGGGACAGGCAAGGCAAGGTACAGGTATTGCCCTCGCTCCGCGCCTTGGCGCAAACCGGTGCCACGGGCACCCTGCGAGAGCTGGACTCCTTCCCGCACCAAAACAACCCCGCCCCGGGGCCGGGCGATAAAAATGACTACACAGCCCCGGCCTCTGCCCGGTATTTCGATTTTGGAGATAGCAATGACGGCGGGCTCACCGTTCACAGCCTTGACCTGACCCACGATGCAGCCAAGGATACGTATTACCTCACCCTGCAAACCACCGGCAAAGAAAAGACCGGTGCCTGCTGGGTGCTGGAGATTGCCCCGCGCCAGGGAAGTGTAAAGACGCTGTACTATAGTGACGGCATCGCAGAAGCCACGTGCCCCATCTACCTGCCCAAAGGGCCATGGGTGCTCAGTCCGCTTTCCTCACAAAGCTACAGCATCTTGAAAACAGAGGGTGACACCTTCCAAAAAGTGGCAACCTTGCACCTGTGCGAGAATGACGATTACGTGATTATCCTGCCGGATGGCCGCTTTGGTGGCTCACCCGGCTGCGAACAGTATCTGGAATACAATACCCCCCAGGGTTGCCTGGATATGACGCCATTTGCGCATCATTTCAACCGCCCGGGAGATGTGCTGGCCGCGCTGGGTGGCGCGCCGGATGATATAGAAGCCCTGCGCCGGGCCACCAAACGCTGGCAAGGCAAAGCCACCGCATTTGCAGCCCCACAGCTCCAGCATCACACATTACCGGCAGCCAAGCTCCTTACCCCGGCTGAGCTGGAATCTGCCGAAGACACGCAAACCCTCAGTCTGGAGCTGCAAGCCGCCCCCAAGGTGGCCCTGACCACCCTTCATGTGTATGTGGACGGCGTGCGCATCTCCCAGGAGTTCGACAACTCTCTCATGCTGCGCCCCGGAGAAAAGAAAACGGTCAGTGTGCGCATCCCCCTGAGCGATGGACAAAACAACGTGCAAATTTACCCCGTGGATTCCATGGGCATCCCCGGCACGGCCATTTCCTACCGCACCCTGTACAACACCACCCACACTCCGCGACTCTTCCTGGTAGCGCTCGGCGTATCCGACTACGCCAACGATGAGCTGGACCTGCAATATGCTGCCAAAGATGCCCGCGATATCGAAAAAGCCGTCAAAGAATGCACCTACCTGGAGGCGCGCACCCTGTGCCTGACGGATGCAGACGTGCCCGATGCCGGCGTATTGGACAAGGTGAAGCAACACCTGGCAGATGCCCGCCCGGATGACACCGTGGTCTTCTACCTGGCGGGGCACGGCATGCTGGATGACAAGCTGGAGTACTACTACGCTCCCCACCACTTCGATGCAGACGATATGCACCGCACGGGTATTTCCATGCAAGCTATCACCTCCTGCCTGCAGCAGACCCAATCTCAAAACAGGCTGCTGCTGCTGGATACTTGCCACTCCGGCAATGTGGGCGAAGCCGAAATGGACCAACTCGCTGCCAATGGTATCTCCCTGCCCCATGGCGTGCGCGCTATCGCCAACCGCGGCATGAAGGTCAAGAAGGTCAGCTCCGGCGAGCAAATGGCGGCCGGCAGCAAAAAGCGATATATCGAGGAGTTCTTCTCCTCCGGTTCAGATACCAAGGGCATCACCGTGCTGGCTGCTGCCTCCGGTGCCCAGTTTGCCCAGGAATCACAGGAATGGAACAACGGCCTGTTCACTTGCACCTTTATTGATGTGCTGCGCCATGCCTACAAGGGCGATACTGACTGCAACGGCCGCCTGAGCATCGCTGAATTGGTGGCCCACATCCAACTGGAGGTCAATCTCCGCACCCGTGGGTTGCAGGTACCCAACGCTACTGTAGCCCAGGCCGCGCATCTGAGCTACCTGCCCTTCCGCTACCCCAACCCGCCCATCAACCCGGGCATGAAGCTCAGCCATTTCACAGGCGCATGGGATCGCTCCACCGCTCTGCAATTTGCGCAACTGCTGCGTGAGGCCATGGAAAGCCCCCATGAAAAAGACTTTGCCAAGCTTTTTGATGCAGCCGTGGAATGCCCCGCAGAGAACAAAACCAAGTCTTTGTACGACATCCGCAAAGCCCACTTTGACACCTTGCTGCAAAAGGGCAGTCCCCGCGTGCTGATTGAGCAATACGCCTACAGTGGCCAGACCATCCGCCTGAAAGCCACCTTGGCCTATGCCGCCGGAAAGGGCCTCTACGCCGCCGCCTCGACCCTGCACTACCTCATTGAGGCCAAAATCAATGAAAAAGGGCGCTTGTGTTCCTGGATGATGCAAGAAACCGCCGCTGAAACCACCTGCATGAGCGCAGGGTTTGAAGGGCCTTTCACCCTGTCGGAGCAGCAACAAAGCCTGACCAGCAACCAAAATCGCCAGTATTTCAACTTCCCGAAAGCCAGTGAAGCCCCGGAGCCTGACCCCGGCTACGTCTTCATCCCGGCCAAAAAGCAAGATGTTGAAGTGGCTAACCCGGAGCTGTATATCCCGGGGCGCAATGGCGATTTCACCGATGAACAGGCCATTGCCTGGGCAGAGCGCTTCCTGGCAGCCTACGCCCAGAACAATGATAAGCCATTCAACGACATGCTGGATGAAAATCCCCAGTGGCTTAATTACAGGCAAGCCAAAGAAAAAATCCAGAGTGAATATGCCGCTATGAAGGCACGTTTCAGCAAACGCCAATTTGATTTGATTGGCGTGGCGAAAGGTTCCTACAAGGTGTTTGTCATCTACAAGGCCACCCTGGCAGACACCGCCGGCACCAGCCAAACCATCTACATCCAATCCAAACTGTCTATCAGCAGCAAGGGTAAAATTGATTTCCACACCCTCTCGCAATCATCTAAGGATGGTACGGCTGACCTGGCCAAGTATACCGATGTGGAAATTGTCTCCGGCACCGGCAAAAAGATGCACAGCCCCGATGCCCAAAACAACCTCTCTGATGAACAGGCTCACACCTGGGCCAGGCGACTGATTGAATCCATGGAGAATGGCAGTTTCTACTTCGTGGATGATTTGTGTACCGACCCGGTCAATGATGACGTCTCGCGCTCCCGATTCCATATGAACCTGGAGCAATTCTGGAAACAGTACCCGAACCGCGAGGTCTCCCTCGTCTCCCTGGCCAGAAACAAGAACTGTCTCCACATCGTCATGGCGGTCAGCTATGGCGGAAACTCACGCCAAAAAGAGAATGATGTCCCCCTGTGCCTGAGTGATTCAAGCTCGTCATCCTCCACCGACAGCTCCGATTCGTTCTACTCCTCATCATTTGACAACGAACCGCGCAAAGCCTATGTTGTCTACACCGTGACCATCAATGAAAGAGGGAAGATTACTCACTTCAACTATGATTCAGCCAGTGAGTACACCAAACCCAAACCCGGGCCTGATATGACGATTGTCTTCCCTGCCGGCCAGCGCAGCGAGCCCGCAACCCCTGGCAACGCCGCGCCGCAACGCACCCCGGCACCGGATGCCGCCCCGGCACCCACGCCCACTCCGGCACCATCTGCCCGGCCTGCTCAGGACAACACCGCTGACATCGTGCGCAAACGCGTCCGCCTGAGCGAACCCTACACCGGCCCCGGCGCAGATGCACAGTTGGCACAGGATATTGCCACCACCTGCGCACCCACCGTCAATATCCTGCCTAAAAACATCCTCATGAACCGCTCTGAACTCGCCAAAAACCTCAAAGCCTTTGGCAAGAGCTGGCCGGAGCGCAGCTACCAGGTGCTGGGTGTAGCCCGCAGCGGCAATGTCATCGAAATCCAGGTGCGCTACCAATGCTTCAAACCCGGCAAGAGCACCAGTGGCCACTCACTCTTCACCCTCGTGCTGGATGATGCCGGCCTCATCAAAGCTATGGGCGAAAAAACGCAGAAAGCGGCACCTCCCGCCTTCAGCCACGGCATGCAACCTGTCCCCTTCTAACCCCCGTCTCTCCTTCATCCATGAACAAAAAAGCTCTCTTCATTTCTCTGGGTGCCACCCTTGTTTTGGCAAGTAGTGGTGGTGCCGGAGCCTATTGGTGGTACACAAACCAGCCGGAGCAGCGCCTGGCGCGAGCGCAGGAGTTGCTTGCGGCCAATGATACTGCTGCTGCCACCACCATTCTCACGGATTTGGCGGCTCAGGGCTGCCCCGAAGCCGACCAACAGCTCGCCCAACTGCATGCGCAGGGCAATATCACCGCCCCCGATGACACCACCGCCGCCCGCTGGTGGTCTCTGCTGGCGGAGCAAGGACATGAGCAAGCGCTGCGCGAGATGGCCAAGCGCTGTGAAGAGGGGCGCGGGGTGGAGCAAAACACGGCCCGTGCCATGGAATACTACCGCCGGCTGGCCGACAAAGGGCACACCGATGCCATGCGTATCCTGGCCGATGCCTATGCCCGGGGCCAGGGGGTGGAAAAGAACCCGGCAGAAGCCATCAAGCTGTACGAAAAAGTGCTGGCGCCAAACGATGCGGAGGGGCACTATGCCCTGGCGCTCTGCCACCGCGAAACAGGAGATGCTGCCAAAGCCCGGCAATTCATAGCCAAAGCTGCTACTCTGGGGTGTGTGGAAGCCCAAATCGAAGAGGCCTGCCGCCTGTATGATGCCAAGGACTACGCCAAGGCTTATCCCATGCTGCAAGCCGCCGCCGAAGCCGGGGACATCCCTGCGGCGGCCAGGCTCGCGCTCTGCTACAAGTTTGCGCTGGGAGGTCCGCGCCATGCTGCATTGGCTGCCAAATGGGAAGAAGCCGCCAAAGCCGGAGGCATTGACCCCGCAAGTCTGCCCCACCCTGTGCCGGTGCTGGTGAAAGCCGCCGGCGCGCTGCCCAGCCCCGGCGCAGAAGAGCTACGCGCCGCAGAACAACAAGCATACGCTGCCCCTGCCGGTGGCCACCACCCGCTCACTAAAAACCTGTATGGCGGGGCGCAGATAGAGCTCCCCGCAGCGCTCTATACCCAGCTGGAAGCTGAAAACCGCCAACTGCGAGAAAAACTGCCCCCGGCAGAATACATGCAGCTGCTGCGCGGTGAGCAGCTCTGGTGGGATATCTACCAGATGGCTCTCCGCCATCCCGATCGATACGAGACCAATTTGCACGGCGAATCCATTCGAGACTATGATAAGCGCCCCGGCAAAGTGGGCTCTGTCCCCGCCCTCAAATCCCTGCTGCAGCGTCTGGTGCAAGACCCGGAGAACGATGTCCTCTTCCCGCGTGTGAAAAACGCTGCCACCACCCCCACAGGAATCAGCTACCGCGAAACACCCCAGAACTCATCAGACATCTTCACCTACGGTGATGAACATGTGCTGGCCAGCCAACGCCCCGCAGAAGCCTCCCCCGCAGCCAAGGCCCTGCCACCCGATAGTTACTGGAATCCCGGTATCATCCACACATTCTGGGATACCCGCACGGGTGAGCCTCTCACCAGCACCAGACACTATTCCACCGCCATTTATATCCAACGCCGGCAAGATGGCTCTTACGCCATGCGTACCCCCGCTGAAACACAACGCCGGGACCACCATGGGGGCAATACGCTGGCCGGCATCCCGCTCGGCGTCGATTCTCATATCACCCCCCACTCCGGCCTGACCGGCACTCCGGGAACACCTGCCCGGCAAGAAACGTTTTTCTCCAGGCCGGAGGATTCCTGCACAGAAGAAACGTTCAAGAAATACAGACAGAGCAGCGCTTCCCAGGTGTTTGGCTTGACATTCGGTGGGCCTGGGGATGGCGAAGGCACTGTTTACATTGAATCAAAAAACTTCTTCTCCCAATTCATTTGTGGCAGGAGCATGTTCTCCTACGCGGGGAATAAAGTCAACCGCTGGTATGACCACACCCCTACTGCATTCACCCTTACAGCTGTTGATTTGTCTCGTTTGACTCATGACAACACAGCCATTTCTTTCATGCAGAATAATCTCGAGTACGAAGAACGATACAAAAAAGAGAAAGAGACTATCCGCGCTGCTTTCGCCCGAACACTCATCCGCCCCATTGCCCTGGAAATCAAGCATAATGAGGAGTTTCTGAATAAGCAATTGGGCATGCCTATCCAAATGACTCGCGGGTCGCTTATGTCCCCGGACCAACCCGTTATCATCGATTCCATAACCGTGAGCCGTGGCAGCAAAAGTACCATCGCTTTTGAACTGCACGCCAACAATGACAATGAAATGGGTGAATCAGAATACATTGCCTCAGGTGCCCACTATATCGGCGTCTGGCATGGTGGCAAAGCCTGGCTGCTTACTGCACCGGAACCCACAGATGATCAAGGGCACGGTGCCTTGCAGGGAGAGGGAGCGCTGGTCCCCCTGGAAGAAGAGAAAAAACAGAGTACCCGCGACCCGAAACTGCTCAGCTGGCCCTGCCGCAGCTTCCTGCATGTACAAGACGGGGAAGATGGGCACTCTGCCACACTGATGATTGGCGCCGCATCCACACCGAGTCCGGAAGGGGCACCCTACAAGGGAGTCCAGCAAGTGCATATAGATTTCAACACCGGTACGGTGCGTTACCTGAAACACTGGGAATTTACGCAGCAGAACTTGTCTCTGGACCCCTTGTGGCTGGAAGACCAGCATTTGCTGCTGCTGCCGGAAAACAACCACACTTACCGCATCATCAAAACAGATGCTGATGCGGCCAACGACGAAATTGGCAAGCTTTACGTCTCAGTGAATGATGGCTATGCCATCGTGCTCAACAATGGGCTGTATGCCGGCTCTCCCGGCTGCGAAACGCTGCTGCAATTCGGCGATGGATACCGCACCATCAACATGCAGGCCCTGGCACCCTGGCGCAACCGCCCGGCAGAGGTGCTGCAGGCGCTGGGGGGCAACCCGGATGACGTGGAGGCCCTGCGCCAATCCACCAACCGCTGGCTGAAGCAAATGGGCTACAGCCCCGAAGCCATGGGGCAAGAACCCAAAATCCACGAGCTGCCCTACGTAGCGGTAGAGATGCCGGAACTTCATGCCCGCGAGCACAATGTGCGCTTCCTGGTGCACATGCAGGCCACCGCCAACGATATTGCGCGCCTGGAAGTACTGCACAATGGTGTCCGGCTCCCCCAGGAGCTGGAAAACGCCCCCACCACGGTAGGATACCGCGCCCATACGGTCACTGCACAGTTGGCAGAGGGCACCAACTGGTTTGAGGTCACCGCCATCGATTGCTACGGCTACCGCAGCAACACCCGCCGCTTCCGCGTGATGAGCAGCGCCAAAACACCTCCCGGCAAGTTGTATATGGTGGCTCTCGGCGTGTCTCAATACGACCAACCGGAACTCAACCTGCAATATGCCGCCAAGGATGCCGGTGATTTGGCTGCCGCTTTCCAACAATTCCATGCCGGTGACACAGAGACCCTGGTGCTGCGCGATGCCGAGGTGAAAGATGCGGCGGTGCTGGAGCGCGTGCGCGAGTTCATCAGCCGCGCAGAGCCGCAGGACCGCGTCATCCTGTATCTGGCCGGCCACGGCATGCTGGATGAGAAGCTGGAGTACCACTACGCCCCCGCCTCATTTGATGCCGAAAACGTGACCGGCACCGGCATCTCCATGCAAAGCCTGCTGGATACCATCGACAGCACCCGCGCACTCACCCGCCTGCTGCTGCTGGATACCTGCCACGCCGGTATCCTGAGCGAGGCCGATGCCGACAAAATGGCCCTGGCCATGGGCAATCTGCCCCAGGGTGTGCGCGCTATCCAACACCGCGGCATGAAGGTGAAACAGGTGGAGTCATCCCTCTCCTCCACCCAGAAAAAACGCTATATCGACGAAATCTTCTCTACCGGCAATACCCGCCGCGGCATTTCTGTACTGGCTGGGGCTGCCGGTGCCGAGTTTGCGCTGGAATCCGGCGAATGGAAAAATGGTGTCTTCACGGCCACGCTCATCGAGGCGCTCAACGGCGGCTTGCCCGCCGATAAGAATCAGGATGGCCAAATCAACGTGGCCGAGCTCTACCAGGCCGTTGTCACCGCCGTATCAGAACGCACCAATGGCGCACAGCGTCCCAACACCTCCATGCTGGAAAACAACGGCGAACAGGTCATCGCTCACAGCCTGGGTAACTTCATCCTCAAAAAAGATTGGGCCACCGTAGAAAACATGGTGAGCCAAGGCTATCGCCTCAGCAGTACCATCACCCCCGGAGACCCGGATTGGCTCGCCTTTGCCGCGGAGAATGGCGCCCCTTCCCACATCCGCGAGCTACTGCTCCGTGCGGGTGCCACTGTGGATATTGAGGCTCTTCTATACTGGGACATCCCCCATGAGGATAAGGTGAAACTACTGACATTGACGCTGGAAGCCGGCAACCGCCACAACATCGATGAAGCTCTCATCAACGCCGTAGCAAACCCACAAGATACACGCAACGACTTCGTGAAACTGTTGCTCAAACATGGAGCCAACGTGAATGCTTTCTCAAAGCGTAAAGAAACGGCGCTCATGAAAGCAACCACGGAGGAGCGCGTACGCCTCCTGCTGGAACACGGAGCGGATGAAACCCTCTCCAATGTATACGCTCACAATCCCTACATGATGGGGCTTATCCTTGAGATGAAAGGCCAGACCGCATTGAAACAAGCCCGCTTGAGTACATATGAACTGGTCTCCACACTCAGTAACATAAATAATCGAGATAATTCTGTGTATTACATCCTCAACAAGTGCACCCCAATTGTTCAAACGCCAAATGGTGAACTCAAGCGCGAGGAATTGTGGAGTCAACCCCACCACCAGCACCCATGGAAAGAACACCAAAGTAAGATTATCGGTGTAGCTCGCAACGGGAATGATATTGAAGTACTGACTCAATACTTCGACCATCATCACGAAACCAATCACAACACGGTTAAGACGATTGGATATGAACTTCTACACGGCCAATTTGATGAAGCAGGGCGCCTCTACGCCTGGTCCTCCACCACCTCGCACGATGCAACTTTGACGTTCAGTGCTAACATGCAAGAGCAACCCAACTGGGAACCGGAAAACCTATGGCTCCTTCCCCTCCCAACGATTACCAGTGGTCCAGCTCCCTATGCCGGCGATATCTGCCTTAAACTGGAAGAGGGTAAGCAATTTGTACGCCAATTCCTCGAACAGTATGTTCAGGGCGATGCATCGGCATACATCCGCGAGCACTGCGAGGACAACATGCTGAATCTCACAGACGGCAGCCCCCTGAACCATGAAAGTCTGTCCACTCTGGCTCAAAAAAATAAGGCTGTTTTGGGAGCTTTTGATATTGACGGAGTATCATACAACTTTTTCGGCCATCTCATCCAAATCGAGATGAAATATAAACTTACTCGCGTACTTTCCGCTTTCGATGAGCGTCACATCCGTATCCTACTCTCTCCGAACGGAAAGATTACCGCTATCTCAGATACGGTAGAATACCTCAAAAGTATGCAACTATATCATCCCAAGCCTCTCACCATTCATTCTAACTCTCTCGAAAATGGTCCCACCCTTGCCAAGCAAACACGGGGTATGAGTGCCGCCCAAATACGCGAATGGGGTGTGGACTGCGCCGAAGGACGCCGAGGCAAGCCGCGTGATGAAATCAAAGCCGTACAACTGTACATCTTGGCTGCTCTTGAAAATGACGTACCGGCCGCGCGATGGATGGGCTGGCGCTACCGCCAGGGTAATGGTGTACCCAAGGATGAAGACATGGCACGCCGATATTTCTCCATGGCTGCCCACTGGGGCGATGAAGAAGCTGCTAAAGCCCTGGGGATGGATCTTTCCTCCACCAGCATTAACAGAGATAGTATTACCGCAGCCGAATTCCGAGAAAAAGGTGTTGATTATGCCGAGGGACGCAATGGCAAACCAAAAGATGAAAAACGTGCCATCGAGTTGTATACTTACGCCGCCGAAAAAGGCGATATCAAGGCCCAGCGCTGGATGGGCTGGCGCTACCGCCAGGGCCGCGGTGTGCCCAAAGATGAACAAAAGGCACGGTACTACTTCGGCCTGGCTGCACAGCAAGGCGACCAGGCCGCCGCGGAGGCCATCGGCGTGTCGCCGGGTGCTTCTTCCTCCGCCTCTTCCGGCAGTAGAAACAGCGGTACCTCTGGCATGTCTGCCGCGCAGGTGCGCGAGCTGGGGGTGGACTATGCCGAGGCGCGCAATGGCAAATACAAGGACGAGCAAAAAGCTATTCAGCTCTACATCCAGGCCGCCGATATGGGCGATATCAAAGCCCAGCGCTGGATGGGCTGGCGCTACCGCCAAGGCCGCGGTGTACCCAAAGATGAGCAGCGCGCGCTCATGTACTTCCGCAAAGCAGCCAACCAGGGCGACAAGGCCGCCGCAGATGCCCTGCGCATGAAACCATAATTTCCTGATTTTTCGTTACTTTGGTGAGCTACATGTAAAAAATGGAGATTTGTCGCGCAGAATGCGCGACAACGGATTTCAAATTGCACATTTGGAAAGTTCCCCGCGCCTGCGGCGCGACAAGCTTTGAGTCCGTGAAACGGGCGGCATATTCGTAGCGACGGGGTGAAGCCGCCCCGCTTGCGGGGCGAGCGGAACCCCTCGTTTCCTTGACAAAACGAATACGAGCCCGGCCTATGGGCGGGCGGCATAGAGCGGGCCGGAGTCGTTGGGGGGATAGGAGGTAGGCGCTGCGCGCCAGGGTGAAAAGGGGGAGCCCGTCTTCGCTCAAAATGAGTCCATTTTGAGCTACGCCGAGGCGATTGCCCTTCGAAACTCCGGGCAATCGGGAATTTTTTGGCTACGCCAAAAGGTGAATGAAGAAGTGTGCTACGCACACTGACAAATCGCTATCTATCTGACGGATTGAGAGAAAGCTCAAAGAGGCAGAAGGGAGGGTACTTGGACTTGGGGGGATACTCCGGGTAGGTGGGGGGCGCGAGCTCGACCCGGCGGTAGTGAACACCCGCTTTATGCAACAAGCGCTCGGTTTCCTCCATGGTGAGGGGGGTGCAGACCACAAAGCGCGGCGGGTTGGTGCGCAGGAGCTCCAGCATCTCTTGCTCATATCGTGAGTAGCCCTGGGGTGTCATTTGCGGCACCAGGTGGCGGATAGGGGGCACCTGGCCTGCCAGGCGGTAAAGCAACAGGGTGTGGTAATGATCTGTGCAGACAAAGGAGTAGCCGCGCAGGTGCTCGACCAGCGCCGCAGTAGCCTGGCGGCTTTGGCTGATGCCCAGCTGCTGGCGGCAGGCATCCACATAGTATGGAGTAGCCGCAGCTACGAGAGCCACCGGCAGTGGCAAGGCCACCAGGGCTGCAACAACCAGGCGCTTGAAACGCGGCAGGCAGGGGATGCGCCCCAGCAGGCGCAACCAGACCACCAGACTGAGCATCACAAAGGGCATGAAGCTGAAAAAATAGTGCAGGAAATGGTATGGCCCACCAAAATTGGCAATGAGACTCAACAGCCACGCGCTGCCCAATACGCTGTAATACACACCGGGGCGCGGCAGGCGCACTACCAGCGGCAACACAAGCCAGGGAAAGGCCAGAAGCGAACCCAAGGCAGCACACAGCCACAGCGGGGCATGGATGTAGAGATGGTCCGGCATCACCTGGGCCAACAGTGCCCACCCGCGCTGCACCAGAGCAGATTGGGCCCAGCCCACGCTGCCGTAGCGTACGGAGGTGAGCACACATTCCTCCCAGAAAGCCCCCAGCATACCCACGCAGCTCATGTACAGCACAGCGGGCAGCAACACGGCCAGCAAGCCCGCGAGCATCTGCAGCAGGCGCTTGCCCCAACCGCGCTCACTAAAGAGCATGTAGAGCCCCAGAGGCAGCCAGAATGCGGCCAGATTGAACTTGAGCAACAGCACCAGTCCCACAAAAGCACCGGCGGCATAAGACGGCCACCCCGTGCAGCCCCTGCCCTGCAACATGGCACGCAGCACATAGTACAGGCTAATGTATTGCATCGTCAGCACGTTGACGGAGGGATGCACGCCAAAATAGAGGGTATACACAAACAAGACGCCACTGACAGCCAAGCCCACATAGCGCCCCACGAACAAAGCCGCGCACTTCCAGGCATACAAGAACCCCAACCCCACCACCAGAGCATGAATGAAGCTCACACCGAGGAAAGAATCGGGCGTGAGCAGGCTGCCCAAGCCGCATTCCAGAAAGATGAGCGGGCCTTTCAAATCTGAGAGGGCTACGTAGGGCAGCAGCCCATCCATCCAAGCGCGGCCAATGATGTGGTAAATGTTGGCATCATAATCCGGCCGCAGGTGCATGCTGACACTCAGCGGGGTAATGCCGTAGCGAATCACACAAAAGGACAGCAAGGTGTAGAATGCGAAAACAAGCCAGCACAATGCAGCGCCCGGCTGCTGCGCCGGGCATGCCACACACCCGTTTCTGAAAGGATGGCCACTCATGGGTATCTTCAGCGTATGGCATCCAGCGCGCGCGAGGCAGCCGCGAGGGTGGCATCGATATCGGCCTCGCTGTGGGCGGTGGAGATGAAACCGGTTTCGTAGGGAGAGGGAGCGGTGTACACCCCCTGCTCCAGCATGGAGAGGAAGTAGCCCCGCCACATATCAAAATCTGCTGTGGTGGCGGTGTCCAAATCCACCACGTCCTGCTGCGTGAAGAAGAGGCAGAACATAGAACCGCTGCGCTTGAAGGTGAGCGGCAGCTTCTTGTCGCACAGCAGGCGGCGCATGCCTTCCTCCAGGCGCGCGCCCAGGGTTTCCAGCCTGGTGTAGGCATCTGTGCGCTCCAGCTCGCGCAGCTGCGCCAGCCCTGCCGCCATGGCGATGGGGTTGCCGCTCAGCGTGCCCGCCTGATACACCGCGCCCAGCGGGGAGACACAGTCCATAATCTCGCGGCGGCCACCAAAGGCACCTACAGGCAAGCCACCACCGATGATTTTGCCCAGGGTGGTGAGGTCGGGGGTGATGTTGTGCTTGCCCTGCACACCGGCAGGGGAGATGCGGAAACCGGTCATCACTTCGTCAAAAATCAACAGAGCGCCATCTGCGGCGGTTATCTCGCGCAGGAACTCCAGATAGCCCGGCTTGGGCAGGTAAAAACCGGCGTTGCCGGGATAGGGCTCCACAATCACCGCAGCAATTTGCCCCGGGTAACGCGCAAAGGCTTCACGCACCGCAGCTTCATTGTTGTAGGGCAGCACCAGGGTCAGCTCTGCAAACTCGCGGGGAATGCCGGCGCTGTCCGGCTCGCCATGGGTGAGTGCGCCGCTGCCGGCCGCCACCAGCAGGCTATCCACATGCCCATGGTAGCAGCCCGCAAACTTCACAATGTACTTGCGGCCGGTATAGCCGCGCGCCAGGCGCACCGCGCTCATGGTAGCCTCTGTGCCGCTGTTGGTCATGCGCACTTTTTCAATGGAGGGCACCCAGCGGCATACTGTCTCGGCCATATCCACCTCCACGCGTGTGGGAGTGCCATAGCCCAACCCTGCCGGCACCGCCTCCTGCACCGCCTGTATCACACACTCCGGCGCATGCCCCAGGATGGCAGGGCCCCAGGTGCCCACGTAGTCGATATAATCGCGTCCATCCTCATCCCGCAAGTGAGCCCCGGCAGCAGATGCCACAAAAAACGGTGCGCGCCCCAGGCGGCGAAAAGCTCTTACCGGTGAATTCACACCACCCGGTATCACCCGGCTGGCTCTCTCAAATAATGCTGCAGAAATGGGCATGCGCACAGTATAGCCCTTTGCGCACGCGCCGTCAATCTTCCTTTCGGTATGTGATACCCTGCCCTGCGCGAAGCAGGAAATCAAAGTATGAAAATACACCCCCGCAACTCATCGGTTGCAGGGGTGTTTTATCTGAAAAAATAAGTGGCAACTTAAGCCTCGGCCTGCACCATCACAAGACGGATGGGGGTGCGGGAGATGGTCTCGCCATCGAGGGTCACTTCCACGGTGTAAACACCGGCCTTTTCAAACTTGAGGCCCTGGAAGTTCATGATGAGGTTGCGGGTAAGGAAGGAAGCACCTTCGGGAAGAGCGACCTTGAGGTCACCCACGATGGGCATGCGTTCCTTGTCGATGGGGGTACCATCTTCATCGATGATGGAGATACCGAGCTTGTGGTCGCCGGCATCCTCAGGAACGATGCAGGTGCGCAGAGCAAGGGCGCAAGCGGGGTGAATGACAGGGAACTGGCGGGCAAACAACGTATCGAAGGCACCCTGCACGCAGAGCTTACCCTGATAGTCGGCAGCATAGTCGCAAAGGACAGCAACTTGAATATCCATTTTTATATGATAGGTTTAAGGTTTAAATCTCACGAGAAAGGGAGATGACTTGTCAGTTCTACCACATAGCAACAGAGAATCAAGAAGAAAATGTGTCCACTATGACACAGGGGGGCATTTTTATTTCAGCACGCGCCCAATATCGCGATTAGCGGCTATAATGATGGGAAGAGATGAGATGAAAATGCAGATAGCCAGTGTGAGGCTGATGAGCTGAATTTCCGGCATGATTTCGGCCAGTTCCAGGCTGTAATTGCCCAATTTAAGCAACTGGGAGACAATGATTTTCTGAAAATACATGAACGTGGCAACAGCCCCTGCAAAAGAAGCACCCACAATGATGAAATTCTCCACAATGAACGCCCCCACCAGCATGATGGGATGGATGCCGAAGCTCTTCATGAGGGTGTATATGTACTCATTCTGGCGGTATTCCATACCGGCCAGAGCAGTCAGCAGAATGCCAACGATACAGCTGATGCCCAGGCAAAAAGCTAGGCGGCACAGGGTTTGCTTGGAGAGGACGCTTTCCAGCTCCTGAAGCAGGCGGGAGGCAGTCACCACGATGCCGGTGGCGTGTTCCAGGCGCATATAGTGGCGGAAATATTGCTCCACCCTGAGAATGGATTCGGTACTCTCCAAATGGCGAATGCGGGCAATAATCCGGGTATAAGAAGGGAATTTGAGGGTATCGGGCAAGGAATCCGGCTGCACGAGGATGCCCTTGCCGTTCATGAGGCGCATGAGCAAATGGTCTTCCGGCATCGTGCGCACAAAGACGGTCTGCGATTCTCCCCAGATGGTGATATCAGCCGGGCCGGGGGGCAGTTTACCGCCCGGTGCTTGCAGGAGGGTGGGCCCACCGCCGGGAGCCATGAGGGGCAAAAAGCGGTTTATCTGGTTAAAATCAAAGGTATAGATGTTGATATAGTCACCGGCAGAGGTGCGTGCAGAGCCCAGAGAGGAGACCGCGTAGGCATCCACACCCAGCAGCTCATCCAATTCTGCCATGGTGGGCACGGTAGCCTTATCCGCTTCCGGGTCGGAGCTCATCGTCACCATGACCAAATCGCCACCACGGGAGATGATTTTATCCCGCACAATTTTAGTGGCAAGCGCATAGCTACCCAGGGAGCAAAGGGCACACAAACCCAGGAAATACACCACAAGCACGCGTGCCAGCGGGCTGGATACGCGCGAAAACCAGCGGTGAATGGTATCTTTAGCAAGATACAGGCTTGTCAAAATCAATGATTTCATCTGCCAGTTCAAGGAGGCGGCTATCGTGTGTGCTGATGATACAGATGCGCTGGGCGGCATCTTTGAGAATCAGCTGTTTAATGATATTGGTATTGGTATCATCCAGACCGGATGTGGGCTCATCGAGGAGGATGGTGGGGGCATCCTTCATGAGGGTGCGCGCCAGAGCAGCGCGCTGGGCCTGGCCACCGGAAAGCTTATCGGCGCGGCGGTGGCGCAGCTCCTGCAAGCCCAAATCAGCGAGCAGGCTTTGGAAGCGGGGTTTCCACTGCCGGGCAGGCAGCACGGCCATTTCCGCCGCCAGGCGCAGGTTGCGCTCTACACTCATGAGCGGAAGCAGGTTGATACCCTGGAACATGTAGGCCACATCCCGCCGGTGATATCGGCGCGAGGTGACGCGCGCTCCCGTGGGAGTGATGATGCGGCCACTCTGCACCTTCAGGTACCCTGCCAGCAGCTTGAGCAAGGTGGTCTTACCGGAGCCGGAATAGCCCTTCAGGATGGTGACACCGGGGTGAAACGTGTGCGAGAAATGGTCGATGACCGGTTCCCGGCGGGTGTAGCCAAAGGTGATATTCTCGCAAATGAGGTTCATGGCTCAGGGGGCGGCATTGGGGCAGATGATAATATCACGCTCGGCAATAATCACGATGTGATACCCGGGGTGCGCCACAGCCACCAATTCCTCCCAATTTTCGCAGTGGGCGGCTTCGGGGTGCGCCGCCAAGGTGGCCTTGCGCACGCGCTGCACACCCTCGCCGGCCTCGTAGATGAGCTTGGCGCGGGCGTTGCTGCCCATCATGGAATGAGCGGTTTCGTGGTCCTCCTGCGGCAGTTTGAAGAAATACACCAGCATATCACCCCCGTTGTTGGCTCTCTCCACACGACGGAAAGCATAGGTGCCCTCCAGCTTGCGGTTGCCGGGCAAGCTGACTTCGGCCCGGAAGTTTTCCGGCGGCAGCTGCGTCAATTCCCCGCGGCCAATGCCAAGGGTAATATAATAGGCAGAATCATCACACACGGTGGCAAAAGCCTGCACCATACCGGTGTTTTCAAAGGGTTTGCTCCTATCCTGCGGCAGGTTGACGTTGTATTGCAAGCGCCCGGTAAAGGGCATTTTGAGCGTGTTATTTTCCACTTTGGCCTGCCAATCGGCGCGTTTGCGGCGCTCGATGGTGCTGAGCTCACGCTGCAACAAATCCATGCGCTCTGACAGGTCTGCCAGGGATTCGTGGGTGGGCGTTTCGCCTTGGGTCGGCACCAAATCAGTGGCGTATTTACGCTCTGCTTCGGTGAGGTTCAGATAGAATTGGATGCGGCGCTTCTCGGCCTCCAGCTTGCGGAGTTCATCTTTTTTATTGATGCGCTCGCGGGCAAGTTGCAGCTCCATATCTTCCTTTTCCTGCTCCAATTTTTCTTTATTGACGCGGGCGATGATCGCTCCTTGCTCCAGACGGGCGGTGGCATCGGCAAAATCCGTGACGACACCGCGTTCGGAAAGGCTGAGCACGGCCACTTGCTCCGGCACAATCTTGGCAGGCAGGATGCCCAGGCTCACCTGCTCTGCCACCACAGGGGCGCAGAGCACAACAGAGAGCAAAAAGGCTGGTATGCGCAAGTGCATGAGTGATGAAACGGTGGCTGCTTACATGGGGAAGCCCAGGCCGCCCGTGACCTTGCGCATCTCGCTTTCGGCCATCTTCTGGGCGCCGGTCAGGGCATCCTGCACGGCTTTGAGCAGCAGAGACTGGAGGAATTCGGCGTCATCGGGGTCAATCACGGCGGGATCAATGCTGATGGCACTAATCATGCCGTTGCCAGTGGCCGTCACCTTGATTTTGCCACCTGCGGCCTCGGCCACAAACTGCTTTTCTGCCAATTTAGCCTGGGCCTGGGCCATATTGGCCTGCATGGCCTGAGCCTGCTTCATGAGTTTCTGGATATTCATGCTGGGAAATGATGTTTAGTTTTTGATGAGGGTTGCGTGGAACTCCTTGAGGGCAAGCTCAATGAGCGGGTCGTTGTAAAATTCTTCTTCCGTGGGGCGCAGGGAGGCCGGAGCCGCGGGTTTTTCCTCTGCCGGAGCGGGGGCGGGAGCTTTCTTGACGGGCTTGGGTGCCGGAACCGGCATGGGCGGGGGCGGCGGCATTTCCTCCACCACGGGCGGGGGCACGCTGCCATCTGTGACGAGGCGCAGGTTGATGCGGCGAGCGCAGAGGGCCTGCGCGGCCTCTCGCACCAAATCCATGATAGCCTCGCTGAGCAGGGCATCGCGTGTGTTGATGTCTTCCGGGTGGTGGGCGATGATGACCATGCCATCATCATCGCTCACAAAGAGGGTGTTGCCTATCATGGCAGCCTTGAGCGGGGCCTTGCTGCGCACACTCTCCAGGATGCTGTCCCAATCCTCGGGGGTGAGATTGCGCTCGGTGGGCTCTGCCGGCATATCGGGCGCGGGCATGTCTCCAAACAAGGGGGGCTGGTCATCGATAGGCTCCAGCGTGGTGGCTTCGGCCGCGATGATGGGCTCGGGGTCCGGCTGCGGCTCAGGCTCCGGCGCAGGAGCAGGAACAGGCATGGGAGCGGGGGTGGGCACCGGGGTAGTGGCTGCTGCAGGGGCACCCGGCATGCTGACAGCAGGCAGCGGAGCCGTAGCGATGGGTGTTTCCGGCAGGGGGGCACCGGCCAGGGCGCGGATGATATCGCTCACGTTGGCTTCGGCCAGGGAATGCACGGCCTGAATCAGGCCCATTTCCAGGTGCAGGCGTTTGTTGGTGCTCCAGCGCATGTGTTCCTCTGCGGTGGAGAGCACCTCCATGAGGCGGATGATTTTATCCGTAGGCGTGCGGGCGAGGAGGGTGCTGAGGGTCTCTCGCCACTCGGCAGGCAGGCTGTTGGTAGCCTCATCGGGTGCGACTTTGCTGACGAGCAGCTCGCTCACGGCGCCCATGAGTTCGGAGAGCAGCTGGCCCATGTCGCGGCCGGCTTCGGCAAGCTCATGCACCAGGTGTAGCAGGCTGGGCAGCTGGCGGTCCAGCATGTAAGCCAGGGCGCGGGCCACGGTATCGCGGCTGGTCACGCCGAAAATATCGTTTACATTCTGCTCTGTAATGCTGTTGCCGCAGAAAGACACCAGCTGGTCGAGCATGGACTGCGCATCGCGCATGCCGCCATCGGCCACGCGGGCAATGGCAAAGGCCGCAGCCTCACTCAGGGTCACACCTTCGTTGGCAGCGATGTTCACCAGGTGGCGCGCAATGATATCTGCCGGGATGGGGCGCAAATCAAAACGCTGGCAGCGAGATAAAATGGTGGGCAGAATCTTGTGCGGTTCTGTCGTGGCAAAGATGAACATGACGTGTGCCGGCGGCTCTTCCAGGGTCTTGAGCAGGGCGTTGAAGGACTCCTTGGTGAGCATGTGCACTTCGTCAATATAAATAATGCGGTATTGCCCGCGGGTGGGGGCAAACTGCACGTTGTCGCGCAGGTCGCGAATGTTGTCGATACCGCGGTTGGAGGCGCCGTCAATCTCCAGCACATCCAGGCTGCGACCCTCGGCAATTTCGCGGCACACATCTTCATCCGGGTCGAAATCCACGCTGGGACCCCCGGTGCAGTTGAGGGCTTTGGCAAAGATACGGGCGGTGGAGGTTTTGCCGGTACCGCGCGGACCCACAAAAAGGTATGCATGCGCAAGGCGTTTCTGCTCAATAGCATTGCAAAGCGTACGTACCACATGATCCTGACCCAGCACATCCTTGAATGTGCGGGGTCTGTACTTTCTGGCAAAAACCTGATAACTCACGCGGGTATTCTAGCGAATTCGCTAAGCGAAAGCAAGAAGAATGTTCGACACGCCCGGGCTTGCTCGTTGGAAGGAAAAAGCCTCATTCTCCGATTGATGATACCATGCTATTTTCTCATTCAGAGTCATCATATTCTCAAAATGATAGACAATAGACATGAGGTATGATAAGCTGGGGCGAATCCCGCGGCGTTGGCCGCCCAGATCATTTTGACATGAATACACAAGAGGAAGCAACAACACTCACCGACGAACAGACAGGTGCAGCAGAGGAACTGCAAGAGCAAACAGCCGCCACACCTGCGGCCGAAGCACCAAAAAAGGAGGAAAAGAAGCCCAAGGTGGAGCGCTCCATCGATGATGAAGGCGATGACATTGTGGTAGCGGCAGCAGTAGGTGATACGATTGCCAACGTGTTCGGCGATGATGATGATGACGAGGCGATGAATTTCATCCTGGGTCTGGCTGCCGCAGGCATCATTTTCGCCGGGTTGGGTATTTACTCCAACTCCGGCAATGTAGGGGTGATGGTGGGCGCCATCATCTACCTGATAGGTTATGCCGTGTTGATGTTGCGCATCATGCCGATTATCCTGGTAGGTCTGGGCTTGGGTGGCTTTTATTTCATCCTGACAGAGGATACGAATCTGCCCTTCTATGTACCCTTGGCCTGCCTGGGCATAGGTGGTCTTGGTTTCCTGATACGTTATCTGATACCCAAGCACATCATGCGCATCATGCAGAAGGCATCCTGGGTGGTGATGTTTGGTGGGCCGATTGTCATGTGTGCCAGCGGGGCCACCATTACAGGTTCGCTGTGTATGGTGGTTGCCGGGTTGTGGTTGCTGCTGTTCCTGTTCCGCGCTGTGATTGTGGGCATCATCAACATGGTGTTCAACTTTCTGTTCGGCTGGCTGCTTGGGCCAAGAGAGATTCCCGGTAAAAAACAGAAAACTACGGTTCCTGTCTCTGCCGTGAAACCCAACCCGGCCGTCAAGCGAAAAACTTCGGCAAAGCCTGAGGCTGTGGTTAAACCCAAGGCCCCTGATACAACGGCACCGAACAAACCCGAAGAACCCATCAAGCCGGAATACCCCGCAGCCGTGGAAGCGCTGAAGCAGAGCCAACCAAAGGCACCTGTCAAAGAAAATAAAGTGCCGGAGAACACCGCGCCCAAGCAGCGTACTATCATCAAAACAACAATGCCCGTACCCGGTGCATCCACCATCAACGGCATCTGGTACCCCAAACTGGGAGAGCAGCGCATGTCCCTTGCCCGCTATAAGCTACGCTGCCACGAATTTCGCAAAGAGCAATGGGCCTGGCACAAGGAGCATTGGCTCACCTGGTCTTTGCCTTTGATGCTGAACGTGCTGGGTGGTCTGATGCTGCTGGCCATGAGCATTACAACCATCATTATTGCTATTATCTGCTTCTTTGTGGCCGAAATTCTGATGCTGGTGTATTCCATCCGTATTCTGATGTTCATCCACAACGGCCGATTCCGCAATGACAGCAAGATGCGCATGAAAGACCTGGGATTGCCCCCCATCAGTTCATGGGTGCCGGCCATCATCATGTTCTTTGCAGCATTACTGTTCGAAGAATCCTGGATTGTATTGGCAGTGTTCCTGGCCATTCTGTTGCCCTACATCCTGCTGTACTATCTCCCCGGCCAAACGGATGCCAACAAGTACGGCCCGGTACCGGATGATGAACCCACCCCCGATGAATGGAAAGCCGTGAAAAAATCTCCGCGCGCGCGCTCGGCTCGGGGCGAAACAATCCAAGCCACTCCCATCACCTGGAAAAATGCGCTCAGCTGCAGTGGGCAATACACGTCCGGGCAATTCTGGATGCACTGGGGCGCCACGGCGCTGGTGTCATTTGCCATCTTATGTATCTGGCAAGGCTCCTATTTCAAGTATATTAACAGTTTTATCTCCTTTTGCAGCATCGTTTCATTTTGGTGGACTCTGCACATGCTGCTGGTCTTGCCGGCCTTTGTCAAGAGGTTGAGGGGAGTCGGCAGGTCTGTCATTCTTCCCTATATCTGGCTGGGTACCGGGCTTGTCGTGATGCTGACAGGAGCCATTGTAAACCCCACCATCTCCAGCATTTCCACCCATGAAACAATCTTCTGGTGCACGCAAATACCCCTGATGCTGCTGGGGTTGGCATGCTACATTCTCTGCTTCCTGCCTGCCAGGGATGCCGGTGAGCAAGCAGATCAGGCTCTGTTCGGGCGGGCGACCAAGTGGTACGCCGGCATGGCGCTGGCCCGCCTGCTGATGATTCCCCTGCTGCCCCTCATTGCACAGTTCTCCCTGCTGTATCTGGCAGATATGGACATCTTGTACAATCGCTTTGAGCAATCTGTGAGCGAGGGCGATGTGGAGATGGCAGAAAAGATTCTGGACACGGGCAGAATCAACCCTGCGCTGCTCAATGGCGATGTTGATCATCTTCAGCAGGAAGACTGGAGACCCTGGAACATGCCTCAAAAGGATAAAACACCGCTTCGCCTGGCGATTGAGAAAAACAACCAGCCCTTGTTCGATTATCTGCTCAACCACCCCGATGTGGATGTCAATGCCCAGGCACCCATTCATCTGGCATTGCAACTGGACCGCACACAGATGGTGCAGCAGTTGATACACCACCCCAAGTTCGATATCTGCACCCGCGATGAGAACAATGAGACGCTGCTGGAAAAATCCATCTCATCCAACAACCGGGATTTGCTGCAGCAGCTCATGCAGCACCCGGCATTCAATATCAACACCAGCTGTGTATTGCACACGGCATGCCGCAAAGGCTTGATTGATATGGTGCAGCTGCTACTGGATACACCGGGAATCGACATCAACTACGCAGAGCAAGAACATGGTAACACCCCCATGCACGAAGCAGCCATCTGCGGCCACGCCGACATTGTGGAGCTTTTGCTCAAGCAGGAGGGTATCAATATCAACCGTACCAACCATGCCGGCAAAACCCCGCGCCAGGCTGTTCCCGGCTGGAGCAGCAACCAACGCTGCGCCCGATTGCTGGAATGCGCCATGTACCACCCGCTTCAAAAAGCTGCCTATCTGAATGATTTGGCCACACTTCATTCGCTGTTGCAGGCCGGTGAGGACGTGAATGCCACGGATGACCATGGGAACACCGCCCTGCACATCGCCGTCAAGGAACGGAACCAGGATGTCATCACAAGGCTGTTGCAAGTAACGGGCCTGGATGCCAACAAAGCCAACAATGATGGCAATACAGCCCTGCATATTGCCGCATTCAATGGAGCAGAAGCTCATGTGCGTCTGCTGCTGGATGTACCCGACATCAAGCTGGCGACCCAGAACAACAAGGGACAAACACCTGCTCAATACGCACGCGCCTACTTCAACATGAGCTGCGCCAAACTCATTGAGGAGGCCGAGCAGGCTCGCCGCCCGAAGCAACCCGCCATCCCCGAGCAATTCCTGCAAGCGCTTTACAACACGGAGGAACCCACCCCACCCGCTCCCCAACCCAATCACCACCACTTCAATCCCCAACCGGTTGTGGAGCCGCGCGACAATACGGCCGACATTGTTCGCAAGCGCATACGACTCAGCGAACCCTATACCGGCCTGGCCGCCGATGCCCTGCTGGAGCAAGACATTGCCAACACCTGCACCGCTACCATCAATATCCTGCCCAAGAATATCCGCATGTCTCGCGCAGAGCTGGCCAAAAACCTCAAGGCTTTCGGCAAGCGCTGGCCCGAGCGTACGTACAACGTGCTGGGTGTAGCCCGTAGCGGCAATGTCATCGAAATTCAGGTCTTTTATCAGTGTTTTGGCCGCGGTAAGAGCACCAGCGGCTACTCGCTCTTCACGCTCATCCTGGATGATGAGAACAAAATCCGCGCCATGGGCGAAAAAACCGCCAAAACTGCTCCCCCGCCTTTCAGCCCGGGTATGCAAAAGGTTCACTATTAACCTTCTCTCACCACCATGAACGAATCCCAACAGAACAGCAACAATAAGCCCATTAAGCCACGTCTTTATCCCCTGACCTGGGATGATGCCATGGATGCCGCGCAACAGAAAAAAAAGAGTGCTGTTCGCAAAAGCCCCTCCACTGTACCCTTCAAAGCTATCCATAAAATCAAAATAGACCCCGTCCGACCGCCAGAGCCTGTCATTCCTGATCGCATGTCGCGTGAGGCTTTTCAGGCTCTGGTGAAGCAGGTGATCAAGTACCACATCCAGCACCCGCTACAAGCACTCTGGCGTTTTCGCTCCTTTGTGTTGTTTGTCCTGGGTGTCATTTCAGTCCTGTGCGAAGCCTGGGTGCCGGCCGCCTTCTTCCTTGGGGCATTCCTGCTCAACTGGATTATCACAGGTATCGTGTCGATGATACGATTATTCATGAACCTGGCGAATCTGTTCGCAGATTGGGATCAATTGCTTTCCGTCTTGAAAAAATTGCCCATCATACGCCGACTGCATGATTTCAACTGGTCTGCTAAAGTGAGTTTCCTGGTTCCCGCAGGCATTTTCTTTGCAGGAGCCATGGGAAATGCATTCTATTTCCAGGCACATCCGGAATACAGAGGCTCGGCATCGGGAGTGCTCCCCATGTCGCTGGCGGTTCTTTTTGCCACATGGGTTATCGTGGTCGTCCCCCTGCTGTGTTGGTTCCGCAAGGGGAACCCGGAAACCAACCGATACGGCGCTGCACCGAAGGAAGACTTGCAAACTGATGCATTAAAAAATGCGGATGATGATAGTGCCTCTCATCATGCGTTTGCAACATACCGAAATATCTGCGTATCGTTCGTCAAAAAGCACAAGTTCCCGTCCGTTATTGCCTTCTGTGTTGTCATGAGTCTCTTGCCTTTACTCATTGCTCGTTCCTGCACAGACACCATGGAATACAGCGAAAAAGAAGCTCAACAGATTCTCAGCACGCAAGGCATCAGTTTATATGATGACAACGCGGCGGAAAGCGCCGTCAGATATGACTTAACAGATCGCCTCACTTTGCTCATCTGCGCGCGTGCCTACTCAGTCAGCTCAGCGGATAAGCTCAACTCCCTCCTTATTCTCAGCGCACAGAAAAACAGCCCCGAGTGCATGAAATTACTCTTGAAAGCCGGTGCAGATGTGCATGCACGAGCATCAGGTTATATGGGCGAAACTGCCTTGCACTGGGCTGCTGTATACGGCAATGACCGTTGCATAGAGATTCTCCTGGATGCCGGCGCCCATGTGGATGGAGATAAACAGAACTCATTTGGTGGACATACGCCGCTGTATTACGCTGTGGACAATAATCGCATCCGTTGCGTTGAACTGCTCATCGATGCCGGTGCCAATGTCAATACGACTGATTACAGGGGCAGAAAGCTCTTGTCTACAGCCATGCGCAAAGGCTATCTGCAATGCGTAAAACTCCTTAAAGATGCAGGAGCCGAGGAGTAAGCCTTCTTCACCTGCCACTTGCTTTTTGCGGATACTCGCGTGCCGGGTATCCGCCATTTTTTTCCCATCGGCTACATGAGCCGATTGTGTCAAATCTGCCATATTCATTGTGGCAATAGCTTCACCATGGTGAGCTTGAACTTCAACAAAAAAAGCGATAAATCATAGATGTCAACCACCACTACGGTTGGCACCGAACACAAAAAAAGACGATATGAATAAAAACACGATCATCGCTATGGCGCTGGCCATCGGGGCTGCGCCGCTCTCTCAGGCCTCATCATTCAACCTTGCCACGCACGCTAAAGATGCGTTCAAGCTTTTTGATGCCAAACGAGACCATGCCGAAAACCCTTGGTTGCAGGAATTCTCCATTAAAATGAGAGGCCAGTATCAATGGGGGTATCTCGACCCGGCCGGCGGTAGCGATCGGGTCAAGGGCAACCGCAACGACAACAATGAATGGCGCCGCTTCCGTCTGGGGGCACAGGCCAAGGTACTGGATAACTTTACGTTGAAAGGCGTCTGGAACATCGGCGGTCTGGATGCCCGCAACAAGTTCAGCAACGGCATGTGGAACCGCTCCCGCACAGAAGGTACACTCGATGAATTGACCATCTCCACCAAAACGAAATCTGCCAGCTTCACGCTTGGTAAACACAAACCCGCCTACATGGCTGAATACCGCACATCCAGTGCAAAAATCATGACCATGGAGCGTTCTGTACTGGTCAACCAATTGAAAGCAGAAAAGCTGTATGGTCTTTCTGCATCCAATGCAGACTCCAAGGCTGAATGGGGGTGGAACGCCGGTCTCTGGCTCAATGGCCAGCGCGACACCTCCTGGCTGGAGCCCTCTTTCAACAGTGATGACAGTGCCACGCTTGGCTTGTCCGTTTCCCGCGCCACAGGCAAAGACAGCCGCCTGCGCCTGGATTACATGCACAGCTTCCACAAAGATGGCAAGGTAAACGAAGGGTCCGAATACGCCGGCCCCGGTGCAGAAGACGTCTTCGCCCTGAGCTGGGAAACCAAACAGGGTAAGCTGAACTTCATGGCAGAAGCCCTGGCAGGCCTGAACGTGTATGATGGCCAGAACGGCGCACAAAATGTATTTGGTCTGGTCGCTATGCCCAGCTACCGATTCTCCCCGCATTGGGAAGGCGTGGTGCGCTACCAGTTGGCCAGCGGCAGCAACGCCGTCAAAGGCGATAGCCGTTACTATACCACCAACTCCACTTACTCAGGCACCAGCGATTTGCTGCAGGGTCTCTACCTGGGCGCAAACTACTACGTGTGCCCCGAGAATCCGAACATGCTCAAGCTCATGCTCGGCGCCGAATACTTCAACTCCGAAGGCAAGGATGCCAAAGGCAACAAAGGCTTCACAGGTTGGCAGTTCTCTTCTGCCGTTCGCTTTGATTTCTGATGAACTATTATTCAACCCTATAACCCAACAATCTGATTATGTTTAAGAATCTGTTTATTGCTGCAATGGGTCTGTGCACACTGGCACAGGCCAATACCACCATCACCGGTGCGGGTGCTTCCTTCCCCGCCCCTGTGTATCAGAAGTGGACCTACACCTACTCCCAGGAAAACCCTGACACTCAGGTGACCTACCAAAGCATGGGCTCCGGGGCCGGGCTCAACCAGATTAAGGCCGGTACGGTGGATTACGCGGGCTCGGACAACCCGCTCACCCTGGAACAACAACAGGCCGCCGGCCTGGAGCAATACCCCATGCTCACAGGCGGCGTGGTTGTCATTGTCAACCTACCGGGCGTGAAAAACGGCCAGCTCAAATTGAGCCGGGATGTGCTGGCTCGCATCTTCCTGGGCGAAATCACCAACTGGAATGATCCCGCCATCAAAGCACTCAACCCCAAGTTGCGCCTGCCGAAGCTCAAAATCACCGTCGTACGCCGCTCTGACTCCAGCGGCACCTCGTTCATCTTTACAAACTACCTGTCCAAAATTTCCGCAGATTGGAAAAACAAGGTAGGCCAGGGTTCCTCCGTCAAATGGCCGGTAGGCATCGGCGGGCAAAAGAATCCGGGCGTGTGCAACAATGTTGCTCGTACCCGTGGCTCCATCGGCTACACGGAATACACCTATGCTGTTGAAGCCAATCTGACCTGCGCTATGCTGGAAAATGCTGACGGCAAGTATATTGCTCCCAGTCAGGCCAGTTTCTCGGCATCGGCTGCTTCGGCAGATTGGAACAATGCACCCGGATTCTACATGGAATTGACCAATGTTCCCGGCGCGACCAGCTGGCCTATCACCGGTGTGACCTACATTATCATGCGCAAGGATACCCCTGCCGATAAAAAGGCTGAACTGCGTGATTTCTTCATGTGGAGTTACACCAAGGGCGCCCCTGTGGCTACCAAGCTCAACTATGTGCCCCTGCCGGATTCTGTGGTGAAGCTCATCGAGCCCAGGCTCTGAGTTTATCTGGCTGCAACTCCTTTGTTCTCCCCCTTGCAGGACATACCTGCAAGGGGCTTTTTGATGCTGATGAGATGCTTATTAACCCTATAAAGTCAATTGTGAATTTGAAAAATCTGCACAAATGTCTCATTTATGCAGATTTCACCCTTTTGGTGTAAAGACATGCTGGGGAGGCTGTCTGCCTCCCCTATCCCCTCCGACCACGGAGAGAGCTTCTCGCTCTCTCCT
>JAFYUJ010000052.1 GCA_017558555.1 Akkermansia sp.
AACTCTATTGTTGCTTGTTTACTCATTCTGAGCGACATGTGTATATGTTAGTGCCTGATTTATGAGGCATCCAGCTTTTCATGTGTCAGCCAAACTCATGAGAAGTGTCAGTTCGGTGACTGGATTTTTGAGGCAATGCGCATCCATGATCGTGCAGAACATGCAGTCGATTGCACTTGCAGAACGGTGGGGCGGGTGGTATAGTGCGGGCATGGACTTGTCTGCGTTCCGAGAAGAATACCTGAAAGATACCCTTCATCGCAAAGATTTGGCGGATTCCCCCTTTGTGCAGTTCGATACTTGGTTCAAGCAGGCGATGGCTTCCGGCATCCCCGAGCCGAATGCTATGAGCATTGCCACCAGTACGCCGGAGGGGCGCCCCTCGCTGCGCACGGTCTTGCTCAAGTACTACGATGACCGCGGCTATGTCTTCTTTACCAATTACAAGAGCCGCAAGGCCGGGGAGATTGAGGCCAACCCCGAGGTGTGCATGATGCTGCCCTGGGTGACGCTGGAGCGCCAGATTATCGTCTATGGCCGTGCGGAAAAAATCTCGCGTGCCGAGACGCTCAAGTATTTCCTCTCCCGCCCGCGCGAATCTCAGCTGGGGGCTTGGGTCTCGCACCAAAGCCAGGTGATTTCCACGCGCAAGCTCCTCATGATGAAATTGCAGGAGCTGAAAAACAAGTTTGCAGACGGTCAGGTGCCCTTGCCCGATTTCTGGGGCGGATTCCGCATTGTGCCCCACCATGTCGAGTTCTGGCAAGGCGGTCCCGGCCGCGTGCACGATCGCTTCCTCTACTCCTTGCAGGAGGATGGCTCCTGGGCCATCGAGCGCCTCCAGCCTTGAGCCGGATGGATGTTGCGCGCAGCAGGCGCACCAAGAGATTTCATGTGCCCACAGTTCCCCGCGGCTTTGCCGCGGCGGATTTTTTAATAATCAACCAACCTGAAACAAAAAGACCCTCTGTCTCGCAGACAGAAGATCCGATGCAATCATGCACATGGCATGACCACTGCTCACATGGTGTAGCAGGGTAGACTGCAGCAAGTTCTTAGTGCTGAACTGTTGCGGGAGCCTCGGGGGTGGGAGGCAGAGTATTTGCAGTGGCAGTCAGAGCACCGAGACCAAGGGTAATTGCGAGTACTTTAATCATGTCCTGTTCTTCCTTTCTTGTAGTTGTAATTGGGCTGGCGTATTCTACGCTTTCTTTACGGTTCGTCAAGCATAATTTCCGGATTTTTTTCACTTTTTTCAAAGTATTTGCATTTCAATCAAAAAAAGGCTTGATATGTGTGAGTCGCGCGTGTATGATGGCGCACCGATTTGCCGCCCGGTGGTATAGTGGCGCCCTGGTAGCCGCCGGAGTAAGGGCCTCAGAGGTGAATCGTCAACATCAACCCAAAACAATACAATGATTAATTCCGAATTGGAAGCTTTGATCGACTCCAAGCTTCCTTCTTTCCGCAAGGGCGATATCGTTAACGGTACGATCCTTGAAATCCGTCCGCAGGTTGTCCTCGTAGACATTGGCTACAAGTCTGAGGGTGTCATCCCCGTTTCTGAGTTTGAAGACGAGGAAATCGAAGTGGGCGATCAGATCGAGGTTCTTCTTGAGAGCCTTGAAAACGACGAAGGTCTCGTCGTCCTTTCCAAAGAAAAGGCTGCTCACAAGCAGAACTGGGACAAGATCGTGGCTGTCTACAAGGACGGCGGTCTGGTCAAGGGTAAGGTTAAGAGCGTGGTCAAGGGTGGCCTCATGGTCAACGTTGGTGTGGAAGCTTTCCTTCCCGGTTCTCAGGTGGACATCATTCCTCCCAAGGATCTCAACGAATTCGTGGGCAATGTGTACGAGTTCAAGATTGTCAAGGTGAACGACGACCGCAAGAACATCGTTCTTTCCCGCCGCGAGGTAATCGAAGCCGAGCGCAGCGAGCAGCGTCAGCGCTTCCTTGAGACCGTGAACGTGGGCGACCGCGTGCAGGGTACTGTCAAGAACATCACCGACTTCGGTGCTTTCGTGGACCTCTCCGGTATGGACGGTCTGCTGCACATCACCGACATGAGCTGGGGCCGCGTGAATCACCCCTCCGAAATCCTGCACATCGGTCAGGAGCTCGAGGTGCTCATCCTCGAAGTGGATCGCGACAAGGAACGCGTATCCCTGGGCCTCAAGCAGCTCTCCGACAACCCCTGGGCCGACATCGAGCTCAAGTACCCCATTTCTTCCCGCGTCAAGGGCCGCGTGACCAAGCTTCTGGCATACGGCGCATTCGTGGAACTGGAGAAGGGTGTGGAAGGCCTTGTACACGTGTCCGAACTCTCCTGGACCAAGCGCATCACTCGCCCCAGCGACGTGCTGTCCCTTGACCAGGAAATCGAAGCCGTTGTGCTCAACATCTCCGTGGAAGAGCAGAAGATTTCCCTCGGCGTGCGTCAGCTCGACGAGAATCCCTGGGAAGCTATCGAAGCTCGTTTCCCCGTGGGCACCATCATCTCCGGTGCTGTGCGTAACCTTACCCCCTACGGTGCCTTCGTGGCTCTCGAGGAAGGTATTGACGGCATGATTCACGTGTCCGACATGAGCTGGACCCGCAAGATCAACCACCCCTCCGAAGTCCTCAAGAAGGGCGACGTGGTGGAAGCTCGCGTGCTCAACATCGACAAGGAAAACCAGCGCGTGTCCCTCGGCATCAAGCAGCTTGAGTCCGATCCCTGGGAATCCATCGACTCCCGCTTCAAGGTGGGCGACCTCGTCAGCGGTCAGGTGGCCAAGATTGCTTCCTTCGGTGCTTTCGTCAACCTCGACGGCGACATCGATGGTCTCATCCACATCTCCCAGCTCTCCGAAGAGCACGTGGAGCGCGTCAAGGACGTCATCAAGGTGGGCGACGAAATCAAGGCTCGCGTCATCAAGGTGGACAAGGTGGAGCGCCGCATCGGTCTTTCCATCAAGGCTGTCAACTACGATCCCGAGCAGCTGCGTCGCGAGACGGCTGCCTTCGAGACCGTGCGCGCCGGCGACATGGTGGGTCTGGAGCAGGCCTTCAACCTGGCTGCTCTGCAGTCCGAGGAGTGGAGTCCCTCCGAAGAGAAGTAAAGCTTCTTTTCCAAGCTACACACAATTTTCCCGTTGCGGTTTCGGCCGCAACGGGCATTTTTTGCTCAACATACGGGGGAATCCGACCTTGACAAGGCGTGGGGAGTAGGGTAAGCTGTGCGGACGTGAATTCAGCAGCTACAGAGCCGGGACGAGTGGGAATCTTTGGTGTACCCTTCGTGGTGGGAGATTTGGAGAACGCCAGTGCGCACTTTGTGAAGCAGGCGGGTGAGCTCCGTTCTCCGCGCTTGGTGGCGCATGCCGATGTGCATGTGCTGACCCGCATCCTGCAAGATAAGGATTACGGGCAGGGCTTGCAGCGTTTTGATTACATCTGCCCGGATGGCATGCCCATCGTGTGGCTGATGCGCCGCAAGGGCGAGCTTGCAAACCGCCTGTATGGCCCGGATGTGATGGAATGGATGTGGGATAAAGGCCGCGGGGCCGGTCTGCGCCATTTCCTGCTGGGGGGTACGGAGGAAGCGGTGGAGCGGCTGAGCGCCAATCTCTCTGCACGCTTCCCCGGTGTGGAGATTGCCGGGCATTATTGCCCGCCGATGGGCGAATGGAGTGCTGAACTCAATGCAGAGATGATGTGCCGCATTCGCGAAACCGGTGCCCATTGTGTGTGGGTCGGGCTGGGGTGCCCCAAGCAGGAACGCTGGCTTTTCACCCATGCCGAGCAGCTGCCACCGGCGCTGTATTTTGGTGTGGGGGCGGCTTTCAATTTCCATGCCGGCCTGGTCAAGCAAGCACCCGCATGGATTCGCAATCACGGTTTTGAGTGGCTGTGGCGCCTCTGCCGCGAGCCCAAGCGCCTGTTCAAGCGTTACCTGGTACACAATACCCGCTTCTTGTGGTATTGCCTTACCCGCAAGGTGTAAGCTTGTTCAAAATCCTGCCGCTTCAATCACCGGTGGGGGAAGCACCGCGCATCAGCGCGTCTGCAAACGTGGCGGGTAGCCCCGTGCGCTCAATTTTTGCAGCGGCGGCTTGCACATCGTAGGCAACACGGCGCAGCGTCAGCACACGCGTCTCTGTATCAAAGAGGGCGTAGGCGGCGCGCCAGTCCAAATCCCGCGGCTGACCCACTGAGCCGGGATTGATGAGATAGCGGCATCCCGGCTCCAGCGTGAGGGTGCATTGCCCCTCGCTGTCATAGCGGATGGGCTGCGGGCTGCATGTGCCGCCTTGTTCGCAGAAGATGGTGGGGCGGTGTGTGTGCCCGAAAAAGCAGATGGCGGCAGCGGTGGCCTGAAAGGCCGCCACCGCTTCTCCGCGCGAGCTGATGCGTTGCCACGCCTCCGGGCAGCCGGGGGAAGCATGCACCAGGTGGATGCCGTGCGCACTGTGTTGCAGGGGGAGCGTGCGTATCCAGGCAATCTGCTCCGGCAGCAACATGGCTGCGGTGCGGTCCATCATGGTGGTGTACAGCGGCACCCCGAAAAGCCCGCGTTGAAGGAGGGCGGCTTCGTGATTGCCGCGCACGGCAGCGCAGAGCAGGGGACGTATGGTATCAAGGCAGCACGCGGGGTCACCGTTGAACCCGATAATGTCCCCAAGGGAGCAGAATTGTTCTGCTCCTCGTTGGCGCGCATCCTCTACCACCGCCAGCAGGGCTTCCCTGTTGGCGTGTATATCCGACAAAACAGCAAGTTTCATTTAGCCTTCTTGCAAAAGCTCCTTGAGACGTGCCTTGAAAGCGGGAATTCCCTCACCCTCGGCTGCGGAAATGGGCAGAATTTCAATCTTGGGGAAGCGCTGGCGCAGGATTTCAAGATTTTCAGCAGCTGTGGGATCATCCATCTTGTTAGCCAGGATAATCCACTTGCGCTCAGCCAGTTCTTCGGAGTACAGCTTCACTTCCTTGCGCAGCGTCTGGATGGCTTCCACGGGGTCGTGCTCCAGCCCGGTCATGTCTACCACAAAGAGAAGAATGTGGCAGCGCATAATGTGGCGCAGGAACTCATGGCCCAGCCCGCGGTTCTCAGAGGCTCCCTCGATAATGCCGGGGATGTCTGCCACCACACAGCGGCTGTAGTCCTCGAACTCCACCACACCCACGATAGGCTGCAGCGTGGTGAACGGATAGCTGGCCACCTTGGGGGTAGCGCGGGAAATCGCACCCAGCAGTGTGCTCTTGCCGGCGTTGGGGTAGCCTACAAGACCGGCATCGGCGATGCGGCGCAGCTCAAAGAAGAATACGCCGGATTCAGCCTCGGTGCCGTACTCAAACTTGAGGGGGGCCTGGTCCGTAGCGGTGCGGAAGTGCCAGTTGCCACGGCCACCCTTGCCACCCTGGCAGAGGACGAAGCGCTCGCCGGGTTCGGTGAGGTCTGCAATCTGCTCAAGCTCAATGCCATCACCCTCGCGTTCCAGCCAGGTGGCTTCCTGCATGGTGGCAGCATTGCTGCGGTACACAATCGTGCCGGGGGGCACCTTGCCAATCACCGTCTTGCCATCGCGGCCATGCTTGCGGGCGTGCATGCCAGGCATGCCATCCGTAGCCAGCAGCTTGGGATCGTAAAAATAGGAGCGCAGGTCATTCGTGCTGGTGCTCACCTCCAGGATGACGCTACCACCATCGCCGCCGTCGCCACCATCGGGACCACCGCGGGGCACAAACTTCTCACGACGGAAGCTGGCCAGGCCGTTGCCGCCCTTGCCTGCCTTTGCGAAAATTCGAATGTTGTCTACGAACATGGCCGGGAGACTAGCAGAAAGCTATTAAATTGTCAACTTCAATATCTTGGGGCCCTCTAAAAACTCGCAATCCGTCAGTTAAATGGGGATTTATGAGTGTGCGCAGCACACTTCTTCATTCACCTTTTGGCGCAGCCAAAAAATTCCCGATTGCCCGGAGTTTCGAAGGGCAATCGCCTCGGCGTAGCTCAAAATGGACTCATTTTGAGCGAAGACGGGCTCCCCCTTCTCACCTTGGCGCGCAGCGCCTGCCTCCTATCACCCCAACGACTCCGGCCCCGCTCGCTACGAATATGCCGCCCTTCGGGGCTCAAAGCTTGCCGCGCCTTGGGGCTTCGCGTGTAGCCTCCGGCTGACTTGCTACGCCCACACAGGACGGCGCGGGGAACTTTCCAAATGTGCAATTCCTGTCTCGGCGTGGGCGCAGACGAAGACGGATGCAATGCTGAAATTTGAAATCCTTTGTCGCGCATTCTGCGCGACAAAGGTTCCCATCTTACGCTTTCAGCTCTTTTTTGCTTTCTGTTTGCCGAGAGCAAAGAGGGTGATGGCTGAGACGCCCGTGAAAATGAGCCCAAAGACCGACAGTAAGACACCCGCTGCCCACAGGCCGCCGAAGGTGGCAGACACGGCTTTTTCTGGCTCACCTGCGGGGTAAATGATGGATGCGGTTTCTCCCTTTTTCCACGCTGGGGGATTGCTGCCGTGGTTGCCCTTGACGGTGTGTGTGGTGCCATCGGGGGTGGTGAATTGGAAGACAGGGTAGTAGAAGGCATCGTTATCGCTATTTCGCTCGATAATCATCTTGCAAACGGTGGCTTGGGCGCGCAGACCATGCTTGCTCAAATCGTTGGCCTCCATGAGTTTGGCAGACGCGAAGTGCAGGGCGACACTACCAACCAGCATGAAGAGACTGGCGAACACGATGAGCGTTTTTCGGGATGTCTCGGGTTCCTTTTCCTCTGCCGCCTGCGGCATGGGGGGCAGGGTGGCGATGATGCGTTCTGCCTCGGCCAATTTGCGGGTGAGCAGGAAGCCATAAGGCTGCTGTTTGGTGCCGTGCTTGGTGGAGACGGTGTTGTAGCCGAAGATGAGGCTGCCGGTATCATTGAGATTGGCTTCCGTCTTCACGACCATGTTGGAGCCGGCGGGGTAGCTGGTGGAGCTTACCTTGCCGGTGAGCCCGGGGCGCAGGATGTGGGCGTATTTGTTGGTCAGGACATAAGCGCTGTGTTTGTGGTAGCGGTAGATGAGGAACGGCGCCACCAGCAAGGCCACACCCACCAGTGCAAAGGGGAGCATCCCCCAATCTGCCCCGCATGAACACATCTTCGTGAGCATACCGCACCAGACAAGCCCGAATATCCCCACCGGCAGGATAGCGGAGCTCCACCAAGGGATGAGCGGGCGCGCCATCCACAGCACTTCTTCGCCATCTTCAAGCAGCATGCGCATGTGCTCTCGTTCTTTCAGGGTAAGTCCGGTGTCTATGAGTTCCATGTGTTTATGGCTTCTTGGTGTGGTAGAACATAAGAGCTTGCAGGATGAGAAAAGCACCGATGCCGCCCAGCATGGTGGCCATCAGGTAGCCGCTGGTGTGGGTGGTCGCCAGCCGTGCTTGCAGGGGATTGTGTGCCGGGTAAGCAATGTCAATGCGCTCGCCCTCCCGGTACCGATTGCGGGTTCCTGCTACAGGTACACGGAAACAGGTGCCATCTGCCGCCTGCATCAGGAAAGAGGCATCTTCACCCGCTGTGCGGTGGGCATGCGCATAGGTGAGGATGACGCTTCGTTGAACCCAGCCCCGGGGCAGAGAGGTAGTCGACAAACCGGTGGCTGCACCCGCCATGAGGAGCAGAATACCCACTACCAGCTGCCGCAGGACTGCGCTGCCGGTGTGCCCCGCGGGTTGCGCCGCAGCACAGGGTGGCGTGAGACCGTGGCGGTGAAAAATCTCATGATAAAGCAGTTGCAGCACCTGCTCGGCATCCGGGATGTTGATGAAACCGATGGGCCAGGAGGCAAAGTGATTCCCGCCGATGAAGGTCAGTCCATAATCAAAGACAATGCTGCCTACTCCCTGCTTGTTGGCGTAGCTGTCGCGTATCATGTCGGCATGCAGGGGGTAGATTTGGTGCCTGGGGCGCCCCAGCAAGCGTGGAGATTGGATGATAGCGCGCTTATCTGTGAGCACACAGACGGTGTGGCGGGCCTTGAATCGTTTCCAGAGGGGAAAGATGATGAGAAAAGCCGTAAACGCGATGGACAGCATGCGCAGGTAGATTTGTTCCCAGGGGGCATCCCAGCCCAATGGCATCGTATCCATGGCACAGAGCGTCCACGCGATGGGAATCCAAAGCAGCGCGGCCAGAAGGACGGCCGGGGTCCCATCATACTTGTACAAGCGGGTGGGGCGCCCCGCCCACAAGAGCTTTTCTTCTGCCGGGTCGATAACCCAGCCCAGCCATACTTCCTCAAAGGCGGCCAGGTCGATGTTGGGCAATGTCATGGCACCAATACACCCCTTGTATCAGCTTTGGCGCACTGTTTTGCGGGCTTCGCGCGCGGCCTCCAGCCATTCCAGTACACCTTGTTTGTCCTGGTTTTCCAGCAAGTCGCTCAGGTCATGCAAATCGCGGATACAATCTGCCAGCACGCTGCGCACGGCTACGTCATTTTCCCAGAGAATATCAGCCCACATGTTGGCCGGGCCTTCGCATACGCGGGTCGTGTCGCGGAAACCGGAAGCGGCCAGTCGCTGCAAATCTTTCATCGGGGTGTGGCCAGCCACCGCGCCGCGGGCGCAAAGGGCAGCCAGAATGTGCGGCATGTGAGAGATGCGCGCTACGGTTTGGTCGTGATTGGTGGGGTCCATCAGGTAAGTGCTGCAACCAAGTGTTTGCCAGAAGGCCGCCAGGCGCTCCACATGGCAATCCGCCACTTTGTGCGGGTTGGTCAGCGCCACAGTGGCACCCTGCAACAGGGTGGCGGTAGAATGCTCCAGCCCCTGCTTCTCGGTGCCGGCCATGGGGTGCGAGCCTATGAAGATGCGCCCGCGCTCCGTCAGCGTGTAGCCCGTGGTGCGGTGTACATAGGCTTTGACCGAGCCGATGTCCGTCACAATCGCGCTGCGATCAATCGCGGGCAGCATGCGGCGGGATAAATCCTCAAAAATAGCAATGGGGGTGGCCAGAATGATGAGCTGCGCGCCGCGTGCCGCTGCAATCGGGTCGGTGTAGGTCTTATCCGTGATGCCCAGCTGGCGAGCCAGCTCCAGCGGTTGCTCGCGGCGGGCCCACAAGCGCAAATCGCATGTGGGCATGTGCTCACGGATGGCTCGGGCAATCGAGCCACCTAACAAACCGGGTCCAAAAACGGCGATGCTGGTAAACGGGGCCTGCATGGGGCAGTTGATTTACGGCACGTAGAAGTGGTAGTTGGTGCCGCGCACTTTCAGCTCCTTGCCGCTCGGGAACACATTACCATTCTTATCGATGATGCGTATGGTCTTGCTCGGGTCCAGCGGGTTGTACACGCGGGTCGGGTCGCCCTCCACGCGGGTGGCTACGGGGATGGGGCCATCATTCGTAATCTTGCTCGGGTCGACCCCGGCCATCAGCTTCTGAGCCGGTGTTTTGGCGGGCTCTTTGATGGGAGCCGGTGCGGGAAGGGGGGCGGGAGCTGCTGCGGGCTTGGCCACCGGGGCCGGTGCCTTAACCGGCGCAGGCTTGGTGATGGCGGTAGAAGCCTTGGCGGGAGCCGGTGTCGGCGCAGGAGCCGGCTTCGGTGTCACGACCATGGGGGCGGGAAAAGGATCGGGCTCTGCATGGGCGGCAGGCGCTGCCCAGGGGGCCGGCGTAGTCTGCGGAGCCGGCTGGGCTACGGGGGCCGGTGTGGCAGGTGCGGGGGTGGACGCCGGGGTGGCTGCCGGTGCAGGTGTGGCTGCTACTGCGCGGCGCGGGGTGTATGGCATCTCCGGTACCGGGTGCGGATAGTAAACACATGAAGAAAGCGCTGCGCCCATCGCAAGCGCGGCCAGGGTAACGGTAGAGCAGGTGTGTGCTTTCATGGCAGAAAGATGGGGTTCGAACTCCTTTGGCAAGGTAAACCTTTTTCATGTTAAAGTCAACTGCAAAACTCGTCACGAGCGTACATTGTGCGCGCGTGTGCTGCGCTGTCGCTTTTTGTACAGCGTTGTATGCTGCTGCGTGGTTTGATGAAATGTCGGATATTCTCACCTAAAAAATAGGAATAATAAGAGACGTTTCTTTTTCTTTGTCATCTCTTTATAAAAAGTATAACATGATAACAAAAGGCTTGATGTTTTGTTTCGGATGCGTATAATCACCCCTCCCCGCTTCTGGCAGCAAGAACAAACCCGCGAGTTCCCATATCAGAATCATGAAAAAGACGCCCCTCACACATAAGACCACTGATGTTCATTTCGTTGATTTTTCCGGATGGATGCATCGGGTTGTTGTCATGGTCGGGGCCGGTATAGGTATCAGTTTTGCGCAGGAAGAAGGCTCGGCCTATACGCTAGATAATTGTTATACCCCCCCCAATGATGAGTTTGTGTTGAGTGCTGAGTCTGATGTGACTTTTGCGCTGGACGAGGAAGCGGCAGGTGTACCGAGTGTATATGCACTTCGTTCATCCGGTGCAGATATAGCTGCGGTTGCGCAGCTCATTTGGTCGGGCAATGCATCAAATATCTGGCAGAGTGAAGGGGCTGACGCCTCCTCACCATGGCAGGATGGTGCAGAGTTTGCGGATGGCAACTCCGTATTGTTTGATGATAGCGGCCGTGTTGGTCACGTGATACTGGAGGGCAAGGTAGCACCGGGGCTCATTACCGTTTCTGCCAACAATGTTGGAGAAGATAGCGGTACTGGGAACTCAGAATTGGAGTATGGCTACGCTTTCACCGGCACAGGCAGTATTACAGACTATACAGACAGCAACGGCAATGTTCATCAAACGGCCATTTACAATGAGGGAACGGCCCTGCTGGTGCTGGATACGCGTAATACTTTCAGCGGCGGTGTAACATTGGAGCGCGGGGCTTCCGTGTATATAGGCTGTGCCCATGCCGCGGGTTCGGGCGCTATTACCATGATGGATAATACCAAGGTAATCGTGAATTACGGCACAGATGATTCTGAATATCGAGCTCCTTCACTGGATAATCGCTTGAACATTACCGGCCATGGTACTGTTTCGTATGGTACGGCTGCTTTCGGGGAGTCAACCATCCCTTGTGATTGGCGCAATGTTTCCATCAATGGTGGTGTTACCGGTGCCGGAACGCTGGAGTTGCGGGGATACACATATTCTACTAAGCCCAGATTGACATCCTCGAGTCAAAGCATCATGTATAATTATGTGTCTGCTTTCTTCGTCAACGAACAACGCGCCAAGGGCGCGCTGACGATGGGTGACCGTTTTAATGGTACTGTTTATCTGAAAAATGAGTACAACCACCGTGATGACAGTTTCAAGGAGCGTGAAAACTCGGAACGCGTCTTAGGCGGTGCAGTACAGCTCACTTTGGTTGATGATGTCTTTTCTGAGGCTTGTATTAATCTGACACGTGATACGGGCGATAGAACGGTAGGTAGTGTTTTCAATTACCTGATTGGTTCTGTTGGTGAGACCGGTAAGGCTCAGACCTCTGACAATATATTGGTCTTGAGTGATAATAGCAGGATTTCTCTGAGAGCGTTAGAATCAGACTTCATAGGCTCCTCCTGGCGATATAACGATACGTATATACGATTTCTCGGTCTGACGTATGTTGCCACAATCTTTGAGGAAAATTACAAGCAGGCAGATGAGCGGTGGCTTGCGCGAGTGGTTACAGACAGTAATACCACGCTGGTGTTGAATGGCAAGGCCGGCGAGACTCACACCTTTTCCGGCTCTATGGGCTTCAGTCAGTCATACACTCAAGGCTCGCAGGGGTCCATTGAATTGGCAGCCAGCTTTAATGCGGGGTCCGGTACCTTGGGTACTACGACATTGAGCCTGGATAAGCGAGGTGGCTCCACGCAATATATTCACACGGCGAATTTGGTGAACTTGTCTTTGTTCGGTGGTGAGCTGGGCTTTAATCACCTGACATTGCAGGACAATCTGTATTTGAGCGGTGATACCAAGCTGAAACTGGGCGTTACGGGCGTGGGTGCCAAGGCCTGGACATCGATTTCTGGTACGGAGAATAATACCAACACCAGCTTGACGGTCCCCGGTAATTTGGAAGTGGTGACCACACCCTCCTCCGTCAACGATGCGTTGCCTGCTGTGGCTACGGTGGATGGTAGTTTGAACTTATCCCTCGATTCCGCCGTTGTGTTCAACATTAACAGTGTTATGCTATCCACGGACCCTGCGTATGCATTGTTGGATGTGAACGGTACATTCTCCCTCTATAACACTACGGATATTACGCTGCAGTTTAACGGTGTCAACTTGGCGACACAGGATTACGGTTCTAATAATTATTATCTTGTGTCGGCGGATAATATTGTGGTGAACACGAATCAGGCAGACAGTAATGCAGCTCTGATTGGGCGTACCATCTCTCTGGGGTATGGTTACTATGGCCGATTAGATATCTCTCAGGATGGTAAATATCTGTACATGAATGTTGTAGGCGACCCGCGCCGTACCTGGTCGGGCATGCAGGATTCTTATGTATGGCAGGATACGACTACTCCCAACGCAGCCAATTCGATGTGGAAGGAAAATCGTGCGTTTGATAACGGCCAGCTCGTGTTGTTCGGCAACTTGTACCGTCCTGAAGCCTGGGTATCAAATAGCTCTGCGGAGTTGCTCAGCTCTCAGACCGTGACGGTCAGTTCTGATAAGTGGTATTCCGGTAATGTTGTATCAGCGGGGGAGAAAGGCTTTGAGATTGATAGTCTGGAAGACGCCGCTGCAGGCTTTCAAAAGGTACAGATTGTAGGAGATGTTGCGCCTGCTGCTATCGTTATTGGTTCCAACTACACCTTGGATGGAGTAGACGCCGAGGATGATACAAACTATTATTTCTTTGGTGATGGGCATATCCGAGAGGTCGATCCGAACTCTGAATTGTACGCCAATTTTGCGGGCGAGAAAACCAACCTCCGCAAGATGGGGACGGGCACAGCCGTGATGGCTACGGATAACAGCTTTATCGGTGGTACAATTTTGGAGAATGGCCGTTTGGTGATGCAGCATCGTAATGCATTGGGAACCGGCGGTATTCAGATGATGCATGGCGCTGTGTTGCACGGCGACTTTGAGGACGACCGCACCGCTTCATACTGGCCCACCACGTATGGTAATGTGTATACCGGGGAGGGAATGTCTACGACCACGGTGACCAACCCTGTTCACGTTAGTGTTTACGTGGATCCGGATAACGCTGAATACCGAGATGTTTCTGATGCGCGAATTGCCAATGACCATGATAAAAAGATGGTGCTTACCACTTTGACAGGTGGAAGCGATACCGTGGTGACACTCTATGGTTCTTCCGTATCTGAAGATGAATCTGACCGGTACAACTATGCCGTGTTTAAGGTGCTGAATCCCACGGAGTTCTACGGCACGCTCCGTATGGATGGCAATTTGTGGGGACTGTCCAATTTAGCTCAAGATTTGTGGTCTGATCAGCCCCATGCCATGCAGGGCGGAAAAGTGCAGCTTGAAATCATGACCACGGAAAAAGCAGAAGGTTCCGGTAATGGTAACTGGCTGAACACCACGATTAATCTTTCTGTAGAGAATGGCACGGAACGCACCGTCTTGGCTCTGGATGCGTTGGAGGTTGCCGGAGCTTCCCCTGTGCAGGTGGCTCAGGTAAACGCCCTGCAGGGCATCAGCTCAGATGGTTCGCGAATTAATTCATCCGTGCTTAATATGAGTGAATCAACCCCGATTACTCTGCAAATTATGGGTACGGTGCGTGGTGATTATGATGGCGTGCTGGGCTTTGGTGATTTCCAAAAGACGGTGGATTATGATTCAACACAGCAAGGAATTGGCTATGAACAGCATACTTATGGTTGTCATTGGTCCGGCGGCGGAGCTCTCAATGTGCAAAAAGACGGTAACGCTACACAATCTGTTAATAGTGCATGGCTGAATCAATTGCATGTTACTGGTGGTCATTTCCTGGTGGATGAGGCTTTGGTGGTTAATACCCTCATTACGGATGATACCAAGCACCTGATTGTGGGTGATGCCGGTACGTCTTACCTGCATTCCGTTGTCGTGGGGGCCGGTGGTGTGTTGTCTTTTGGCTGTGGTATGGATGCTGACGCATTCGCCGGTATTGGAGCCGGTGTGGCCAAGTATTCGTATGAAAATAGTGCTGGCGATGTTGAGGAAGTGGCTTCATCATCATTTATGCTCTTGGCGGATGGTGCCACACTCAGTGCTCATGATGATTGGAGGACGGACTATCGACGGAATGAAACCGTGAACGGCAGCAACGTAACATTGGAAGTCGGAGTGGATATCGTATCCGGTGCAACAGTGACGATAAATACGCACCACTTTACACCCGATGCTACTATTGATGCGTTGCACAATGTTTTCGGCAACTATAGCAACAGTCATGTCATTCACCTTCTGGGGGCCATGCAGGGTAAAGACGTGCACCTCATTTTCAATAATGAGAACATCAGTGCTGCTGCATTGGCTGATGGTAGTGCCCAAAAATTGCAAAATGGCTTGGGCTATCAGGGTGAAACAGGTAGCATGATGGGGTATGTGGCTATCCGCGACATTAATCACATCACCGGTGATATTCTTGTGGAGGACATGACGGTGCTGCAAGTGCGCGATGCCTATGCCCAGACTGCTTCTCCCGAATCCACGGCTGATGTAGCTGTGATGGTGCAGGGGAGCAATGCTGCCATTCAGTTTGCGGATACCGCTACCAGTCAGTTCATGAACGAGGTGGTGCTGGCAGATGGTGGGCGAGTTCTGCTTGGCGGTGAGTTGAAATCGAGCACCAGCGGCGTGAATGAGGTGGATTTAGCTGGCGTGGATGCAGTCGTGTCTCAGCGTGGAGCGTCTCGGGCTGCCCTCTCTGACCTGGTGCTCGAACAGGGGGACTCTCGTGTGCGCTTGGGCGGCACGGACTCAGCCGTGGCTGTGGCGGCTGATGCCAGTATCATCGCTACGGGCTCAACCAAGTCGGTAGAGCTGCATGATATGAAGCTCCAGAGCAGTTTGGTGCAGTTGCAGAAGGCATGCTCTCTGGATGTGAGCGATGTTTTGATGATTGATAAAGATTCACTCATTGTCGGCTCTGCCGGGGCGGGGTCGTTGCCTGCCAAGGTGGCCGCCAGTGCCCGGGAGATGGACGCCCTGATGCAGGACCCTGCCGACGCTTCCGAGCTTGTAAACACCAGCTCGGCCACAACACTGGAGGTGACGGCTGAAGAGAACCGCACGCTCTATACCACAGACAACGATATGAGCATCTTGCATGCACGCGTTGACCAGCTTTGGAATGTGAATGTGAGCGGAACCGGGCTCACGCTCGTGCTGGCTGATAATCTCTGGAGCGATGCTTTCAACATGGGGGCTGATTTCCTGGCCATTCAGATCAGTGGGGAGACCGGCCGTTTCCTGTTTGAGGATTCATTGTCTCCCGCTGGTGATGTGTTGGGGGATGGCTTGAACTTCACGTTGACAGATGCCGCAGGCCGGAATCTTAATTCTCACTGGGTCACGTCTGATTACGTGAGTGCGCAGGTCGGCGAGCACGTGTCCGGGTATGTGCTCTGGGTGCAAGTGCCGGAGCCCGCAACAAGTGTGCTGGGTATGCTGGCTCTTGGCATGCTGGCCTCTCGCAGAAGACGAAAGTAAACGGGCGCATCACCTGCCAGCCGTCTCCGGTTGGTGGAGACTGTGCCCCAAACTGCCCTTTTTTCGCGGGATAACTCAAATTTGTATTGACTCAAAGGCCTTTCAGGCGTAAACTTTTGCTTGCCTGGCTGGGCCTGGTGGCTTGGCGGCTAACTTAATCAAACAATACATCCTTACTATTATGGCTAAATACGCTATTAACGGTTTCGGTCGCATTGGTCGCAACGTGCTTCGCGCCATGTCCCAGACCGAGCTCGAGAAGGTTGTTGCCATCCACGACCTTACCCCCATCGCTACCACCGCTCACCTGCTCAAGTATGACTCCACGCAGGGCAAGTTCAAGGGCACCATCGAAGTTGACGGTGACAACCTTGTTGTGAACGGCCACCCCATCAAGATTGTTGGCGGTATGCTGGGCCCGGATCAGCTCCCCTGGGCTGAGCTCGGTGTTGACGTTGTGCTCGAATCCACCGGTCTCTTCACCGCTCGTGAGAAGGCTGAGGGTCACATCAAGGCTGGCGCTAAGAAGGTTCTCATCTCCGCTCCCGCCAAGAACCCCGACCTGACTTTCTGCATCGGCATCAACGACAGCGAGTACGACGCTGCCAAGCACAACATCGTGTCCAACGCTTCCTGCACCACCAACTGCCTTTCCCCCATGGTGAAGGTCCTCAACGACAAGTGGGGCATCGAAAAGGGCATGATGAGCACCATCCACTCCTACACCAACGACCAGCGCATCCTTGACCTGCCGCACAGCGACCCCCGTCGTATGCGCGCCGCTGCTATCAACATCATCCCCACCACCACCGGCGCTGCCAAGGCTATCGGTGAGGTGATTCCCCAGCTTAAGGGCCTCCTCAATGGTGCTTCCTTCCGCGTACCCACCCCCACCGGTTCTCTGACCGACTTCGTGGCCGTGCTGAAGAGCGACGTGACCGTTGAAGAAGTGAACGCTGCCATGAAGGAAGCTGCTGAAGGTCCCCTTAAGGGCATCCTTGAGTACTCCGAAGAGGACCTCGTTCTCCAGGACATCGTGTCCAACCCCCACTCCTGCATCTTCGACGCCGGCTTCACCTACGTGGTCGGTGGCAACATGGTGAAGGTTTGCGGCTGGTACGACAACGAATGGGGTTACTCCAACCGCGCTGCCGAAGCTATGAAGAAGCTCGGCGATTCCATCGCCTAAGTCCCTTCGGCTTCTGCCGATTAAACTTCCCGGAGCTGGTGCATACCGCACCAGCTCCTTTCTTTTGCCCTTGCGTAGCCCGAAGGTCAGGGCAACACCTTAAATGGCGATTTGTCGCGCAGGATGCGCGACAAATCGCCATGGATGGGTTTATAGCGATTTTTCAATCATTATTGTTGGGGGGTAGGTGGGTAGCCGTAGTGATCCCAACGGTGTAGTTTTTCCATGCGCTCATCCGTCACCCCAAAATGCTTGTGAGGGTTCTTTTTACCCCCAAAGCGGTCATCTTTGCACACATCGACGTGGTACCATTTCCCTTCGTCCATCTGCACCATGTTCCATGCGTGAGGCGAACCGGAATCTTGGTTCTTTCCGCTGATGATGTGCGAAGGGATACCAACCATCCCCAGCATCAGACTGAGAGATTTTGCATAGGAACCGCATGAGCCTATGTGGTTGATGAGAGCGTTGACGCACCCCTCCACTTTCTCATATTCGCAAATTCGGACGATTTCATCATGCAAGGCTCTGGACATGTCGCGGCGGCTCATGCCGGGCTTGGATACGCGTTTGACGCAGCTGAGAGCCACGTTCAGAGCTTCTTGTTCATCCCGAGTCAACTTATTCAGCAATTCAGGGTGCCGATAGACCACCAGTATCTTGGCGTTATCCATCAAGCGTATTTGAAATTTAATGCGGCCGTTTTTAGCCTGTTTTGAATATCTGTATTTGTCTGAATAATCGGCAAAAAATGATCTGGCCAAACCCTTGGGCATACCGCGGTCGAGAAGAGTCTGGTCCAACTTGATGTAGGCCTCTTCCTGCATATTCTCCCCCATTTTGGTGATGAAGTTTCTCAAATCATCTTCCGTCTGAATGAAATGCGTTTTGCGCCAGAAGTTTGCTTTTTCCAACTTGGCGTGTGCCGGACACAGCCACAAGGTGGCGAGTACCAGCAACATGTATGTGAGAGATGATTTCATAAGAGATAGCAATGTCTAAGCCACGAGCTGGTTCTTACTTTATCCCTGTTGGGTTGATGAGCTTTGCGCACTCGTCGTTGCTGCGCTCTTCGGCTATTTGGGCAGGCGTACGCCCTTGACTGTCTCGCTTGTGGGTGCCGGCACCTGCCGCGAGAAGAAGTTGGACACACTTTGCATGCCCGAAAAAGGCGGCCTTGTGCAGGGGCGTGGCAATTCTCTTATCGAGCGCGTTGGCATTGGCACCGGCCTTGAGCAAGAGCTGCATGCACTCATCGTAACCTTCCTGCGCGGCGATGTGCAGGGGCGTTGACCCATAGTTGTCAGCTGCTTTTGTCTGGGCCTTTGCTTGCAAGAGAATGCGGGTGCTTTCCGGGCAATTGCGGCACACCGCCCAGTGAAGCGGACTCCAGTCATCCTTGTCCGGCTTGTTCAGATGCACCTCGTGGGCCTGTACCAGCAGCGCCAGGGCATCGGGGCTGCTGCCGGCAGCGTAGTGCAGAGGGGTGCAGCCATTTTTATCCTGCTTGTTGGCGCTTGCCCCGGCTTTCAGCAATATCTTGACACATTGGGGAGACTGCGATGCCGCCCAATGCAAGAGGGTATAGCCCTGCGCATCCGGCTTGTCCACCTTTATTCCGTTTGCGAGATGCTTCTTCAATTCGGCCACATTGTCTTGCACAATGGCCTCATGTATATTCAGGGATTCGCAGCCTTTCTGTTGGTCTGGCGCTGTAGATTCTGCCACCCCCTGTATGGATGATAGTATAAACAGGACTGCAAGGAGGTGATTCCGCATGGTATGTGTGGTGGGTTGCCGGTTGTGAAATAATCACATAAGCATGGGCTTATGCACATGTTCTATATCATACAGGTGCTGAATAGTCAATGTCATTTGCACCTCTCTCCGGCAGGGGGGGGAGATTGCCACAGCTCACGCTTGCTCGCTTTTTGACTCAAAGTAATAGCCCACGCCGCGCTCGGTGCAGATGCAGGCGGCGTAGTTGCCCAGCTTTTGGCGCAGACGCTTGATGTGGGTGTCCAACGCGCGGGATTGGGTGGTATCTGCATAGCCGAAGAGTTCCTTTTGCAGCTCGTAGCGGTCTTGCAGCTTGCCCTCGCGCTCCATGAGGTAGGCCAGGAGCTTGAATTCCGTGGTGGTGAGGTCCAGTATTTCGCCTTTGAGCGAGGCACGGAGGGAGTTTTTGTCCAGGAGGATATTCCCCCTGCGTACCATGAGCTGGGCTGCTGCGTTTTGCGTACGGTTCAGGATATTGCGCACGCGCAGCACCAGCTCCTTGGGACTGAATGGCTTGGTCATGTAGTCATCTGCCCCCAGTTGCAGACCGGCCAGCCTGTCTTCCAGCTGCGCCTTGGCTGTCAGGAACAGCACAGGTGTCTTGGCGGCCATGTCATTCTCCTTCATCGCGGCATAGACCTGCAAGCCTGTCATCCCCGGCAGCATGATGTCCATAACAACTAAATCCGGGCACAATTCGCAGATGCGGGGCAGGGCCTCCGCCCCATTGTAGCATTGAGTTGTCTTCCAGCCCTGGCGCTCCAGGTTGAACGCCACCAGGTCGGAGATATCCTCGTCATCTTCAACTATCACGATGTGCACAGGCATAGTGTATCAGGAAAATGGTATTTTGCACTCTTTTTGTTGCGTTTCAGCAGGGGAGAATGTGTATCTGCCCCCAGTATACCCACAGATTTCCGTTTTTGGCAAGGCTGACTCTGTTACAATTTCGTCACACAAAATGCTCGCAAGTCCCGCCCGGCAAGGCTTTGCGGCGAAGTTGCACTTCATCACAAAAAATAGTTGCTTTTCCGCCCGGGTTGGAGTACAATCCCGCGCACACATATATGGCACGGCAAGCATTAGGTAAAGGACTCGGCGCTCTCATCAAACGCAACGACAATCAAAAGAACGCACCCGACACAACGGAGGTGGAGGCTGATCGAGTGATTTTGGCCAAGGCAGAGGAGATTATGCCCTCTCCATTCCAGCCACGCCGCCACTTCAACGAGGAACAGATTGCAGAATTGGCGGATTCTATCCGCGAGCGCGGTCTGGTGCAGCCGCTGGTGGTGCGCCGTGTGGACGGCAAGTACGAGCTCATTGCCGGTGAGCGCCGTCTGCGTGCTGTGCGTTCCCTGGGCCACAAGGAAGTGAAGGTTGTGGTCATGGAAGCCACCGATCAGGAAGTGGCCGAACTCGCCCTGATTGAAAACCTCCAGCGCGAGGATCTCACCCCGTTGGAAGAAGCCGAGCAGTATCGCCTGTTGCAGACACGCTTCGGCATGAAGCAGGAGGTCATCGCCCGCCATGTGGGCAAATCCCGTGCCGTGGTGGCTAATATGGTGCGTTTGCTGGATTTGGCCGAGCCCGTGCGCGAGATGCTGGACAAAGCTGCCATCTCAGTGGGCCATGCCAAGGTGTTGCTTCAGCTCAAGGATGATGCCCAGCAGGAGCATGCCGCTACTCGTGTGGCTCGCCAGGGCCTCACCGTGCGCCAGACCGAACAGCTTGTGCGCACCCTCCTCAACCCCGAGCCCAAGCCCCAGCCCGCCGAACCCGTGCTGCCCGAGCCCTACGCCCAGGTGTGCCGCAAGCTTTCAGATGATTTTGGCACCCGTGTGAACATTGCCCTCAAGGGCAAGAGCAATGGCGTGATTGAGATTCCCTACGCCGGGCGCGATGAACTCGTGCGCATTCTCCAGATGTTCGGGGTTGATGCCCAGCTCTGATGCGGTGAAAAAACTCATTGCCACGCTGTGCTGCAGCCTCTTGTTCCTGGCGGCCTGCAAGGATGAAAAAACGGCAGCTCCGGCCGCGGTGCAACCAGCCTTGCCGACGGAACTGCAAGCCACCCCCGACCTCTCCGGCGACAACGCCTACGTGCATTGTGCCGCCCTCTGTGCCCTGGGCCCGCGCCCCAGCAATTCTGTGGCTTATGAAAAGCAACTTGCCTACCTGAGCGAGCATTTGCAGAAAGCCGGATGGCGCATTCGCCGCGAGTCGTTCACCCTTTCCAACGGCATGCTGATGACCAACCTTCATGCCGAGTTTGGAGCCGATGCGGAGATAACCCGCCCCATCCTCATCAGCTGCCATATCGATACCAAGCGCGGCATTCGCAACTTTGTGGGGGCGGATGACGGAGCCAGCGCCGCCGCGCTCATGCTGGAGCTGGCGCGCATCCTGTCCGCCAGGCCGGAGCAGGCAGCCAAGGTGGAGCTGGTGTTTTTTGATGGAGAGGAAGCGTTTTCCCCCCGCATGAGCGAGACGGACGGCATGTACGGCTCCCGCTACGATATCATGCGCCGCAAGGGCAATCTGCCCACCTGGCAAATCAACCTGGATATGGTGGGGGGCCGCAACAAAACCATCGGTGTCCCTATCCTGGATACGGATAATCACCTGCTGCAGCTCTATACAGAAGCCATCGATGCCCTCGGCTTCTCTCACGAGCGCTGGACTCTCTACCCCGGCTCCTATCTGGATGACCACCAGCCTTTTGTGCAGGCCGGGGTGGCTTCCATCAATCTGATTGCTTATTTTACCGAGGGCAACTGGTGGCATACCTCACGCGATGACATGAGCCGCATTTGTCCCCGCTCCCTCTCGGATTCCGGCCGCATGGTTCTCTACCTGCTGGAGCGTCTTCACGCGTTGAAGCCATAAGGAGGCTTATTGCAAAGCGTGCAGGCGTTGAATCAGGGCTTCCGGGAGAGCCCGGCGCTCCTCAGCTGTGTTGAGCGGAGCTGTCTGAAGAAGCTGCCCGGCAGCGTCGTACACCTCCAGTGTGAGCCGGTTGTTGGCACCGTGCAGCACCAGGGTGCCTTCATCATCGTGAAATTGCAGATAGGCTTCGCAGGCGCGGCCCACCATCCAGCCGTGGCGCTGGGCTTGGGCATCGCGTGCCAAATCTCGCAGCTGTTGCAGCTTGTCGCTCACCTCGGCTGGGTCAAAGTCCTCATCCACCTGAGCCAGACTGTGGCGAATCTCGCGCTTGAGCTCGCGCATGCGGTTCAGCAGAGCCGGGGGGATGTTGAGGCGCTTGGCCATGCGGTCGCCGTGTTCTTTGTAGCCGGCATCAGTGGTATCTTTCGGGCTTGCCTTGCGCGTTTTGCGGGCGGCCAGGGTCACTTCCACCGCAGCGGGGGCGCTCCCGCGCAGGTATTGTACTGTGATGCAATCCCCCGGTTTCTGCGCCAGTATGGCAGCCAGCAAATCGCTGCGGTTGCGGGTGGCTTTGCCCTCCACGCTCAGCAGGACATCACCCGCGCGCAACCCCGCGCGCTCGGCCGGACTGCCCGGGGCCACGGCGGCCACTTCCAGCCCACGGGCTGCTGCGCTATCTGCCGGCACCACGCCAAACACCGCTCCACCTGCAGCCATGGCCACCGGGGCACAGGTGGCCAGGCATATCATTAACGTCTGAAAGAGTCCCGGCATCAGATGACCTCTCCTTTCACGCTCACAATTGTTCTGTTGGGCACACGGATGACCAGCGTCGTGTCGTCCTCTTCCGGCAGGACAAAAGAATCCTCATACATCACCTCGTACTCGCGCACCGGGTCGCCGTCTTCACCCCACTGCACAGTTTCACCCCCGCTGCGTTCCAGTACGCTGCGGCGGGCAAGCCCCTGGGCATCGTCCGCGCCCAACATGCTCTGCACGGTAGCGCCCAGGCCAAACACGCCCAGCAGCGTCACACAGGCGGCGGCAGCTTTGCGCCATACAACGCGGCTGCTGTATGAGCGCAGCCCGGCGCTGTGGCGGGCTTGCTGCATCTGCCGGTGCAGGCGGTTGTGCATACCGGTGGGCAGGGGGGCTGGCTGCAAGCGAGCCAGGGTGCATTCCAAATCGTGTTCTTCACGGGCTTCATGTCCGGCTTCCTGCATGGCCCGGAGCATGCGCTCCCTCAGCGCGGCAGGCAGAGCTGCCGGCGTGCATTTGATGGAAGGGTCTGTGGTGGTATCGGTCATGGTTCTTATTCAGCTATGGGGTTCATGTCCAATTCCTCGCGCATCTTCTTGAGTGCATAGCGGTAGCGCGAGCATACCGTCGGCAGGGGCACTCTCGTGTTGTCGGCAATCTGCTGGAAGGTCAGACCGTCCCATATCTTCAGGACAACCACCTCCGCAAACTCCGGTGAAAGCGTGCGCAACAGTTTCTCTACCTGCCGTCGCAGGTATTCATCATCCGCGCCACAGCTCAGCCAGGGTGTCTCCTCGCAGATGCCCTCGCCGCTGTCCTTCTGTGCTTCCGCGTAGTTGCGGCGCACCTGGGCGCGGCGCCCGGCATCCATCGCTCGGTGGCGTATCGCCGTCAGCGCATACGTGTACCACTGCGCTTCGCTGCCGCGGAAATCTCCGCCCTCGACCGCGCGCACCAGTTGCACCAGCGCTTCCTGCATCACATCCTCGGCATCTGCCTCGGAGCGCGCCTGTTGCCTTGCATAGAGCAGCAGGCGCGCGCCATAATCATCCAGCCACGCCGCCCAATCTATCCGGGCGCTCGCGGCATCGATATAGCTCTTTTGTTCCTGCGTTTCCATGCTTTCTGTATATTCAGGCGTTTCTCCCATACGAATTTATCTGATTATCCCGCTTTTTTCGTTTATCTCAAGCCAAAATGCTCATATCCCCTGCAATGCTCAACAAAAATGTCATTTCATGCCGATGCTTTTCTCAACGGTTCGCATCAGTATGATAAAAAAGATTGCGAAAAAACATCATAAATGATTGGTATGCAAAAGGATGCCCGGGTTTCCCCGGGCATCCCTCAACTTACTACCTTATGAAACATCAGTCTTTCCCTTGTGTGGGGAGGAATGCTCTCTCCTTCATTCCTGCTCCGCAGAATCGACTGATAAGGGTAGTACACCGCAGGGGAGAGGAGCGTTGAAATTATTTTTCAGAATGCGCGGATTTTTTTTCGATGGGGTCATCGGAGGGGTGGATGGTATCGAAAAGGGGGCGGTAGGAGGGGAGCTTCCAGTTGAGGTAAACGGCAATCATGCGGATGATGAACACGGCCGCCACGCCGATGATGTAGGCGTATTCGTAGGGGGTATTGAGGAGCTCTTGCAGGATGATGAATGTTGTGCAGCCCACAAAGGAGGCGGTGGCGTAGATTTCGCCGGGGCGGAAGACGTAGGGCACGTTGCCGGTGAGCACATCTCGCAGTACACCACCGGCTACACCAGTGCACACACCCATGCAGATGGAGACCAGATACGGGCAGCCCAGATAGTGGGCTTTGGCGGTGCCCAGCAGGCTGAAGAAAGCCATGGAGAAGGCATCTGCCACGCGGATGGTACCCACCGGGAGGCGGTGGAAGCGGGAGATGTAGAAGACGATGAGGGCGGTGATGATGGCAAAATACAGGAATTGGACATCGCCTTCACCAATCCAGTAGACCGTCATGGGCTCGCCATTGGGCTTGATGAGGCCGTTGAGGATGATATCGCGCACGGTACCGCCGCCCAGGGAGGCGATGGTGGCACAGGTGACAATGCCGAAGATATCCATGCGCACGCGGGTGGAAGCGGTGGCACCTGCAATAGCGCCCACAACGGTGGCGAAGATGCAGCAAATGTAGAAGAGCCAGTGCTGGTCGAAGTTTTGGACGTCTTGCAGGGTGGAAGTGGCTGCAGAGGCAAGATAAAACATGAGAGAGGAAAATCGGTGGCAGTTGAATTACTTGAGGGCGCGGGAAAGCAGCCAAAGCACCAGCAGCACCAGCAGCACCGGCCACAGTACGCTGGCCAGCCCCACCAGCAGCATGACGAGTACAATCGCCACAGCGGCGAAGATGATGAGGGTGCTCAGCGGCACATGCCGACGCAGTAGACGCCAGAAGCTGGGGTTGGCCTCGGCTTCTTCTTCCTCCCGCAAATCCACCTGCGCCAGGTGGCGCCAGGTGGAGGAATTGGCGCGGCGCACCCAGGTGTCGCCGTCGATTTCGCCGGCGGCACGCAAGCGCACCAGGTCTTCCCCGGAAACGGGGCCGACCTTGCCTTGGGGTGTGTCGTAAAAGTACTTGCGTGCCATGGGGAGAGGGTCAATATCAGGCGTGAATGGCGCGACCATCTGCTGCCAGCACCGCCTCATGAATGGCTTCGGAGAGGGTGGGGTGGGCGTAAATCATCGCGTTCATGTCGGCATCTGTCAGCTCACTGTACATGGCCAGCTCGGGGGTGGCAATCATTTCTGTGGCGTTGTCGCCCACGATGTGGGCACCCAGCAGCTCACCGTTTTCCTTGCCGAAGAGCAGCTTCACAAAGCCCTCTGTCTCGCCGGTGGCCACAGCCTTGCCGATGGCCATGAAGGGGAACTTGCCCACGCGGTATTCCACGCCGGCTTCTTGCAGCTCGCGCTCGCGCTTGCCCACGCTGGCAACCTGCGGGTGGCAGTAGGTGCAGCCGGGCACATGCACAGGGTGCAAGGGGGTGTGCTCGGTATCGAACATGCCTTCCACGGCCTGCTCGGCTTCGTAGCTGGCGGTGTGGGCCAGCATGATGCCGCCGATGCAGTCGCCCACGGCGTAAACACCGCTGATGTTGGTGCGGTAGCGTTCATCCACCTTGATGAAGCCGCGCTCGGTGAGCTCCAGTCCGTTGGCCTCGGGCACCACGGGCACCACACCGATGGCCACCAGACACACATCGGCGGTGATTTCCTGCACCTTGCCGTTTTTGGCGGTGATGGTGGCGGTTACGCTGTCGCCGTTGTCGCGCAGGCTGTCCACCTTGGCTCCGGCCATGCAGGTGATACCCTGTTTCTTGAAGGCGCGCTCCATGGCGGTGCATACTTCACTGTCTTCATTGGGGAGGATGCGGGGCAGGGCTTCCACCAGGGTCACTTTGGTGCCGAAGCAGTGGTACACATAGGAAAGCTCGGTGCCGATAGCGCCGGAGCCAATCACAATCATGCTCTCGGGGCGCTTGGGCATCACCAGGGCATCTTTGCTGCCGATGATGGTCTTGCCGTTGAAGGGGAAGGCGGGCACCTCGCGGGTGCGGGCACCGGTGGCGATGAGGATGTTCTCACCCTCCAGCGTGGTGACGCTGCCATCCGCAGCGGTGACTTCGACCTTGCCGGAGGCCACGATGCGGGCTTCACCGCTTACGCTGTCCACTTTGTTCTTTTTGAAGAGGAAAGAGATACCGTTGGAAAGGCGCTCGCTGATTTGGCGGGAGCGGGCGATGACGGCTGTCCAATCTACGCTGAGTTCACCCGTGGTGATGCCGTATTCTGCGGCTTTCTTGGCCATGGTGTTGTAGACCTCGCCATTCTTGAGCAGGGCTTTGGTGGGGATGCAGCCCCAGTTCAGGCAGGTGCCGCCCATGCGCTCGCGTTCCACGCATACCACGCGCTTGCCCAGCTGGGCTGCTCGTATTGCACCAACATAGTCGGCAGGGCCGCCACCAATCACAATCAGGTCGTAACTCATGCTTGCATTTTACCTCACGCGCGTGCGCCTTGCAACGCTAAAGCACCGATATGACAAGGGAAACGCTATGGGGATTTTTTACAATTTCTTGCTCACGCGCTCCAGCATGAGACGGAAACCTACGGTGGGGCGTTTGTTGTCGATGGGGCGCGGGGTGCGGCAGGCAGAGTGCAGCTGGCTGGGGCGGAATGAGGTGTAGTCCCCGCCGCGGGTTACGCCATACTCGCGGAAGTCGAAGCCCTCCGGTCCGCCGTATTGGCCGCTCACCCATTCCTGCACGTTGCCCTCCATATCATGCAGACCCAGCAAGTTGCCGGCAAAGGAACCCACCGGGGCGGTGAAGGGGAAGTTATCCCGATAATGGGGGATGATGTGGTTGGGCTGGGTGTAGGGCCCGGCAGAGGCATCGGCAAAGTTGCCGGTGTCGCGATACGGTGGCCAGCGCATCCCCCAGGGGAAGTCCTGTTTCACCTCGCCGGAGCGGCGGCGCTGCTTATCATAGGGGGAAGCACCGTTTTCCTGCTTGAGGCCGGCCATGGCACTCCATTCCGCATCGGTGGGCAGGCGGTAGAAGTCGGAGTTTTCGATGAGCCCCTCGGCGCGTTCTTTCTCTGTGAGCCAGCGGGCGAACTGCTCCGCATCATTGCGGGAGACAAAGACCACGGGGTGGTGCTCATTTTGTTCAAAGGCGGGGGTATCCGGCTCGGGGGCTCCGGTAGCGGCACAGTAGACTTTGTAGTCGGCCACGCGCACCTCTGTGGTGCAGGCCATGATACGCGGGGTGAGGGGCACCAGCTTGAGCCCCAGCCCATTAATCCACTCTGTGCCAAAGGCCACGGAGTTGTTGGCCTGCAGTACCAGGTTGAGTGAAAGATCCCGCGGAGAGAGCCCGCTACTGCGCACCGAGGAGTAACCGGGCATGCGCACCTCCAGATAATACGGGGCCACGGGCACGCGCATGTCCTGCATGGGGGTGACACCCAGCAAACGACCGTTGAAGTAGACGGACGCCCCCGAGGGGTTGGAGTACACGGTGATGGGGGTCTTTTTGATGGGGGTGATGCACAGGCGGTAGGCGCACATATCCGGGCCAATCTCGGTGCCGGGCTCAGGTACGGCGATGATGGAGTGGTCTCGGCCCAGGGTACCGGCGGTTTCGCATTGGCGGGTCAGCCACAGGGTGTAAGCGCCGATGCAGGCCTGGGTAGTCAGCACCAGGTCTGTGCCGCTTTGCTGCTCCCAGCGCAGGTTCAGCCCCTCGGGTGCATGGTGCAGGAAGGATTCGAACTGCCGACGGGTTACAGGGGTAGTCGCCTCGTGTTTGTCTTTGGCGGGGGTGTATTCGGTGTCCTGCGCATCTCGCCATACCTTGCCGATCTGGGGCGGGCGATAGGGCAGCAAGGCCCCCCCCAGAGAGAGCAGGCCTCGGCTGGGGATGATGCCGCTTTCATGCGCATCGGCGTAGCCATCCTTGCGGAGAATGAAGGAAACCTGGGTGCCTGCGGGCATGTTGATGGGGCCATACGGGGTTTCATCTACATACTCTCCATCCTCGGTGTAAATGGAGGCACCGGAGGGCACGGTGGCGATGAAAAGCTGGCCATCTTCCTGCGGCTCGGGGGGGCTTTCTTCTTCTGCCGGGAGCTCTGCCTGCGCTGAGGGGGCGGGGGGTGTTTCTGCCACAGGATTGGCCGGTGCGGGTGGCGGGGTGGGTTGCCCGCAGAGGGCTGCGAGCGCCAGCTGCATGCGCTCCCGCATATCCTGCGGCAGCATGTGGGCTGCCAGCGCGGTCAGCAGCGCCACCAGCAGCACGCCAATCAGCCAATAGTGCTTGCGGTTGCTGCCTTTTTGGGTGTGCTTTTTGGCGGGCTTGCGCGTTTGTTTGCGGGTGCCGGGGGCAAAGTGGCGCAGGTCATCCAGTCGGTCTGCCAGCACATGGGCAGAGGTGATGCTTGCTTTATTCACCTGCGGTTCGGCTGCGGCACAAAGAATCTTGTTGAAATCCAGCCATTGGCGATGGCTGGTTCCCTCGGGAATCTCGGCGGGCAATTCAGGGAAATCCAGACGGTCCTTGCCGGTGCTCATTTCATAGAGCACCTTGGCCAGGGCATACACATCTGCACGCGGGGTACCGGGGCCATCCGGCGGGATATAGCCCTCCGTGCCCACGTAGCTGCGCTTGTTGCCACGCGCTACAAAGCCCACGTCCGCCAGCTTGGCGCGGCTGTTCACAAACACCACGTTGGCAGGCTTGATGTCGCGGTGGGTCAGGTCTTCCGCGTGCAGTCCGGCCAGCGCATGGGCCAGCTGGCTGCCCACCTCCAGCACATAGTCCAGCGGCATGGGGTGCATGCCGTACAGCTGCATATCGCTCTGCAGCGTGCGCGGCACATAATCATCCGGCTCGATGTGGATGCCCGTGTAGGCATCATCCGCCAGCTCCATCACGTAGTAATAATAGGGCGATTCGCCTCCCTTTTGACCCACATGCAGGATATGCACCAGCCCCGGGATGCCGCGCGCTATCGGTTCGTAGCTCAGAATCCCCTCCAGCTCGCGCGTGAATGTGCGCTCATCATCAAAGTCCTCTCGCCACACCACTTTCACCGCGCGATAGGCTCCGGTGGCTGAGCGCGCCAGCCATACCTCCCCGTATGAGCCTGTGCCGATGAGCCGCAATATCTCGTGGTCCGGTACCTCCGGCTGCGTGCCCTCCGGTCGCCGCGCGCGCTTTGATACGGGAATCATGCGCGGGGCCTTCGCTTTGCTAAGCTCTGGGGTGTCTGCTGTCATGCCCCCTCATTATAGCGGCGCTTCCTCCCCAACGCAAGCAACAATCTGCGGAAGTGCGAATGACGCATCTCTGAAAAACAACAAATGGCCATTAATCAGGTGCGTTATGGGGGATACATTAATGATAGTGTTGAACCTGCAATCAATTGGGCAATCTATGGGATACATGAGGAGAAAAGGGGGATTTCCGGGGAATAAGCTTGAAAAACAGGGCTCGGGGGGGTAACATGTGGGTATGAGCACACTGCATTGCCCGAGTTTGTATCAGTATACCCGCCGCGCTACCCGCGAAGTGATGGTAGGCGGTCTGGGAATTGGTGGGAATAATCCCATCCGTATTCAATCCATGCTGACCAGCGATACGCTGGATACGGCATCGTGTGTGAAAGAAGCACTGGCATTGGCAGAGGCGGGGTGCGAGATTATCCGCCTGACGGCACAGACCAAGGTGTATGCTGCGAATCTGGAAAACATTGCGCGCGAGCTGCGCGCGGCGGGCTGCCAGGTGCCGCTGGTGGCAGATATTCATTTCAAGCCGGATGCCGCCATGGAAGCCGCCAAGTGGGTGGAGAAGATTCGCGTGAACCCGGGTAATTTTGTGGACAAGAAAAAGTTTGTGGAGCGCGACTACACAGATGCCGAGTATGAAGAGGAACTGGAAAAGATTCGCAAGTCCTTCACGCCGCTGGTGTTGTTCTGCAAGGAACATGGCCGCGCCATGCGCCTGGGTGCCAACCACGGCTCCTTGTCCGACCGCATTTTGAACCGCTATGGCGACACGCCCGATGGCATGGTGGAAAGCGCTCTGGAGTTTGCCCGCATTGCGCGCGAGCTGGATTACCACCAGTTGGTGTTCTCCATGAAATCCTCCAACGTGAAGGTGATGATTCAGGCCTACCGCTTGTTGGTGAAGCGCCTGGCAGAGGAGGGGATGGATTGGAACTACCCGATTCACCTGGGCGTGACCGAGGCCGGTGAGGGTGAGGATGCCCGCATCAAGAGTGCCACGGGGATTGGCTCGCTGCTGGCCGATGGTATTGGTGACACGCTGCGCGTCTCCCTCACGGAAGATCCTGTGTACGAGATTGCTCCCGGTTTTGAGCTGGCGGCGCCCTATCAGCCCGGTGCTGCGGCTTGTGCTGTGGCCCCGGCAGAGGAACCGGCTGCTCCCTTTGACCCCTTTGTATACACCAAGCGCAAGGCCGATGTGATTACCCGTGGCGGCGTGACGCTGGGGTGGAATGAACCGGTGCGTGTGGTGCTGCCCAAGGCTGCTTGCGAGAGCCTGGATGCCGCGGTGATGAAGGATTTCATGCCTGAACTGGCGTATGAAGATGCCGCTGCGGTGGAGATTGACCCCACCAATGCCACCGAGGTGGCTGCATTGCAGGATGATCCTGCCACGCTGGTGACGGTGAAGGATGGGGTGCAGATGCCGGTGCCGCAGGCTTTCCGCCTGCTCGCTGCGGTGATTCCCGCCCGCCACAGCATCCTGCTGAAGGATACCCTGTCTCCCGGTACGGAAGAAGCGCTGAGTGCCCCCATGGCCGGTGGTGTGAATATGGGTTCCCTGCTGTGTGATGGTGTGGGCAATGCTGTGCTTGTGCGCCGCGAGGCCGATGCCGCCAAGGCTGCCTACCTGGGCTTCAATATCTTGCAGGCTGCCGGTGTGCGCCTGAGCAAGACGGAATATGTGTCTTGCCCCTCCTGCGGCCGTACGCATTACAATATCCAGGAGGCTGCGGCCCGCATCCGCCAGGCCACAGGCCACCTCAAGGGCGTGAAAATCGCCATCATGGGTTGTATTGTGAATGGCCCGGGCGAGATGAGCGATGCTGACTTCGGTTACGTGGGTGGCGCGCCCAACAAGATTAACCTCTATGTGGGCCACACACCGGTGGAGATGAATATCCCGCAGGAAGAAGCTGTGGAGCACTTGGTGGAGCTTATCAAGTCTCATGGCCGCTGGGTAGACCCCAGCTGAGAGGCGCAGCAGTTGTTTTGAACAAGCCCGAATTCATCTTGATGGTGAATTCGGGCTTTTGATCTTCAATGGTTTCCCCGGAGCTTTTGACGAATGGCTTGTGAGTATTGCCCCGGCTGCTGCGGTGCGATGTCATAGCCCAGATAGCAACGGCGACGCAGGGCATCGTAGCTTTCACCGGGACGGGTGATGAGGGCCCCATGCTTGTGCAGCAGTCGAGAGATGCTGCCGTTGTGGATGGGTGCCAGGTCATAGATGCGCGGCATGTTGGGAGCCAGGGCGCGGAAGGATTGCATGACCCCGCTGGAGCAATTGCCGGTGGCGGTGTTGTAGGGTTTGCGGGTGCTGTGCGCTTCCCGGGCGATGGCGATGAATGTTTCCAGCAGTTCGCGCGCTTTGTCCGGCTTGATGTTCATGGGCATGAGCAGCAAATCCTCGTGGCGGTGATTGGTACGCAGAGCGAAGATGTCTTCCTCGGTGCCGAATACATAGAGCAGTCCGTAGCGTTTGTACAGCCCACCCAAGGCGTTTTGTTCCTCTCCCTCCGGCAGACGCGTTTCTGCCGAGATGACGAAGTGGCGTCCATCTGCAAAACCGAAGCTGAGCATGGTGTGGCAGATGGCCTCCATGCCGTCCCAGTGGCATTCGGCAAAGTCCACTTCGGTGAGCTGATCCAAATCATAGCTTTCGGTGCGGTACCGGACATCAAAATCTGTTTCGGAGCGGTAGTGAAAATCGCGCAGGTTGGTGATGGTAAGCGTGTCTCCCTGTATGGCGAATTGCGGTTCGCGGGCCCAGGAGGTTTGCCACTGTTCCGGGTGCGGATTGGGCAAAAGATAGTAGGCTGCCACACCGCTGCCAAACAGGGCCCATAAGGCGGTACGAATGCTGCCAAAGTGTCCCTTGTGCCAGCGGTAGCAGCCCCACAACACCGCTACAATCAGAAGGCTGAGCAGGCTCAGGGGCTGGTAGATGAAAAGCCCGCATTGCCAGAGCAAACCTGCGCCCAGCAGCACGTCTGCCAGGCTGCGCAGGGTGAGAAACGTGATGCGTTGGAGCTTCTGTCTCAAAATCGGATGATGATGGGGAGTTGTGTCTTGCCACCCTGGGCCAGCGGGGCTGCTTCTGCTGAGGGAATCCAGCCGCGTACGCCGGTGGCGGTTTCGATGTAGGTCCAGGAGGCACGGTGAGCCAGGATGCGGACGGGGGATGCGGGATTGAGCTGGATGATGCTGCTCCCGGTTTCATCGGCTGCGTTGCGCACCGTCACTGTGTGCAGGATGTAGGCTGTGTCCTGGGGCGGGATGGCAGTGATGTCCGGTTTTTGCTGGCCCAGATAATACAGCCAGTTGATGCCGCAGAGCAGGCTCAGGAATGCAGAGAGGATGGTGAAGGCATGCACCCAGCCAAGGTGGCTCCGCTTGCTCAAGGCTATTTGCAGGGCAATGCAGAGTGCCAGAACGGCGGTGCTGCAAATGGTGAAAATCCACAATGTGCTGCAGGTGAAGAAGGTAAACACGCTGTCGATGGCTGAGCGGGTGGGAAGGAGGGCTCCTTCCTTGCGCTGGATGAAGCTCAGATTCGCCTGCGCTTCGGGGAAAGTGGGGTCTTCCTGGAGCGCTTGCGCATAGCAGAGGGCGGCTTTGCCGGGGTTGCCCAAGCGGTATTCGCAGTTGCCGATATTGAAGAGGCGCACTGCCTCATTGCGCACGCCACTTTCTGCCCGGAACATCTGCATGGCCTTGCTGTATTGCCCGGATTCGTAGGCTGCCACGGCATCAGAAGCGGTGTTGGCCGCAGGGGGGTCGGCCTGGAGTTGCGGGAGCAGGGTGCAGAGCAGCAGCACCAATGTGCTGCCTATACCGGCCAGTGCCTTGCGCACGAGGCGCAGCATGTGTTCCTTCTCCCCGGGAGCCAGGGTGGTGGCCGCATCCGGGCGGAAGGCTTCTTCGTCTCGCTTGGTCAGGATGGCTTGCAGCTCCGGTGTCATGGCCTGGGCGGGGATGCGGCTTTCGATGAAGGCACCGATGGCTTTCAGGAAATCGATGCCGCTGCTGAGCTTCTCGATGCCGGCCAACTCTTTGTCCCGGGCACGGCCGGCAGCTCCGGCTGCCACGTGGCGGCGGATGCGCTGAGCAATCAGAGTGCCCACAATGACTATGGCGGGCAGATAGAGCAGGTACCAGAGCCAGCGTGGCAGCTGAATGAGGGTGGAGGCTTCTGCCTGGGGGATGCAGTTGTAGATATCGGTCATCTCCTCCACAGGTACTTCTCCGGCGGGTGGGGGCTCTGCGGCGATGGTGCGTATGCCGCTGCCCACAGCTTCTGTCTCTTTCCAGGGCAGGGGAATGGGGGTGGAGGCTGCGGTTTTGTATTCCTGCGTGGCGGGGTCAAAATAGCTGAAGGTGAATGCGGGGATGCCGCCAACCTCTGCCGTGGGGCGCATCAGTTGGTTGAACACGATGCCGATGGTTTCACCCGTGGTGTTGAAAATGGGCTTGCTGGTGGCGGGAATGAGCTTCCAGTCATCTGCATCCTGTGGGGCGGGACAAGCGAGCTGTTGCAGGTTGCCGGTGCCTTTGACGGTGATTTCCACCTCCACCGCTTCATTCATGGAAAGCTCCTTGGCGGGGCTGGTGGCAGAGATACTGTATTGCCCCACGGTATCGGCAAAGTTGGCCGGTGCCCCGGGGGGCAGGGGGAGGGCCCCCACCGTCACAGTCGGGAGCGGTACCTCTTCCTGTGCCGTGGCGAAAAAGCCCTGGGCGCGTACCATCATGATTTTGCTCACCACATCGGAGTTGCCTTCGCGGTAGGGGGTGAACTCTCCCTTGAAATCTGCCGTGCGCCAATTCTGGCCGCGGGCAAAGGCTGCCGTTTCCGGCATGATTTGCCCTTGCACCAGCTCTACCACACCTTGCACGGCCCGGCTGAAATTGCCGGCTTTCACGCCCACGGCATTCAACTGGGGCGGGTAGGGGGTGCTGCAATCTCCGCGCATGAATACTTTGAGATTGGCTTTGACCGGTTGGTTCACGTATCCATCAGTAATATCGGTATACCACAGGGCACCATAGACCACGGGAGCGTTGTACCACTTGATGTCGCTGGTGGGGCGCACGGGCAGGGCGGGAATCCTGACAGTCTCCGTTTTGCCGGATTGGTAGGTGACGGTGATGTCTTCCACCTCAATGTTGCCCGCAACATCCGGCTTGATGAGGATGGGCTGCACCTCGACCATGGCGCGGTTCGGATCCAGTGGATTGGCTCCCGCCTTGGGTTGCAAGACCCGCACGGTGGCAGATTTGACGCGGGGTTGTTCTGTGATGGTGAAGACGTCGCTCCCGCTCTGGGTGTCAACAAGATAGAGCAGTACTTGCTCCCCGGGGACGGCCACGCCCGTGGACCACATGGGGATGATTTCTGCGGCCAGCTGCCCTCCACAGGCCAGCACAACGGCACATATCAGGGTGAAAAAGTGTTTCATGGCGAGATTAATAGTCTTTCAACACGGGTTGAGTTGTTTGAATTTGCGGGATGGGGGAGCCTTCCTCTTCGTCCAGATGCATTTGAAGAATGCTGGCAGCGCGCTGGCGATTTTTTTCTTCATCCGTCAGCTGCGGGACCTGCTGAGGCTGCTGTTGTTTGGGGGATTGCCCTTGTTTGTTGTCAGGATTTTGTTGGCCCTTCTTATCTTTCTTGTTGTCTGGATCCTGCTTGTCCTGCTGGTTGTCCTGGTTCTGCCGGTCTTGCTTATCCTGCTTATTATCCTGGTTTTGCAGGTCTTGCTTGTCCTGCTGGTTGTCCTGGTTTTTCTGGTCTTGCTTGTCCTGCTGGTTGTCCTGGTTTTTCTGGTCTTGCTTGTCTTGCTGGTTGTCCTGGTTCTGCTGGTCTTGCTTGTCCTGCTTGTTGTCCTGGTTTTGCTGGTCTTGCTTGTCCTGCTGGTTGTCCTGGTTCTGCTGGTCTTGCTGCTGTTGTTGTTGCTCTTCCAACCGTTTGATTTCTTCCTCCAGCTTTTTGATGAGCTCCTGCACTTTTTGTTTGTTTTGAGCAGCCACTGTCATGCTTGGGTTGATGCTCAGGGCATCATCATACGCGCTCAGATTGCCGTTGAGTTCTGCCACGATGGCTTTTAACTCCTCCGGCCCGGGTTGCCCGGGGACCGCGCTTGCCGGGCTGTCCTCATCCTCTGACGGGGTTGGTTGATACAAATCTCGCAGTTTGTTGAAGGTCTGCTCATTGTTCAGATTGCCCATGGCATAGAGCGAGGCTGCTTGCAATTGCGGATTATCGCTCAGCAAGGCGCGTGAAAAAGCCTCTTTGGCGGCCTCTGCATTGTTCTCTCTGGCCATCTGTAAGCCTTCCCCATAACTGGCCGCGGCATCTTCCGTGTCTGCAACGGCCTGCGGGGCCAGCATCATGAGCAAGAGCAGCAGGAGCGCTGCAAGCCCGTGATGGCGGGGGGCTCGCCACTCTGTCCCCATCAGGATGGCCAACACCAGAAGCAGTAGGGCCATACCGGCAAAGTATTCAAAGATATCATGCGGTACTTTGGCCGCAGAGAACTTCTCCTCGTGGCGGTCCAGCTTGCGCACGGCATCTTTGGCAAAAGCAGCCAAATCTGTGCCGGAAGTCATGGCAAAGTAGCTGCCATTGGTCGCCTCTGCAAACTTTTGCATGGATTCCTCATTGAGCTTGCTGATGACGTGTTTGCCCTGTGCATCTTGCCACAGCCCGTTGGACCCCTTGGGGTCGGGGATGGCTGCGCCTGTGGTGGTGCCAATGCCTACTGTGATGACGAGAAGCTTATTTTCCCTGGCCTTCTCCGCAATATCGGTGGAGGTATCCATCGTGTCCTCGCCATCGCTCAGGATGACCAGGGCGTTGGTGCCATTGGGCGCACTGCGGTGGAAGTCCTGCATGGCTTTTTCCAGCAAACGTCCGAAGTTGGTACCCCCGCTGGCGGTCCATCGGCGGTCAATTTGCTCCAGCGTGCCTCGCAGCGCCTCGTGGTCGTAGGTGAGGGGGACAACCAAATCGGCATCCCCGGAAAAGACGATGAGCCCAATGCGGTCTGTGGGCAAGGCTGCAATTAATTCGTAGGCCGCAGCGCGGGCTTCCTCCAATCGGGAGGGTTTCACATCATTCGTCTCCATGGAGCGGGAGATATCCAGCGCAATAATCAGATTGCGCCCCGAGGCACTGGATTGGGCCTCCGTATACCCCAGAATGGGGCGCGCCGCCGCCAGAATTCCACAGCATAATGCAGCCAGTGCCAGCATGGCTGGGATGACACGGCGCCAGATGGGGATGGTGATGACCAGCTCTGCCTCGTGAGCGGGGGAAACCAGCGCGCGCCAGGCTTGCCCGACGTGGCGGTGCAGCACAATGCCGGCCAGCCCAATGCAGAGCGGCAGAATCAGAAGCCAGAGGATGTGGGGATAAAGAAAGGACATGGACCGTAAAATCAGGGGGCAGAGCGCGGACGTAACAGTGAAATCAGCATGCCAAGCAGCATCAGCACGATGGCGGCGGCAAGCGGATAGGGGAACAACTCATCGTAGCTGATGAAGGTACGGCGGCGAGCATCCGTTTTCTCCAGCTTGTCGATGCTGGCAAAGGCTTTCAGCAGGCGTGTGCCGCTGCTGGCGCGGTAGAAACGGCCACCGGTGATGTGGGCAATTTCTTGCAGCGTTTTTTCATCAAAGGTGTCCACATCTGCTGTGTGGCTGGAGATACGGTCATCTTTGCCGATGGCGATGGTAAAGATTTTGATGCCCAGGGCGGCTGCTTGTTTAGCTGCATCGATGGGGGAAATGCTCCCGCGGTTGTTGGCTCCATCTGTCACCAGGATAATCACCTTGGATTTGGTGTCATGGCGTTCATCCAAGCGGGTGGCGGCAGAGGCAATGGCTGTGCCGATGGCGGTGCCATCTTCCACCATGTAACCGGGGCGGACACCACGGCCGAAGGGGTCGCGCGAGGCCAGGTAAAATTGCGCAATGATGTGGTTGAGGATGGAATGATCCAGCGTGAGGGGGCTGCAGAGCTTGGCTTTGCCGGCAAAGGCAACCAGACCGATGCGGTCATTGGGTCGGCCGTCGATGAATTCGCCGATGACGTGTTTGGCTGCTGTCAGGCGGTCTACTTCCACGTTGCGCTTGCGGCCGAATTCGTCTTGCGTGGTGAACACCATGTCTCTGGCTACCATGGAGCCGGAGAGGTCGCATGCGACCATGATATCGATACCGCTGACCAGTTGCTCCTCATGCTTGTGCATCCACTGTGGCCGCGCCAGAGCCACTACAAGGGCCATAGCCGCCAGGGTGAGCAAGATGGGACCCACCCGGCCTGCCAGATTCGATGGCTGGCGCAGGTGCGGCTCCACAAAGCGGATGGTGGGGTGCGCAATGCTGGCCGTGGTGCCTTTGCGCCGGCGCAGCACCAGCAGCAGGATGAGGGGGATAAGCCCCCAGAGCCAATACGGCGCACCGAAGATGAACTCTTGCGTGCTGGCTTCTGCCGGTATCGGGGTTGTAGCAAGGTGGAACATCATGGCTTGTTATCGGGCAGAAAGGGCTGCGCGCTGTTTTTGCTGCTCAGCTTCTTTGTGTTGTTCATCGATGATGCGCAGGAAGAGATTGCGCGTTTGTCCAATGAGCGCGCGTGCCAACGTGGGGTTTTCTTCGGATTCCGGGGTGTATTTGTATTCTGCCAGCGTGTTGAGCAGGGCCTGCGTCTCCAGTCGGCAGGCGGTGGGCAGGCTGGTCAGGGAATCAATACGCTGGGTGAACTCCTCGTGCGTTTCGTAAAGGGAGGTGTCCTGCGCTTGCCCTTGCAGGAACTCGCGGATGATAAGGGAGAGGCCGATGCTGCATGCTCTCATGCCGGGCAGTTGTTCTTCCAAATCGTCCAGCCGGGCATTGCAGACGGTGAGCGGACTGGGCGGTGGGGGCAGGGGCCGGTGCTTGCGGCGCCATTGCCACCAGAGCAGCAATGCCGCGGCCAACAAGACGCAGGTCACTATACCTGCAACAATGAGCCAGGGCGAGATAGTGATGAACTGCTCTGCCGGAAGATTGGCTTCCAGCTGCGGGATTTCATCTACAATGGAGGTCTGGGGTATTGTGGGTACCATGGCGAATCAGCGTACGAAAAGCCGGCTGCGGCGGTTGAAAAGTTTGCGAAGCTGCGGAATGAAATCGGTGGTGGTGCGGGTGTCCAGCATGTCGATGCCCAGTTGGGTGAAGACGCGCTCCCATTCCGTCAGGTGGGCTTTCATCGCCTTGGCGTGCTGCCCGCGGAGTGCTGTGTCGGAGAGGTTGGCTTGCAGCAATGCACCGCTTTCGGGGTCGCGGAAGCACACGCGCCCGGCATCCGGCAGCTCCAATTCTGCCTGGTCATGGATGCGCACAGGAATCAGCTCGTGGCGGAAATTGAGCTTGCCGATAGCCTGCTTGTCGGAGGGAAAGAGGAAGTCGCTCATCAGGAAGACAATGGCCTGTTTGCGCTGCGTTTGCAACACCATGTTGGCCACGGTTTCCATGCTGTCATCCTGCCCATGCAGTGGGGCGGACAGAATCTCGCGCACGATGCGCAGACACTGCTTCATCCCCTTGGCCGGGGGAAGGTAAAAGGTGGGTTGGTTGCCAAAAAGCAGCAAGCCCACTTTGTCGCCATTCTGCGCGGCGCTGTAGGCCAACACCGCCGCCAGTGTGGCGGCGTATTCCAATTTGGTGTCGGCCGAATCGGCCCCGGCATAGTGCATGGATGCACTCACATCTACCGCCAGCAGCAGGGCTTGCTCGCGCTCTTCATGGAACTTGCGCACATAGGGCGTGCCGGTGCGGGCGGTCACTTTCCAGTCGATAAAACGGGGCTCATCCCCGGGCTGGTACTCCCGGAAATCATCAAACTCCAAGCCCTGCCCACGGAAGCCCGAGCGGTATTGCCCGGAAAAGGTGGCGGTGCTCATCTTGCGCGCCTGCAGCTCGATGCGGCGCACTTTCTGCATGATTTGCTGAGCCTTGTCCATGACGCGTCAGTCCCTTAATGATCCATCACGGAACCGGTACTTTTGAAAGAATGCGGTCAATGATGTTGTCGCTGGTCACGTTGGCGGCCTCGGCCTCATAGGACAACAGGATGCGGTGGCGCAGAATGTCGTGGGCCAGGTCCTTCACATCCTGCGGGGTGACATAGCCACGCTGCTTGGTGAAGGCCAGGGCCTTGGCGGCCAAGGCGATGTTGATGGTTGCGCGGGGGGAGGCGCCGGCACGCACCATGCCCTCCAGGCTGCGGTCAACCGCTGCGGGATTGCGGGTGGCGCGTACCAAATCCACGATGTAGCCCTCGATGGCCGGGTCAATGAAGATGCGGTCCATGAGCTGGCGGGATGCTTCGATTTCCTCCACCGTCACAACGGTGTTGGTTGCGGGGGCTCCCGATGTGCTGCTCATCATGGAGAGCACCTTCAACTCCTCATCGCGGTTCGGGTAATCCACCACGACTTTGAAGAGGAAGCGGTCCAGCTGAGCTTCGGGCAGCTGGTAGGTGCCTTCCTGCTCGATGGGGTTTTGCGTGGCAAGCACCAGGAAAGGATTGGGCAGCTTGTAGCTGTGCTCGCCCAGTGTCACCTGGCGTTCCTGCATGGCTTCCAGCAGGGCGCTTTGTACCTTGGCCGGGGCGCGGTTGATTTCGTCTGCCAGAATCAAATTCGCAAACACTGGCCCCTTCTTGGCGGTGAATTGACGCTCCTCCGGGTTGTAAATCATGGTGCCCAGCAAATCTGCCGGCAGCAAATCCGGGGTGAACTGAATACGCGAGAAAGCTGCATGCATGGTGCCGGCCAAGGCTTTCACCGACAAGGTCTTGGCCAGGCCGGGTACACCTTCCAAGAGAACGTGTCCCTTGCACAGAAGGCTCAGAATCAGCCTGTTAATCAAAGCTTGTTGCCCCACCACCACGCGGGACATCTCCTGCTTGATGGCACTCACCCACGCCGAGCGTTGGGCTATTTCTTCGTTAAAATCCTGTGTATTCATGTCGGTTTTCCTGCTCTAGTCTAGCAAGCTTGGGCTTTTCTTTCAAGAAAGTTCCCTTATCCTGACACACATCGGGGGCTTTCCGTTGAAAATCTGTGTTCAGTTGTTTAGGGCTCTTTGCTTGTTGGCACACTTTTTTTGCGCCTTGGCGCACGGGGGCATGAAAGATGCTTGACGTGGCATGGCAAATCAGGTATGCTTCCAAGCGCTATGGAACAGAATATGACGCCGACCGATTATCACACCCACACTATCTCTGTACTCGTTGAGAATAAGTTTGGCGTGCTTTCCCGCGTGGCCAATCTTTTCTCCGGGCGTGGTTACAACATCCATTCCCTCAATGTAGCACCGTGTGAGGACCCCCGCTTCTCCCGCATGACCATTGATGTGAATGAACACCGCGAGAAACTTGACCAGGTTATCAAGCAGCTCAGCAAGCTGGTCAACGTGGTAGAAGTAATCGACTTCCGTGCTGTTCCCACCGTCTACCGCGAGATTATCCTCATCCGCGTTAAATTCAATGACAAGAAGCAGGAAATCCTGGAGCTCTGCAACATCTTCGGCGCCCGCGTGCTTGATGCTACCCGCGAATCTCTCACCATCGAAATCTCCGGTGGCGAGTTCCGCCTCGCTCGCTTCATCAACCTTATGCAGGATTACGATGTGACCATGATTACCCGTTCCGGTAAGATTGCCGTCGTCAAGCCACGCAGCTGATTTCGCCTCAACTCCTTTTGTCGAAACGACCACCTTGGCCATATGCGCTTGGGTGGTCTTTTCTTTTTATAAGTCGGGGCCCCTAAAAACTCGCCATCCGTCAGATAAATGGGGATTTGTGAGTTACGAGTTACGAATTTGAGGTTCCCCGCGGCTACGCTGCGGCAAACTTTGAGCCCCGCTTGCGGGGCGGCAGAACGTAGCCCCGGGTGCAGCCACGCAGTGGCGGAACCCGGGGTTGGGTACAAAAATGATGAGGAGTCCGGGCAGCATCGCGACTGCGATGCTGTAGAGGACGGCAGATTGAAC
>JAFYUJ010000053.1 GCA_017558555.1 Akkermansia sp.
AGCGCGCCACCGAAGTCACCTTCGCTCACCGTCAGGGTATAATCGCCCGTGGCTTTCACCACATTGCCATTGCCTGCGCCACCTTTCAAGGCGTGTATGGTTGCGTTGGATTCCAACACCAACTGCCCCTTACCTGCGGCGGTAGCCATGTTGATGGTCGCATCCTTGGCGGCATTTTCAGCAGCAAGGTACAGCGTGACCGTTCTGTCAGCGGGCGATGCTTGTGAGTCCACCAACTGATATTCACCGCTGAAGGTGTTTTGATTGTTGGTCAATCTGTAGCGGCCTTCCGCAGCATTGGTGTTGTTGACAGAAGTACTCCATCTGTTCAGTTGCACCGTACCGGCACCGGAAACCACACCCGCAAGGGTCAGGATATCGCCATCACGCTGGTACAGATTCACAGTACCAGTCTCATCGAAGGTACCGGCCTCTGCATCGGCCAGGTTGAAGCGGATATTGCCCTGCAGATTCACATAACCATCCAGGTTCTCCAAGTTGGCACCGGCCATCAAATCCATGGCGGAGTCCAAGGTCTTGGGTGCAGCCTCACCGGCACCAAACTGTGTCACAAAGGTAGCGCCGTTGTGTACAATCACCTTGCCCGCGGTAAAGACAGTATTTGCACCATCGCCACCTGTCACACCGGAACCTATCTGGAAGTAACCTTTCTGAAGATCCAATGTACCCGTGAATCCGGCCATGGTATCATCACCATTCAGGCCGTGTACTCGCGTTGTGTTAGAGTTATCAGCCAGTTTGATCACCAGCGTACCGGTACCGCTCACATGGCCAAGACGCTTATCAGTAAAATTACCACCGGCTCCACGAGCATTCGTAACGATGAGTGTACCCTCATCCCCGATATAGGTACCACCGGTATATTTATTGTCAGGCCCAAGGGTGACCGTCCCGCTCTCAATGCGGAGACCACCGTTCCCTGTGATGTTCTTTGAGATAGTATACTCACCATCCACATCAATCTGCAGCAGAGCATCTGCTGCCTGCAAGTTCACAGCTGTGTCGATGGCGTAGGCAGCGTTGTTCACCTGCAAGGTTGTGCCACCGTTCACCTGCAAGGTACCCGCGCCGGAGACGGCGCCATCCAGCGTATAAATGCCTTGGGTATTCAAAATCAGCTTACCGGCTTCAATCGTGGTCGTGCCGGTGTAGCTGTGGTCCTGAGTGAAGGTGACATCGTTGGAGCCGCTCTTCTTCACGCTACCTGCACCGGAGATGGTCTGGCCAAAGGTCATGGCCTGCGTATTGGCATTCAGCTCGAAGGTAGCGCCTTCTTCCACCGTCACATTGCTGGCCAGCGTTGCGGCATTGGCCAGCTGCAAGGTACCGCCATTGATGGTGGTGCCACCCGTGTAGGTGTTGGCGCCGCGCAAAATGAGCGTGCCATCCCCCTGCTTGATGAGGGCGAGCGTACCCGTGCCATTTTGCAGGCTGCCACCGAAATCACCTTCGCTCACCGACAGCGTGTAGACTCCACTGGCCTGCACAGCACTACCGGCCACACCTTGGAGTTCGCGTATCGTGGCATTGCTATCCAGCACAAGGTAGCTGGCGGACTTTGCATTAGCCAGATTGATGCCGGCGTACTGAGCTGCGGTCTCGCTTCCCAAATGCAGTTTGATGCTCTTTCCATCTGCGTTGCATACCACCTTGTACTCACCTTGGAATGTATTATGTTCCCCGGTAATCTTATAGATTGTATCGGCTTCGTTGCTGTGATGAAGCTCCACTACACCGTCGCCCTGCAACAAACCGGCCAATGTCAAGACCTTGTGCCAATTGTGCGTCCATTTCACCGTACCTTCTGTGTTGTAGGTACCATCGTCTTTCACATTAAAGCGGATATTACCGGCATAGGTGGTGTTGCCATCATCATTGTACACGGTAGCCCCGCTCATCAGGTCAAGATCTGTCCCCAACTCATAGGATCCCCCCTGTACACCGATGTTATTACCACCATAACCAAAGTGTGTCACGAATGTGGCCTCATCACGCACAATCACCTTGGATGCGCCAAAATCTGCCAGCGCACCCACGCTGCTTGACTTATCCGCTCCCACTTGGAAACTACCGCTCTTCACATCCACCGTGCCGGTGAAGCCACCCATGACGGCATTGGTCCCTGTGCCGGTGGCACAGGCGGAGTTGCCGCTGCCCAAATCCAGCACGAGGGTACCCTCACCGCTCAGCTTGCCCAGCGCGGTTTCACTCGTCATGCCATTGTGAGAACTCAGCGCCTTGGCATTGGTAATGGTCAGCTCGCCATCCTTACCAATGACGGTACCGCCCGTGTAGGTGTTGTTGGTACCGGTGAGTTTCACCTTCGCATCCTTAATATACAACGCCAGCGGATCGCCCGCACCATCGGTGATAGAGGCTGAAACATTGATGACGTTGGTGTTATTGTTCATCAATTCCTTGGCAAAGGTAAGTGTACCATCACCCGTGATGGTACCGGAAATCGTAGTAGAATCACCAGAGCGTGAGCCGGCAATGGTGCCGGAGCCATCTAACGTGATATCTGCACGCAGAGTTGTGTGAGTACCGCGGCCATTACGAAGGTTGATGGTACCTCCTTGCAGCAGGATGTTCGTGGCATCTTCGGTATTATCCATACCTGTACCATAGTCCAGCTCTAAAATACCATGCTCCTTGATGGTGACAGAGTTGATACTGCTCCAGTTCTTCTCGCTGCCTAATGTGAGTTTACCATTCGCCAGAATAACTTCACCGGCTGTAAAGCTTGCGCCCGCTCCCATGCCCAAGGTCACCTGGGCACCGCCCAGAATGGACAAGGAATCGACCACAATCGCCTCGCCCACGGTCACATTGGCGCTACCGCCATCAAACACAGCATGCGTGGGTGCATCTGCCGCAGAGTTGGCGAATGCTGCGCTATCATTCAGTGTATCAATCGTGTTATCCCAATGCGTATCGCTCGTGTTCCAATTGCCTTCCGCTCCACCAATCCACGTGTAGAAATTCGTCTCCTCAGTGGCGGTATAGTCCAAGAACAAGCCACCCGCAGTGACTTGCAGCTTGGCAGAACCACCACCATAAGAAAGCCCTTCTATGGTAAATTCATGGTCTGTTCCCACGGCACTCCAGTCACCTGATGCCAACTTGTAGCGGCCGGATGCCACTATGCCGCCATCATAGTTCAACCGGAGGGTGCCCGCGGTATTCATCACCACGGCATTCCCTTCCAACACTTTCAAAGCTGCACTTGTACCATCGGGTGCCAACGCGCCAATATCAAACACCATGGTGCCGCCATTCAGCGTCAGGCCGCCCAGCTGCACAGCATCTGCCGTGCCCGTCAGCACAGAGAGCACCTGCCCCGCACCCAGCGTGTAACTGCCATCAAAATCCAACGTGCCACCGCTCACGGTGATATCGCCACTGATGGTAGAATCCGTATTCGTCAGCGCCAGCGTGCCTTCCTTCACCGTGACCGCCCCCAGCACGGACGCACCGCTGATGGTCTGGGAACCGGCTCCAGTCTTCACCAAGTTGATGTTGTTGTAAAGTTTAGCAGTCGTGGTCAGCGGGGAAGCAGAGGTAACATTCAGCACCAAGGTGCGAGTAGCCGTATCATTGGCATTCACATTGTTGAAAGCCGCAGCACCAGAATTGATTTGATAGCCATAAATTTCACCTACATTGGTTGTGGATGTACCAGTCAAACCGGCCACATGGACCTCCGTCGCGCCCAAACCAAGAGCTACATAATTGTAGTCATTATTTTTATCCACAAACTCTATCACGGCACCACTGGCCACATTCTGAGCATTCAGGTTCACGGCCAATCGGCGCGTGCCCCCAGACCCAGCCACATTCTCCAACTTCAACGTACCTGCAAATGAACCACCATTCACATTGATAGCTGTGGCGAGAGTCGTCTTACTACCACTGCTCAAGGTCAATGTCGCTGTAGAGCCAGCCTCTGCATTGCTAAGATTAGCAATGTTAATGAGGCCTTGATAACTTGAATCAGAATCATACGTACCTAAATTCGTTGTACCCGCAACCTTCACAGATGCCAAATCTATCGACGTCAGGCGCGAATCATCAAAGAAAACATACAGCTTGGTTCCGTTGCCACTCAACTGAATTTCACCGATATTCTTAACGGCATCTGTATCATTATCCACGTTATGCAAAGTGACAGTACCCCCCGTCAGCTTCAAAGTATCCAGAGATACATCCCCCTTGAACTCTGTCACACCTCCACTTTGTTGGAAAACGCCCAGATTAACACTGCCTGAATTGGCAAAGGTGGTGGTGCCGTTAGAAATCATTGCCTCACCTATTGTGGTGGCTCCATTGAAGTTCACCGTGCCGCCGGTGATAGTAGCCGTGTCGATGTCTGCCGTGTTGGCAACGGTAGTGGTGCCGTTAGAAATCGTTGCCTCACCTATTGTGGTGGCTCCATTGAAGTTCACCGTGCCACCAGAGATGGTCAACGTGTCGATGTCTGCTGTAGCTGTATTGGCAAAGGTGGTGGTGCCGTTAGAAATCGTTGCCTCACCTATTGTGGTGACTCCATTGAAGTTCACCGTGCCACCAGAGATATTAGCCCTGCCAATAATATCCGTTGTATTAGCAAAGGTAACAGCACCTTGCGTCAGATTGGCCGTACCCAGCGTGGTTGTAGCATTGAAAGAAATAGTGCCGGCATTGCCGGTCGAGAAACCACCCAGAGTCACAGAACCGGTCTCACTGAAGGTGAGCGTGCCAGACGTTCCTTTGTGTACCCATGTACCTTCACCGGTCACATCACCATTGACAATCAATTTAGCGCTGCCATTGTGGTGAATTTCGTGATTACCAGCAGACAGCACCATATCAGCATCCATGACAACAGTCTTACCGCCGGTAAGCTGCATGTTCACACCCTGTCCCACGTGCAACTTGGAACCAAGCTGAGCTACGTTGTCAGAGTCATCATCTGCAGTGACCGAACCCGCCACATACTCTGCGGTGGACGTGTACAGGTCAAACCAGCCGGAATTCACATAAAGCACGCCGTCAAAGCCTTCTAAGCGCACGGCATTATCGTAATTATTGCTCAGCTGCAATCCCACCGTACCGGCACCGCTGACAGTTGCGGGTGTGAAACCATTCTTCGTGCTGGCAAAGGCCAGCGTGGCGCCTTCCCGCACCTCGATGCTCTGCGCCGTCAGCGCAGCCGTTTCCGTTTCGGTGATGGACACCGTGGCGTCATCGCGCACAATGAGTTTATTCACGCTCACCTCTTCGGTCACGGTCACATCGGCATCCGACTCAAAGACAACGCCCTTGTCGGGGTCGAACACGGTGGGTGAATCCGCAGACGGATGAGACCAGTTGGCATCGGTCGTGTTCCACACGCCCACGCTGCCTCCCACCCACTTATAATAATAAGAGGAAGTATAATCCAACACGAGCTCCCCATTCTGCACGGAGAAGTTGGCTGTACCGTTGACCAAGTCGTTGCCGGAGAAGCTGAGGCCCTGGGCTCCAGCCCAACCGGTAGCCAACACGTAGCGACCACTCAGCAGGTAATCTGCGTTTTGGAGGGTCACTTGCTGCGTGGTGGTGCCCTCGCTCAGGCTGACGGTGACGGTACCCACGCTCAGCGCCGATGCAGCAAGCGAAAGTGATTTGATATCAAACACCATATCACCGCCGGAGAGGGTGAGGCCACCCAGCTGCGCGGCGTTTTCCGTGCCCGTCAGCACAGAGAGGGTCTGCCCCTTACCCAGCGTGTAGCTGCCGCCAAAGTTCAGCGTGCCACCGCTCACGGTGATGTCGCCATAGACCTGAGAAGTCGCGTCGCGCAGGGCCAGCGTGCCGTTGCTCACGCTCACATCCCCCACATGAGCCACACCGCTGAAGGTCTGGCTGCCCGCGCCGGTCATGGACAAGCTCAGTCGCTTTGTATCGTCATCCGTACCTACCGTACCGGCAAAGGTGTAGGTGTCCGCACCGGTAATCGTCAGCGTGTTGGCGGCGGAAGATGACGCTGCATCATCGCTCTTGTCTGCAGGGGCAGCACCGGCAAAAAGGTGTGCGTATTCATCGCTCTGCAATCCGCCCACGTTGGCATTGGCCACATTCACAGCCAGAGACACTGGGGCATTCGCCTTATTGTTGGTCGCCGTCGTCGTACTGTTCAGAGAAATCAACGAATTCTTCACCGCGTTCTCAGCATTCAGCACCACAAAAGTCTGGTATTTTCCTTGACTTGTATCAAAGGAGCGGTTCACCGTAACATTACCCGTGAAGTCGCTGCCATCACCACTCAACACCAATTGGTTTGTCTTGCTGTTGGAGGAGAATGACTCCCAAACCAAATGACCGCCACCGCTCAAATCATTGAAGTTCCAGACAACTGCCGGAGTGGCTTGTTGTCCTTGCGTCACGCTGCTCGGCACGTTGCGCAAGGTCAAGGTATTGCCTGCAGCAATTTCCACAGCCGTCAACGTGCGCTCGACGACCGCTCCCAATGTTTCATTGGCCAAGGTGGCATTACCGCTGACCACCAGCTTGCTGTTGAGCGTAAGCGCACCCGCACCCTTCATGTACAGGCTGCTCGCTCCGTTCAATGTCAGTGAGGATTCCGCTGAACCATAGCTTGCAGCGTTGGCCGAGTCATTCACAAGCTTCAGGGTGGCCGTCTTTACATGGGAGGTCACAGTGATATCACCTTTATAATCCGATGCTGACAGGATGGTCAGCTCTACCGGGTCAGATGAGGAATTCGTGGAGGAAGCAAAGCTCAAATCACCGGAACCCGTCAGGGCATCAATCTGCCACTGCGCTTTCCACTGATTGGATTGAAGGATCAAACCACCGTTGAGGGTTGTTGTGCCCGCAAACTTCATGAGCTTGTTGTAGCCATCCATATCCTGAATACCCACAGTAGCACCATTGCTGCCTACTGTCACATTGTTGAACGTTGTCGAAACACCGTGATACTTCACATACACGTTGTCCCAATTCATGGAAGTGTAGGACGACAGATTGTAAATGGCAGAAATGGATCTATGTGCATCCAGTGTCAAATTGCTGAGGGAAAGATTACCCGTTGCGGTGGAGGCAGCACCATTTTCAAGACTGATAATGGTATCAGTTTTGGACGTACCAGTGATAGAGATATTACCTGCGCCGGTAGCATTCAGCAAAGCAGAGGTAGCCGCAGCCATATCAGCATCACCGGAGAACTGCAGCGTTGCGCCGGAGGCCACCGAGTACGCATCGGAAGCAATGCTGCTGCCGGTAAGCTTAAGCGTACCGGCAGAAACCTTAAGGCTGGTGGTGGAAAGATTGCCGGAAAGCGTGATGGAGCCAGCCCCGGTTTTCTCCAGTTCTCCGGAGAAAGTGGGAGCCAACGAAATCTGAGAAGTAAGCGTGGTGCTGTCTGCGGTGACGCCTTCTGCAACATTCAGCGCCAAATTCCCTTGCATATAGATGTTGTTTGCCGGGGTGAGTGTAGCCTCATTAGCGCGGACAAAGATGGTGCTGTTGGCATCCATGAACAAATCGGCGGAGCGCACGGTGGTCAGGGTCCAGGTGGAATCATTCTGCGCCCCGGCGGCGAGGTTGAGCTCCAGGTTGCCGTGGATGTAGACATCAAGATGTTCTGAAGAGTCCAACAGGTGGACACGGCCACCGGTGGTGGTAGTGGCATCAGTATACAGGTGCAGCTGGGCATCGGGAGTACCGGAAACTGTCACGCTGCCGGAGAAAACACCGTAGCGGGTATCGTCATTGCCGATGGTGAGCTTACCACCGTTGCTGAATTGGATGGGAGCGGAGGGGTTGGTGGGCGCCAGCTTCACGAGGGTGAGCTCGGTGCCATTGCCATCCACAATGATGGAGCCGGAATCTGCCACGCTGATGTTGGTGATGGTGGAGGCCTCGCCACCGGAAGCACTCAACGAGCCGGTGGTAATCAGGAAGTTACCGGCATCCCCTGCCCCCGCACCGGAGAAGGTGTAGCCACCGCCGCTGATGGTCATGCCACCCACGGTGACGTTGGAGGTCAGGGTGACGTTGGTGCTGATACCATCTCCGCTGGTAAAGATGACGTTGGAAGCCGCCAAATCGTCCGCTGTCACGTTCTGTGTGCCGAACTTACCGTTGCCCCAGGTGCTGGAGGCTTCCGTACCGTCCCAGGTCAGCCCGGAAGCATCGCGAGTGAGCGCAAAGGTGCCGCTGGCCTCGGCCGCATCTGCCCCCACAGATGCCACGTCGGGTGCATCCAACGAGCCGGTGGTTCCGCCCTGGCCCACGTTGCTCGGCGTTTCGCCGGTGGTCAGGTTCTCGCCCTGTTCGCCGGGAAGCAATTCGGAGAGCGGAGCGTTGGCCGCTGCGGCATCATCCCCAAGGCTGAAAGCAGCAGCAGATGCGCTTCCCGTGTCGCCCAGGGGGGACTCGAAGCCCTCCACACCGGTCTCGCCGGTGCCGGTCTCATCCTCCAGCAAATCGGACATCTCTCCGGAAAGAGTGTAGGAGGAGGAGGCCCCACCCTGCATACGGAGTTTGTATGCTTGCAGTTCTGTGTTTTCCGTATCATTCACCCCGGCATTCAGGGTGGTGGGAGACATCGCATCTGCTGCGTAGGAGGAGTTGGCTGTACCCACCGTCACACTCGTGACGGTCATGGCTGCAGTCAGCAATCGGCGGAGGAGATGAGGCAAGCGAAGTTTCATGACGTGTTCTGGGGGAGGGGGAGTAAGGGGGTGCGGAAACCTGTGCGCGGTGTTGTTCGCGCACGCATATACTACGCCCGACGAAATGCCAAGTCAAGCAGCATCCTCCGAAATTGTTCAAATTTTTTTCAGAATTTTTCTGTCAGCCGTCGAGCGCCCTCAGCGTCTGTTGACGAAATATATCTTTATTTCCTGATGGTATTGTTTTGCCGTTTTCATGCAAGCCATAAGGCGAAAAGATAAGACAAAAGGAATGACCCGTCTTCGCTCAAAATGAGTCCATTTTGAGCTACGCCGCGGCAGGCGAATGACGAATGTGAAGTTCCCTGCGGCTGCGCCGCAGCAAGCTTTGAGCCCCGCCTTGCGGGGCGATTCCCTCGCGGCGCAGCCACGATGTTCCCGCGGCCACAGGACGCCGTTCCCGATGCGCAGCATCCGTTCCCGCGCGCAGCGCTGTTCCCCCGCGAGCGACAGCGAGCCTGCCCCCTTGAGCCCGGGAACCGGGCGGCAGACGGTAGCCCGGAGTGAAGTCACGCAGTGACGGAACTCCGGGTTGTCATACCAAAGGAACCGGAACCCCGGAGCGCAGCGGAGTGGGTGGCAGAAAGCGGGGTCGGAGCCATTGGGGCAACAGGGGGTAGGCGCTGCGCGCCAGGGTGAAAGGTAAGGTAATCAGAGGTAATCAAAGGTAATTTGCCCCTGCGGGGCAGGGAATTTTTTGGCTGCGCCAAAAGGTACATGAGTCCCCCGCTTTGCGGGGCGATTCCCTCGCGGCGCAGCCGCGATGTTCCCGCGTCCGCAGGACGCTGTTCCCGATGCGCAGCATCCGTTCCCGCGCGCAGCGCTGTTCCCCCTTGCGAGCGCCAGCGAGCCTGCCCCTTGAGCCCGTGCAACGGGCGGCA
>JAFYUJ010000054.1 GCA_017558555.1 Akkermansia sp.
CCAGAAAGGAGACTACCATGAATAACGATTCATACGCTCGTGATGAGCAAAAACGAAAAGAGCAATACATGACCGCTTACGAATCTGAGGCGGCTAAGAACTGGATTGCTTCGCTGCCACCCGAAACTCGGGAAAAGGCAGAATCTTTGGGGCTGCTGACTCCACAAACCGAGTGGGGTATCAACGGCCATAGTATCGACCAGCTGTTGCCTTGCTATGAACCCCGCCGGGAGGACGTTTACGATGACGGTCTGATTGCGCGTCCGTTGCAGAAGCTCAAAACTTATGCGGATCTGGTGAGTTCTGATGGCTGGGCAGCTGCTTTCGATAAGCTGGATGCTGATGAGGAGTCGGTGTTGTCTGCGTTTCTGCAGCAGGATGGTAATCCTCGCTTACGCTGGGCTTGCATTTGTTACCTGCTCGGTCAGGGAACTTGCGAAAGCCTGGCGCAGAAGCTTGGCATGACCAAACAGGCTTTTCATCACCATGTGCGCAAGATGGAGAAACAGCTCGGTCTTCCTCCGATGGCGAATCAACGCAGCGAGAAAGTCCGTGACCTCTACCGCAAGAACAACAAACGCCGTAGCTGATGCGTTTTGACACACTCCCTACAGGTATGAAAAACAAAAATACAGTTACGGTTCTGGAATCGGTGTCGAACGATTGTGCTTGTCATGTTAACAGTACAAGCAAACCGGAAGAATTGGCTGAAAAAGTCACGAATTCTGAAAGTGGTTGTCATGTTAACATGACAAGCAAATGTTATTCGCTCGTGGTCCCCTCCGGCGTTGATGGTATTCAAATGACTGGTAATGGGCTTATTGTGCAAAAAGAGTCCGTAACAGCAGATGAGTTCAATACCGTTTTCAGAACCGTACTTTCGATTCACAAATCGAGTTGCTGGTTGCTGGGCGATATTCTACTTCTCGGCGACCGTCAATGGGGGAATCAGTATACGGCTGGCAAATATGAGGAGGCCATCATGGCAACCGGGCTCTCCCGTGGTACGATTCGCAACATTGTGCTTACATGCAAGAAGTTCCCTGTTGAACAGCGACATCCAGACCTCTCGTTTACGCACCATTTGGAGGTAGCAACGACTGATGCAGACCCGAATCAGCGCGTAGAAGTGCTCCAGCAAGCCGCCAAGGACAAACTGACCTGTACAGCCCTGCGTAAGCAGCTCAAACAGACTCGATTTGTTGAGGATGATGAGCCAGAGGACAACTCCCGACCGCCCCAGGGTGAAGAACCTGACCGTCTCGGTCTGCTTGACCTGCCAGAACGAGTGTCCCCGGATGCTCCACCGATGTGGGATGCCATGAAGTTCAAGCAATGGGTGAATAAGCAGGAGCCGGAGGAATACACCGCTGAACAATGCGCCCAGGCTATCAAGCTGACCGAGGATATCGCCGATTTCTATCAGCAGGTGCAGGCTCGCCTCGAAGAACTCGAAAACAGCGAAAATACCGTGTAAAAGCATGTTCCGACACCAGAAAAACAGTAGGAATGGCTCCCGCAAAGGACGAATTCAGCGACAATTTCGACTGACAATACACCATGACGGGAGGAGTCGAAGCGTAAGGAATCTATTTACTGTCAATAGATTAAAACAGGCCGCCTTTAAGGCAAGTGAAGAAAGCGCACAAACCATTTTTTTCTCATTCCCACTTTTTTCTGCTGTTGACCCCTGGAATTTCATCCCATCCGGCATGCTAGTTAAGCCTTTGAAAGTCATAAAGCAAAGATATCTGAAATGGCGGCGTTTTCTGCCCCTCTGAAACGACCTGAAATGTGGGAATGAAGCCTGTCTCATTCCCACTTTCATTCCCACTTTTTGGCACAATATGCGCAAGTTCATTCCCACTTTCGTTCCCACATCTGTTTCCCGCTTTTTAAGTCACGTTCCGGTCATGATGCTGGGCGTGGCGTTCTTTATCACCACGCTTTCAGCCGTGCCGGAGAACTCTTTGCCACCAACATGCGAGTAGTTGTAAACTATTGTAAATCAATGTCGTGATGCCGAGGAAAAACATAAAAAGAGCGTGACATTGTCTCCGTTTCTGCTAGAGTATAGAAAGCGATAAACCGCTAACTATAAATATGCAAGACTTAATTAAAACAGCATGGCCGGGAGCCTTGGTAGATGCAGAAACCCTGCAATACGAACTGTGGGGCGAGTGCAAACAGCCCCAGGAGTGTCAGGTGGTCGTTCACGAGCCTGATTCGTTCAACCGTGGCGGTATCACCGTCACATTCGGAAGCCAGAAAACCCACAACGGAGCCAACATGGCTATTGTGGTAGCCTTGCCGGACGGCATTCGCCGACTGGAATGGTACAAGGTCACGGAGGACTTCGATGTGCAGCCCATTTCCACCATTATCCACTACCTGCCGGAGAACATGAAAGAGGAGTGGCTTTCCAATTTCCCAGAATAACACCAATACAACCATGAGTAACAAGTACACACCGGAACAAGAAGCACAAGCCCAGAAAATCGCCCTCCAGATAGCGGAGGAACTGGCCGGGGGCTTGCAGAACATCATCGTCTGCACCGGCTGCAAGAATTTCCTAGCCCTGACAGCGGAGTCTGAGAAGAAGTACATCGGAGGTCTGGTATTCCGATACCCCCGCCGCTTCGCCAGCAACCATTCCAACGAGGTTCGCATTTTCGCCATGGAGGATGGAACCCGCAAGCTGGAATGGGGCTATGTATCCAAGAAAGGATATCTTCCCCTCGAAACGGAAGAGGGAGTAGCCCCGGAAAAGTTGGAGGAAGTATGGTGGGAACACACCGCCTGTACCGTACGCCCGCCGTGGTTTGTGGAAGCATGCCGGATTAAGCTCAAGCTGGGGCGTACCGTTGTCACCCCTGGGGCAAACGAGGCATTTACGCACGAGGAAATCGCCAAGTGCATGAAGCGCCACTCCTACGGAGACTGGGGCGACTGCTGCGATGAAGACAAGAAGACTAACGACTCTGCACTTAACCCGAAGAATCCCTGCCGGGTGATAAGCGTCTACAAGTTCGAAGATGGACGAGTCCTCTGGGTCATTACGGAATGGGATAGAAGCGCAACAACTGCTCTATTGCCGGACGAATACTAATCAACCTCAACCCCGCCCCTGAATAGGGGCTTTTTCTTTTCCCGATTTTGACGCGCCCCCTATAGTGTCCGCAAGCTGCTACGGTTGCAGCGGAGGACAAAATCAAAAAAAATAGAAAGACCAAAAATTATGTCTACTGCATATTTGGAAGAGGGATTTTACCCTCTTAGTATAGAATCTGATTCAAACGTAGTAATTGAAGCAGGTCCGAATCCGGTACGTAACATGGTGGGCACAGCTAATGATAACGATGAAACAGAAATCATCAGAGGCTGGCTTAAAGTTAATGTGCCTTCTGAAAGGACTTGTCGTATTACTGCGTTGGTCGACGACAATGGGAGTTTCACGATTAACGGGGCAACTACCGAAATTTCGCCTGGTGCCCATGGTTCTCGCCGCTATACTCCCGAGGTGGAAGTAACCTTGAAACCGGGTTATTATTTTGTTGAATGTCGAGTAGAAGATTTGCCGCCTCTAAATCAATCCTATTCTAATGTGAAGCATTATCAGGCTTTCATTAAATGGAATGATGATAACGGTAGTGAGGTTACTCAAGCTGTGACTCAGCTGTATGACATCTCAGAATACGCCGAAGAAGTTAATCTCATGAAGAAAGCAGATGCTCAGCGACTGATGGCTTGTTATAATGTATACAATTACATCAATATGCCGAACCATTCGCAGGTGTGGAATGCAATTGGTGGAACGGCTAAAGATGAGCTGGGCCCCAATTCATACTCTTGCGCAGCTCGTGTAAGCCAGGCTTTGTGTGATTATGGTGTATCTCTACCCTCAGAGCCTAACCTGAATGAAGGTGGTGGATTCTTACACTATAAGAATGCTAATAAGCAAGTGGTATATGTACGTGCTATTAGTATCCACAACTTCATGACGGATCGTTTAGGACCGCCCAGCTTTACGAGTAAAGCTGCTTTTGATGCTATGCTAACCGAACTCACAAACAACGGTTACGACCTTTCCATCGATGATAATAAACCCATTATTGTATGGAGTGAGTTTGTTGGTACTGGTCATGTCGGCATGGGCTATAATCGAGAGGGGAGTGCGTCTCAGGGGACATTCGGTGATGCCCAGAGCATCTGGGTACTCTATCGTCCTGATCTTGCAGAACCCTCCAGTAGTTCGCTCTAATATTGTAAATTAAATTAAGACAGGAGGATATGAGAATTATCCTCCTGTTTTTATTCCTCTGATATTTTGTCCAACATTTGTTTCCAAATGCCATGTAAAGAATTAGGTGATTTTTTTAAAACATTACCATTCCAAACATATGTAAATTCCCCTAAAACGTACATTATAGATTCTGAACCGTTAATGTAAGTAGGCGGATTTGCCTCTGAGATGTTTACTAGCCAATACGGACTCGCTCCTGCTCCTATTCCGGGTTGTCCTTCTGTCAGGAGTTCCAGAAACACTATAACTCCCGGTTTGACTTTCTCTGTTGTGGACAACTCAACGACTCCGACTAATAATTTTGTTGGTTCATCAGCGATACCCTCTCTCTTAAATTCAGGAAAATTGAGGGGAGTATCCAATTCTTTAATCAATATCACTGGCGCATTAGTTTGCTGCCATAAGCTGATAAATTGATTCATGTTTTCTTGTGCAAATACCGAAGATACGCAAGAAAAAACGATAAACAACAATAATGTAAATCCTTTCATACTCGAATTCATAGAGCTGGTTCAAACTCCAATGAGATTATAACATTTACAAACATCTGATGCAAGTTGTTAGTAGCCTTTTTCTCATTTTTCATAAAATCAACCTCATCCCCGCCCCTGAACAGGGGCTTTACTCGTATGCCGAACATCGTCACACCATCACAAGCCGATACCGTTCTGGAAGTCAACCGCGCCAATGCCATCAAGCAAGCGGTCAGCAAGGTCAAAGCCAAGAAGCCACTCACAAAAGGGGAGGTGGAGCTTCTGCAGACCATCGCGTATAGCTCGGAACAAGGCGGTGACCCGAATATCACCGAGGTCGGCACGGTGGTAGATTTGGCGGCGGCGCTGGGGGTGTCGCGCCGGAGCATTGGCAACTGGCGTAAGATGCCGGATGCCCCGGAACCTAAATCCAACGGCAAGCACGATGTGGTGGCATGGCGCAAGTTCCTGCATGACCACCATCTGGACGGCAGTTCTCCCGGCGATGAAGAGGGACTGAAAGTCCGCAAGCTGCTGGCCGAAGTCAATGAGCGGGAGTTCCGCTTGTCGGTTCGCAAAGGCGAATACATTCGCAAGGATATGGTGCGGGAGGCATGGCTGAGCCGCTGCGGGCGTGTGGTCAACCTGCTGCGAGCCAAGTTTGAAAAAGAAATGCCACCCCAGCTGGTTGGGATGGATGCACCGAGCATACAGGAAGCCCTATCGGCTGCGATAGATGCCGTTCTGCAGGAGCTGCACGAGGGAAAAGGCGACAGTCTGACTCCCTGATTTTGACGCAGCCCCAAGGGGTGTGTCACTCAAACGTAACAGCTCTGAACTTGAAAACCGATTTGCCACCCTGTGGGATGCCATAGGTGGCCCGGAGCTGGTGCGTGAGTACCGATTTGACAAAAGCCGCCGCTGGCGGGCTGATTTTGCGTGGGAAGAAGCGCGTTTGCTGATTGAAATTGAGGGTGGTGTATGGAATCGGGGGCGTCATCTGACACCCCGAGGCTTCATGAACGATGCCGAAAAGTATCTGGCAGCCACCTTGCAGGGCTGGGCGGTTATTCGTCTGGTAGACGCCATGCTTACCCCGGACACCATCAAACAAATCCTTGATTATGCCCGAAACCGAATATCTGGAAGACCTGTGGCGTGAAGCGTGGACTCCACCCGACCGCAAGGATGTCTGGATGTGGGCAGAGGAACATATCGAAAACATACCGTACTCGCCCATACCCGGACGTTTTCGTGTTGCCAACTCCCCGATGCTGGCTGAGGTTATGCAGGAAATGGTGAATCCCCGCACCCGAGTCGTGAGCATTATTGCAGCGGTGCAAAGTTCCAAGTCCACGGCGATTGAGATTGCCTCGTGCTACATCATCTCGAATCTGCCTGGCCCCACACTCTGGCTGGATCAGAACGATGACGATGCCCGAGACCAAGCCGAAGGGCGACTCCGCAAGTTATTCGATTGTTGTCAGCCAGTCAAAGCTCTGTACCCGGCAGACAAGTACAAGCTGCGCAACACTACCATTCACTTTGACAACGGCATGACGCTCTGGGTAGCCGGAGCTTACAACAAGAGCAACCTGCAACGTCGTTCCATCCGCTGGCTGATTGGTGACGAGACTTGGCGCTGGCCGCAGGGGCACATGGCAGAAGCTGAAGCTCGAACGACCGCATTCGGTTGGCTGGGCAAGTGCATCTTCTGTTCGCAAGGAGGATTCGCCGGGGACGATACACACAACAAGTTCGAGACTACTGACCAGCGGGAATGGATGTTCACCTGTCCGCACTGCGGCAAGGAACAGGCGTACTCCTGGTCATGCGTAGAGTGGGGAAGCGATTGCAAGGATGCTGAGGGTAACTACGACTTCCGCAAGGTGCGGGCTACGACTTACATGCGCTGCGCTCATTGTCAGGCAATGTTCGAGGACAGGGACGATGTTCGGCGAGACCTCAATGCCCGGTCTCGCTTTGTTCCGCAGAATCCGAATGCGGCTACGGAGTATGTGGGCTTCCATTGGAATGCGCTCGCCACGATGAGCTGGGGCATGCTGTCTGAGCTATATCTCCGAGCCAAGACCGCAGCCCGGAAAGGAGATTACACCCAGCTGCAGCAGTTTTACCAGAAACGTCTTGCCCAGGCATGGAACGAGTTTCACGAGGATTTCCATGTGGAGACTCCGCTTTCTGACTATCGCCTGGGGGATTTCTGGGCAGATGAGGGCAACATCGGCGGTGTGCCGCTGCGCTTCCTGACGGTGGATGTTCAGCGCGAGTGTTTCTATGCGGTAGTACGTGCCTGGGCGCTGGATGGCAGCTCTCGCTTGATGTACTGCGACAAGCTGCACTCATGGGATGACATAGCTGCGCTTGCTTCGCGCTTTGGAGTACAGAACAATCTGGTGTTCATCGACTGCGGCTATCAAAGCTACGAAGTATATGGCCATTGTGCCGAGCATGGCTGGACTGCCCTCATGGGCGATAAGCGAGCCACCTTTACCCACCGCCAGAAAGATGGCAAGCAGGTGGAACGATTCTACTCCCCGAAGCGCAGGATAAATCTCGGGCATCAGAAGGTGGCAGATATGTACTTCTGGAGCAACCTGAACGTAAAAGATGCGCTCTTCCGGCTCCGGCGCAATACCTCCGCACCGCTCTGGGAAATCCCCGGCGATGCGCCCCAGGATTACCTCGATATGCTGGAATCCGAATGCCGCAAGTTCGATAATGGACATTGGGTCTGGAAGCAGATAGGTGACCGCGATAATCACTACCTCGACTGCGAAGCTATGCAGGTGTGTGGAGCGATTATGCTGAAATTGGTGGGACAAATAGTAGACATGTAAACAAAATAGTGTCATGAGACACCAAAAAATTACCGATAAGGATTGTTTATTGTTGACATTAAATTCATTTGGGATAGAATTACTTGTGACTAGGCATCAATTTTAATTGCATCTTGACAATGTCCACGCAACAGCAAAAATACTCTAAAGCTCTATCTCGTTCTCTGAGATGGCGGTGTGGTAACGTTAATCCCGAAGAAATTAGCTTATACGATTTAACTAATGGTATTAAAACGCTACGAAAAGTTGCCGGATTGAGCTCAAAAGAGTTAAACAACTTTGTAAAAACGAGTAATGAACATCACGGACGAGGGTCCATGATTTTAGTTTTCAACAGATTAAGGAGAATAATACCTTTTTTTAAGTAAGTTACTCTGTTTTTATGCACCGGATAGAAAGCGTTGACCAACTTATGGATGATTATCGTGTGGATATTCGTCCTTATTATGTTTTGCTCTCCGCTATGGTTGGAGAACCTCTGCCTGCTTTATCCAATGAACTGCGTGCTATATGTGAGCATTTGAGAAGATGTAGCGACCCCTCAAGTAGTCAGGACTATAAAAAGCGAGAGTTAGAAAAAGCAAGCGATCACCTAGTAAGGTTCAAATTGGACGTACTTAAAGCCATACTGTTGCTTTGTGAGAAACGTTATGAAAAATTACAGGAATCTTATCGGGGAGTTCCTGTGCAAGATATAGACAATAAACATTTTTTTTCTAAGATTCTACCACCCTTTCTTGAATCTCAAAAGTTGTGTATACAAGCAAAACTTGATGAACCTGATAACAAAGCTGAAGCTATCAAATCATATAAAGCATCGGTCGATAAACTTTTAGAAATAGATGAATATCTAGACGTTGCAACATGTCGAATGAGAAGGTTAAAGGTAGAGTTCTACGCCAAGATGATAATTAGTTTTGTTTTATCTGTTGGGTTGACTATTACTTCCTGTGTTATAGATGTATATGTGGATTGGTTTATTGAAATCTTTTGCTCCATAAAATAGCAACTATGGAATTTGCTGATTTTTTATCGAGATATAAGGTAGAGCTTATTCCTCTTATAGCAGAGATGGAAGCTTTACTGCATGAGGATTATTCGGATTTTTATAACGACATGGCAAGTGTTTTCGATACATACGCCATGCAGGGGAGTGATTCGAATGTAAATATTGATGTTATTTTTCGAAAGATAAAGATATCCATCTTATTCTTATTGATTGAAAAAAAGGAGCGTGAGACAAAACTTTTTAATAAAGCGGTCAGCACAAAAGAAATGAGTCTAATATGCAATGGCGTTTTTCTAGTAGAAAAAAATAAACTAGATAATCGTATCCTTGCCCTAGAAAAAGAATTAAAAGTTAGACGTAGAAAAGCAAAAAAAATAAAAGATGTTCGCGAAATTAGCCTCGTAAAAAAAGAGAGAGTTGAGGAATATGCGGATCCTGAACTATTACGCATTCTTGGTGATTTAAATAGAGAATATTCTTCCTTGTATTCGTTATTGCATGATAATGTTGCTTCTTATAAGTGGAGAGCATCGATTTCTCCCTTGTTACGGTTTTTGAGACCTGCTATATTATGTATTGTTGGGGTATTGGTTTCCATGGGGATTTGCTATTTCCGAATAGACAAAAAATTAGAAGATACTGCCAACGCTTCCATAAAACAAAAGATAATCCCATTCTTTCAAAAGTGTAAGTTTTGACATGCCCCCTTGGGCATGAGTAAGATTTACTGCGCACATACCGATGTTGTTGCTACGGATTCCTTGATTGAGAATCCCCGCAACCCGAACCGCCACCCGGAAGACCAGATTATCGCCTTGGCGAAAATCATCCGTCATCAGGGGTGGCGTAATCCTATTGTTGTCAGCCGCCGTTCCGGCTTTGTCGTGAAAGGCCACGGTCGCTTGCTGGCAGCCCGCATGCTTGGGCTTGAAAACGTACCTGTCGATTATCAGGACTACGAGAACGAAGCCGCTGAATGGGCAGACATGGTTGCTGACAACAAGATTGCCGAACTCTCCAACATGGATGAGGACGAGCTGAATGCTATCATCCGTGAACTGGATGGCCAGATTGATTTGGAACTTACCGGGTTCAACGATTCCGAAATCAACTCCATGCTGGCCAGCGTATCGGAAGACTTGGATGCCGTGCCGGATAACGTCCCGCTGGATGCCGACAATGACAGCACCGTAACCATCCTGCCGTTCATTGCCTACGGAGCCAAGAAAATCTACATGCAGCCGGACGAAGCCGAACGATTCGAGCGACTGCTGAAGGAATACAGCTCCGTTCATGGTAACTACAATGGCCTTGCCCTCGAACTCATGGAGTTCGGCGATTCCAATTTCCGTAACGACTCCCATGAAAGCTGAATTCATACCGAACTATCCGCTGGCGCAGCTGAAACCTGCGGATTACAACCCTCGCCATCTGGACGAGGAGAAGTTTGTGCTTCTGCAGGAGAGCCTGCGGAAGTTCGGTGTGATTAAGCCTGTTATCATCAATGGTGAGAATGGCATCCTGACTGCCGGACACCAGCGCACCCGCGCCATGAAAGCCATCGGTCTGACGCATTGTCCGGCCATTCGCTTGCAGGGAATTACCCGCACCGATGAAATCCGCTTCAACCTCTTCCACAACAGCATTGAAACCAATAAGACCCCGGTCACGCTGAATCTGGACGATTGCGAACTTGAACCCGAGACGTACTGCTATCTGGAACACGAGCGCATCCAGTTCAAGCGCAATGCAAACGCTCTTATCATTAACGGAATGAGCGGGCTTATCATGCGTTATGGCGGTTGGGGCTCCGTGGTGTGTGACGAAGAGGGGCGTATACTACTCAATTCCGACTACGCCGTAGCATGCAAGCAGCTGCGCGTTCCCTGTCTCGTCTACATGATTCCCCGGGAGCAGGAAGAGGAGATGATGCGCTACCTTTCCATCGACTACGGTCAGTATTACTACGATGCCCTGGGCGTGAAGTCGTACAATCAACTCCATTGCCAGATGCACCGCTTGCAGGGGAAGAAGTCACGACTCATTACATCCTCTCTCTACGAGAACTATGTGCTGCCGACCTTGCAGAAGAACGAGCGCACGGTGGACTTCGGTGCCGGGCGTTGTGCCTATGCCAACATGCTCATGAAGCAAGGCTACAAGATGCTTGCCTATGAGCCACACTTCCAGCAGAAAGGCACGCTCAATATCCGAGAGGTGGTGCGTATGATTAAGGTACTCCGCGAGGACATCCGCAAGCATGGACTCATGGATGTGGTTGTACTCGATAGCGTCCTCAATTCTGTGGTGAACAGCCAGTATGAACACGCTGTGCTGACTACTTGCAACGCTCTACTGAAACAGGATGGACGAATCTACATCGGCACGCGCTCGCTGCCGTTTACGGAACGCCTCAAGACGTTCAAAACTTACAACAGCCACGGGCGCGATATTCAGTTCCTTGATAAGGAGAACTTCGGGGCAACCTACCGCAGCGGCGTGTGGACGATGCAGCATTTCCATACCCATGACAGCCTCCGCAACCTCCTGCTGGAATACTTCGAGAACGTGGAAATCAAGGGACGAGAAAGCGAGGTTCAGCTATACGCCATCGCCAGTCATCCCCGGAAGCTGCCGCGAGGCAAGGTGGAAGAAGCCATCAATGTGGAGTTCAACATGGAATACCCCGGTAACTACCATCATAACATGCACGGCGAACTGGTGGCAGAAATTATGCAAAGTATTGAGCAAGAGCGTGGTTTCTTGTAAATTGAAGCCGATTTTATTTGCAAAATTTGCGAAATCGTGCTATACTGAACAACAAAACAGACGCCATGATTACGATTCGCACACTAAAGGTCAGCGCACCATTTTCCTATCTCTGGTTGAAACACGTTACCGGGGTGAATCTGGCAGTCCATTGTGCTCATTGCTTGCTAGGGGAATATGACCCGCGTATCAAAGCCAACCTGATAGAAATAGGGAATATCACGTTACCGGATACTCCCTATCACTATCTTTGCGGAGTCAGCCGCCCCTATGTGTGGAGCCGCAACTTCCATCTGGCTTTCCGGGAAAAGGAGGGAAGCCTCTTAACCATTCAGAGGAACGGAATCTACATCGAGATTGAGAACGCCGAGGAGGTAAAGTTCAGCATGGCAGATGCCGACCCGAACGACCCACACTACCGGAGCAAGAATTACCGTACCTGTCGCAACTGGCAGTTCGCGTATAAGATTTCCAAGTTGTTGTAAATAGAAATGCCCCCAGTAGCAGCTGGAGGCATCTCAGGAGAAATATCAAAAACTCGCATCTTGATGCCCTCATTATGCAGAGTTTGAGTATTTTGTCAATGAATTCTTCGAGTTTCAAAAGCCATGTCTCGTAAAAGCCTTGATTTTAGCAAGGAAAATGGTATCATACTTGCGATATGAAACAGCAGACCCAATTATCAGAACGAGTTGCAGCTCGCCGCGCTAGACTGGAGCAGGAACTCAGCATATCTGAGCGAGTAGCTACTGCAAAAGTAGCTCGTGGGAACGTGTACCTGCTGATGGGGAAATATGCTACAGAAGTAGACCTGCAGCAGCGACTCGCTCGACTCTCTAAGTCCCTGAAAGCTTTTGCCTGATAGACGCTATGTCTGACGATGCTCAGAAACAGGAGTTTATAGACGGCTTCATTGCCGCAGAAACCGCCCTCAAGAAATATGAAAGGGAGGCAACTGAAACGCTCGTCCCATGTATCAATGAGCTTCGTTATTCTGCTTACCATGTTGCTCAAGCTCTGAAAGCCGAATTGAACGGCGAAGCGTCCGAAAAACAATGGCAGAGAGCTATCCGTCACACCCATCGAGCTAAGTTTGATGTAATGGAGTTTAATGTAGCCTTGTGCATGGACAAGGTTGAAAAGATTAAGCAGTCCTATAAAGGATACGAGTTTTTAGCAGGCAGCATTATTCCCAACTACTTTAAGCATTCTAAGGCACTTTTTTCCATTTCGGCAGAGCTTGAAAGTTTGCATGAATTGGATAAAGAATCCCCGGAGTTTGTTAAAGTATGCGAGAAACATGTGCGCATAGCTCGGGCTTTCATTAAGGATTTCTATTCCGCCGAAGAAGTTTTGTTCTCTGAAATTGAGAAACGAGAAATGGAAAGAGAACAAGCTGATAAGGAAAAGAAGCATGATGAGCGAGTATCGTGGATTCAGGTGCTTTGTGGAGCAGTCTTAGGAACCTTATTTGGCTGTGCTATGACTCTACTGATAGGTTAGCAGATAATTTTCATCCATGTAAAGTAGGCTCTCCGAATCGGCTTGGAGAGCCTTTTTGTTTTTTACGGTTTTGACATGCCCCCTCTGGCATGTTCAAGTACATTCTCAATCGACTGACGGAACGCTCCACATGGCTGGGCGTCATTGCCCTTGCAACCGCATGCGGAGCCACTATTGAAGCGGCTATTGCCGAGCAGATCATCGCCGCTGGCATGGCGGTGGCTGGTCTGATTGGCGTAGTCACCAAGGATAAAACTGAAACCAAAAAGGAGGACTCCGACAATGGCTGATACTCTGGCACAGGTACAGAAAGACGTGCGATTCTGGCAGCGTCTGCTGACCTTTGCCGGGTATAAGCCCGGTAAGGTGGACGGCGTGAATGGTCGCAAGACCAAAGCCGCCGCCCAGGAGTGGCAGAACGATGCCGAACGCATCAAGGCTGAAATCGGCAGCTTCGATGAGCGCTCCGAGCGTAATATCGCCACGCTTACGCCCGAGACTCAGCGAGCTGCCCGCATCTGGCTCAAAGCCGCCAAGGCTGTAGCCGATGCCGAGGGCTACGATGTCCGCATCATCTGCGGAACCCGTACCTATGCCGAGCAGGATGCGCTCTATCGTAAGCGTCCGCGCGTGACCAAAGCACGCGGTGGCCAGAGCATGCACAATTTCGGCATTGCCTGGGACATCGGAATCTTCCGGGGCAAAGAATACATTGGCGACCATGCCCTATACGCCAAAGTAGGCAAGCTCTACAATCAGGTGCCGGGCATCACCTGGGGTGGTACGTGGAAATCCTTTGTGGATGAACCTCACTACCAGCTCGAAAAGTACAGCAGCAGCTCCGCTGCCCGCAACGCTTTTGAGGTATGAGTGCTAAAGGACTGTTTACTCGCGGCTTCACCGAGGGGGAAGTGAAGCAGATACAGGCGACTGCCAAGAAGATGCTTCTGGAGGGCAAAACCCTCATGAGCTGGAACGATGGCAGTACGTCTGTGAGTAAACAGTTCGCCATGCCCGTAGCAGATGTGCTGGATGAATGCGCCTATGCGCTCCGCTACTTTGAGCGACAGGCTCAGGCTTCCGGCACATCTGACCATCCTTCTTCCCTCAGTCATGTTGCATGGCGTTTACCCCTGTAACCCACATTTGCTCTCATGAACTTCTTGCAACGCCTCGCTGCCCGCATCTTCTTTGGTTCGCATTCTGTCTTTGAATCCGCCAACCGTTCACCCCGGCGTGCAGAAGTCCCCGGAAGTGGCCCGCGCGACACCTCGCTCGACCTGACTCCCGGAGTCCGCTCCGAGTTGGTACGCCGGAGCCGCTATCTGGTGAAAAACTCCGGCTTCTTGCAGGAGATTGTGGGCAGCATGGCCATGTACTCCATCGGAGACGGCATCATGCCCCAACCCGCCAGCAAGGATGCCGCATGGAACAAGCAAGCCCTCGACTACTTCAACCGTTGGTCGAGACACGCAGAAATCACCGGGCGATTCAACCTCGTTACCTGCCAATACCTCGCCTGTATGGCTCTGGAAGTAGACGGCGAGATGTTTATCCTGAAAACTGAGGAGGACGGCGTACCGAAGATTCAGCTTATCGAGACACACCGTATCGGCAGCACCGAGGAAGATTCCACCGAAAGCACCATCATTGACGGCATCCGCGTTAACGACCTCGGAAAGCCGCTTTCCTACCGTCTTTTGCTGGATAATGGTAACTATCGCGACCTCGCCGCTCGCGATGTCCTGCACCTCTTCACTCCCATGTCTATCTCCCAGACGCGGGGATATCCAACCATTCAGCATAGTATCAACCACATGCTGGATGTTGCCGAACTACTGGCTCTCGAAAAGCATGCCGTCAAGGACAACGCCGATATTTCGCGCGTCCTCAAAACCAGCCGGGCAGATGTTGACGACCGGGATTTCCAACTCAATGCCCCGGTTCAACCCCAGGGAAGCGACCCCGGATTCCTCCAGACTATCCTTGGTGGCAAGCTGGTGAAGATTCAGCCGGACGAAGCTATCGAGAGCTTCCAGAGCAACCGCCCGAGCCCCACGTTTCAGGGATTCCTCGATTTCCTGCACCGGGATAGTGCGTTGGGCTTGTTGCCGTATGAGTTCGCTAGCGATTCGTCCAAAATCGGTGGTGCCGGAGTAAGACTCACCGTGGCGAAAGCCGACCGCAGATTCAGTCGTAGACAATCCGTGCTTATAGACCGTATGCTTCGCCCGATTTGGCATTTCGTCATCGGGCATGCCATCACGGCGGGCAAACTGCCACCCGCAGAGGACTGGACTGAGGTCGATTTCGTCACGCCCCGCCGAGTCACGGTGGATGCCGGGCGTGAAGCTCAGCAGAACCGTGAGGACGTAAAGGCGGGGCTGAAAACCTTAACTGACCACTTTGCCGAACTCGGCTGCGACATCCACCACGAACTGGAAACCCGCGCCCGCGAGATGGCTCTCGTGAAAGAGATTGCCGCTAAGTACGGAGTCAGCCCGCAAGACCTGTATCAATCCTTTACCCAGACCACACCATGATTACCGCCCCCATGCAGCCCTGGCTGATAACGCTGGAAGCCTACCGCGAACTCTGCACCGTGAACTTTCAATCCCCGGCGCAGGGTAACGCTGTTGACGAAAAGGCTCAACCCTACGAACTGCAGAACGGACTGGCCACCGTTCGCATTCATGGAACGATGCTGCGTCAGGTATCGCCCCGTCAGAAAGCTATTGCTGCTATTTGCGGCGTGCGGCTGTGCAGCATGGAGGAAACTGCCGCTGCCTTGCTGCAAGCCGCAGCAGATCCGGCGGTACATACCATCCTGCTCGATATCGACTCGCCCGGTGGTACAGTCAACGGAACGCCCGAACTGGCTCAGGTGGTGCGTACCATAGCCAAGGACAAGCATGTCTACGCCTTTACCGCCGGGCAATGTTGTTCCGCTGCTTACTGGGTCGCCAGTCAGGCTGATGTCATCTATGCGGCTCCGTCTGCCACGGTTGGCTCAATCGGTGTCATTCTGCCGGTGGTAGACAGCTCCGCGCTCTATGACCGCTGCGGATTGAAGATGGAAGTATTCTCTGCTGGCAAGTACAAGAGTACCGGGATGGATGGCACCAGCCTGACAGCAGAACAACGCGACCGCCTCACGCAGCAGGTCAATGATACCTGGGCGAGATTCAAACAAGCCGTAACCCGCCGCAGAGCGATTGATGAAGCTGATATGGAGGGACAGAGCTTTTACGGAACAGATGCCCGAGACAAAAGGCTCGTAGATGCCTGTGCTGGGTCGCTTGCTGCGGTTCAGGCAAAGCTTATTGCACGCCACAACTTTTGACAACCCCACATCAAATATGGAAACACTCGATGAACAACTCGATGCAGCCAACGCGCGTCTGACCGAGCAGAGCGAGAAACTCGCAGCGTTGGAAACAGAAATCGCCACCTTACAGGCAACCAACGAAGAGCTGTCGGACAACCTGACGCACACGAAGGAGCAGCTTGCAAGCGTGGAGGGGGCATATCGCAAAGCCCTCGAAGAAGTGCAGCAGCTCAAGGCAGAAGCAAAGAGTGCCGAAGAGCGGGCTGCGGAGTATTACGGCAAGCCCGCCGCTGCTCAGCCTGTCACCGCCAAGGGTGACCCGGATGTGCGCCCGGTAAGCGAACGCTTTGCTGCCATCAAAGACCCGGCAGCACAGACCGCTTTCCTGCGTTCCCTGAGCGATGCCGAACGAGCCGAACTTTACAACAACCTCTAACCCAGAACTCACCATTATGGCTAATACACTCACAGACCTTAAGGACGTACGCATCGCACAGGCGGCTCTCATGCCGTGGATGACCGAGCTGATGCCGCTCTCCATCTTCTCCACCAACTTCGGACCGACCTCTGCCGACAAGGGCGATACGGTCAAAGTTCCGGTGGTAGGCGCACCATCTCCGTCCTCCGACTTCGATGGCAACTATGTGAAGAACATTGACAGCGAGGCCAGCACCATTCCGGTGGTACTCAACAAGCACAAGTTCAAGACTGTTCACATGACCGCCAAGGAAGCCGCTACCACGGCTGTTCCCCTGTTGGAAAAGCTCGTGTCCACCGCTGCCCAGCAGCTCGCCATTGACGTACTCACGGACATTTTCAGCGCCATCAAGAAGAATCAGTTTGCAACAGCTACCGATGTAGCCTCTGCGGAGGATTTTTCCTATAAGACAGTGCTGAAAATCCGTGAAGCCTGCAATAAGGCAAAGATGCCGAAAGCCGGGCGTTCGCTGGTGCTCAACACCAGTCTGAACACCGCCTTGCTGGCTGACGACATCGTGTCCCGCAGCTTCATCACCAATCTGGCGCAGCCGGGCGTGGTAGAAGCCCGCATCAACCGACTGGCCGGGCTCAACGTGTACGAGACGGACTGCGTGCCGGACAACGGCGAGAACCTTGCCGGGTTCGTCACCCATCCCTCGGCTATGGCCGTAGCCATGCGCTACCTCCAGCCCATCGCCAACTACGATGAAGCCGGAGCCGTGACCGACCCTGTCACCGGGCTGACCTTTGGCTACCTGCGCTACACGGATACGACCTCCAACAAGGTGTATATCACGCTGGAATGCCTGTACGGCTATCAGGTTATCCGACCTGCAGCTTTGCAGCGCATCACCGTAACCTCTGCAGCCTGACCATGAGCCTTGCTGATGAAATGAGCGCCGACTTCCTGAGCATTCATCAGGAACTCCCATCATATATAACCATCGGCAGGAAACAAGTACCGGCATTGGTCAACGAGGGCTCGCTGGCAGCGGAGCTGGAGCTGGGAGGCTTATCTTCCACCCGCTCCCTGTCGGTGAGAGTCCGGCGAAGCGACCTGTCGTCCACCCCAGCGGTGGGCGACTTGCTCTATTACGAGGGCGTGAGCTTTCGCATTGAGAGTATGAGCGTCAAGAAATCAACCCCATTCATCTCTCTGGAATGTCTGCAACAGTAACCATCAACTCCGCATCCCTCGACCGCAAGCTCGCAAAGTTCGCCATCCTGGGGCAGAAGTCGCTGGAAGATGCTCTCATTGAGGGTGCCAAACGCTTCACGACTCAGGCGGTTCGCAACACCATGCCCATGATTCTGACAAAGAATCCCTCTACTGCCAAGAGCGAGTGGACGACGCGAGTCACGCATTACTTTGAAACTCATCGTATCACCCGCAAAGGTTATCGCAAGGATGCAGCCTTGCGGCGATTGCTTGCCAAGAAAAAGAAGAGCCTGGGGCGCGAGGCTTCCGGCTGGAATGCCGCAGCCACCAAGCTCAAAGCTACCCGTATTCCTGCTTGGGTGAAACGGCACGGCATCGCAGAAGGTGCTTGCCGGATCACGCGCAAGCGAAATCGCATCACCATTATCATCACCAACTCCGTACCATACAATGAAGCCATGACCATGCGCCGGGCTGCATTCGTGCTGGATAAAGTGGAACGTGGATTTGACGGAAACCTGCGGGCATTGAAACGAAAGCTCATCAAATCCATCCGATGAACACACACTCCATCACCGAGACGACACGCCGCTTCCTGATGGAATCCAAACCGGGCTTATCCATCCATACCCCCATCAGCAATGGCGAGCTTAACACGCCCTACGTCCTGCTGAGCTGCGTAGCTGATGACGAATTGATACCCGGTAACAATACATGGGAATGCTCGTTGACCCTCGCTCTGCATAGTGCCGCTTTGGAAGAAGAGGAAACATCCATGCGGGAGCAATTCTCCACGCTCTGCGCTCTACTGGGGAAAAGGAGCACCCGCGAGTCAATCAACGGCATGGCGGCTGATTTCATTCTGTACAGCCTGAGTCTGCAGAGCATCGAAGAACCACAAACGATGGATAACAATTTTATCCAGACCGCTACCTTCCGGGTGGTGGTACAATTTTGACACCGGGACAATATATTATGGCTACAATTATCGGAACAGTCGGCGTATTCGGGTTCGATGAAGACCAGCAGGGCATCCTGCTGGAATCGCAGGACATCGACTATAAGCCGGACAGCAAAGTACAGCGTGACTATCGCGGGAAAAAGGTCGGCATCATCTTCTATGATGACCAGACCGATATCTCCATGAAAGGCTACATCCCCCGCGACAACCCCACAGACATCAAGGTTGCCCAGACACTCGTGTTGGCGAATGCCGCACCTGACCATGGGCTGTCTACCGTTGCCTCTGGAACAAATGTCGTGACCGGGATTAAAATCGGACTCAAAAATGAAGACCTCGCATCCTTTGAGGTATCTTCCACCATTTACGATTTCTGATGCAGAAGAAACCCTCAACAGATGCGCTGAACTTCATCCGCTCCAAAGATGGAGAACTCGAATCCCTGATGCTGGCGGCATGCCTGACAGCCTTGGGGATTCCTTTTTCCGAACGCCCGGCATATTCCGTTTCCGGCGACACCGAACCTGTGGTGAACTGGCTTTTCGATGAATCCTCGTTGGACGGCAAGTTCAAAGCTTCCGAGATGATCGCCCGCTGGCAGGATAAAGGCTGGATTACCCGCACCGATAATGACCATCCTCTCGCCTATATGGCAGCTGCTATGCGCAACCTTTGCACACTCATCAACCACCACATTGGCCATGCCCCCAAAGTGGAGCTGGTGAAGCGCGGCAACAAGACTCTTGTCATTCCCGAGGGAACTCCCGAGTCCCAGCTGGGGATTCTGATTAACAAGTTCACAAGGGGGTAGAAATAGAGAACCTCCCGGGCGCAATCCGAGAGGTTCTACAGAAAAGCAATCCACGCCTACATGGATTTCATGACCATAGAATGACATTGAACTACTCCAATGTCAAGATTTTTTTAGCAAAAAGCCTTCTTTTTAAGTGAAAAGTGACGTGCAGACAGGATTGCGCTTCCTGCTGCACGGAGCTCCTTTACAGGCTCATAATGAACAGGACAATCTGCACTATGATAACCAGAAGCTCAATCCACTTTAATGTAGGCATTTGTGGTTGCTATTCTGCCAGCCGAGTTCAACTGCTGTTCCGTACCCTTGCGGACGCGTTACCCCAGAGGAAAGGGCTGCTAACTCTCCGCTGAAGGTGAACGAGCCACCCACCAGACGAGTGGTGGCGGAAAAGCGAGAGGAGTCTAGCATATAGCCGTCATCCGTTCAAGTCTGAACGGTTTATACTTTTGACATCCCGGCAATGTATTATGCCTACCATTTCCATATCCACCCGCGAAGACGAAAACAATCGTTCCATGATTCAGCCTCCGGCTTGCACCGAATCCGGTCTGACCCTGCGTCCGATTTCTCTTGGCTCCCTCGAAGTCCTGCGCCAGCTGGGCAACCCACTTTCCGCTGGCAATGCCGAATTGACCAATATCGACATCGGGATTCTGACCGAGTTTATCTGGGTACACGCCGCTCCTCTCGATGAAGTCATGGAGACCGTCTACAACACCCCATCACAGGTGAAGCGCAAAGCCGCCCAGTTTGCCATGAGTATCAGCCCGGCAGAACTGCGAGTCATCACCTCAGCGTTGTCCGCTGACCAAGCATCGTTGCAAGCTGCATCTGCCATTCCGCAGCCGGATGCTACTGACTCCCCAAACGGGCATACCCCGCGCTGAACGCCACCGTGATTTTCACGATAGCTAAAGCGACGGGGTGGACGGAGGAATACATCATGTGGATGCCGCTCCGCAAGACCTTGCAATACCTGCATGCCGCATGGCTCAGCGAGGGCGTTGCTACCGAATGGCGAAGCGTCTCCGAAGATGAAGCCAGAGAAGCGGAAAGCCTGTTCAACCGATTGAAATACCTGACCAGACATGGCTGACGTTACATTCACATTCTCCGGGGATGCCTCCGACTTGCAGAATGCCCTGAACGAGATTAAGGGTGAAATCGGCAAGACCAAGGAATCTGTCAAGGGACTGGCCGGGCAGTTTGCTGCCTCTTTTGCTGCCATCGGTGCCGCCATCGCTGCGGTCAAAGGTGCATTCTCCACCCTGGGTGGAATCTCCGCAGAAGCCGCCCGCATGGAGCAGACCGGTCTGGCATTCAAAGTCATGATGGGCGATGCCGCTGCGGCTGCCGAGTACGTGGAAAAGCTCCGAGTCTACGCCGCCGAAACACCTTTTGAGTTCGGGGATATTTCCGATGCCGGCAAAACGCTGCTTTCCATGGGAACGGCAGCAGAGAAGAGCATTGAGGTTATCCGCAAGCTCGGCGACATTGCCTCGGTATCCGGCAAGCCGCTCAAGGAACTGGCTTTCCTTTACGCCAAGGTGCAGAACTCCGGGCTTAGCAACGAGGTTGCCGAGTCCTTGGAAATGCAAGGCGTTCCCATCCGCAAGCTGATAGCGGAGATGAAAGGAATCTCCTTTGAGGACGTGTTCAAGGGGATTTCCAAGCGCCAGTTCAATCTGGACGACCTCGATGCCGCTCTCGACAAGCTGACTGGTCCCGGTGGTCTGTTGGAGAACATGACCAAGCTGCAATCGCAGACATTCTCCGGCGCATTAAGCACGCTTACCGATGGATTCTCTGCCTTAGCGGTGGAAATGGGTACACCCATCAATGCCGCTATACTCCCGGTATTGGCAGACCTGACCGCTTACGTTGATTCCCTGACTCCGACCATTCAACAATTCGGGCAGACATTAGCCACCATATTTGAGGGGACGGTGTCCGTCATTACTCCCATTGTTTCCGGCATTGGCGAGCTTGTCTCAATACTGGGAGGCGCGGAAACAGTCATAGCCTCAGCCGCCGCTGCCATGCTCATGTATGTGGGCAACACCAAGACGGCTACCACCAGCACCGTGTCGTTCCGGGCGCAGCTTACAGCCCTTGGTAATACCATCAAAGGACTTTCTTTTTCCTCCTTTGTGACAGGCTATCGCACCGCTCTCTCCGGGTTGAAAACGGCCATGTCCTCCACCCTTGCCGGGCTCAAGGTAACGTGGTCGATTGCGTGGTCAACAATGGCTACCGTAACCCGCACGGCTATGGTTGCGGTAAAAGCGGCCATTGTCAGCACCGGCATCGGTCTGATTATCGTAGGCATTGGCGAAGCCCTGGGGGCTCTCTATTCATGGTTCATGGGCAACAGCGAAGCGGCAGAACGAGCCGCTGAATCCACCCGAGAGTTCGAGAAGTCCCTCCGAAACCTGAACAAACAAGCTGAAAAGGTCAAGACGCATGAACAATACGAGTCCTTCATGGAACAACTGGAGGAGCGCATGGAAGATTTGCGTGACCAGCGCAGCATGGCGGTGGCCAAAGACGAGGACGAAGAAGTGATACAGCTGCTCGACCAGCAGCTGGCACGGCTTCGTGAACGCAAGCGGCACTACGAAGAGACGTTGCCAAAGCAGGTGGAAGCTGCTCAGGCGGCAGAACGTGCCGCCGAAGCCCTGCGGCGACAGCGCGAAGAAGCCGCAGAACTCGAAAAGAAACTGGCCGCAGCTCGCGAAAAACTCTACGACATGGCACAGCGGCAGCGGGAAACCGAGCGAGAGAATTACCTCTCCGGGCTGGATACCAACACCCAGATTGAACTTCGCCTTGCCGATGCTACGGCATATGGTCAGGCTCGCCACACGATTGAAACGCTGCGTCAGGAGATGCAGGACATCCTCAATAAGCCGATAGTCACACCGGAAGATACCGCTCGCTACGAGAAGCTGGCATCCACCTACAACAAGATTGTGGAGTTGCAACGCCGGGGAAGAGAAGAAGCCGAACGAACAGCTGAAACCGAACGCCGCCGGGCAGAGGAAGCTGCAAAACAGGAACAGGCACGTCAGCGGGCTGCCAGCGACTACGACATGGCGGTAAAGATGCTGCAAGCCGAGATTGCCGGAAATGAGAAACGTCTCGAAGTCCTGAAACAGCAGCAACGCATCACCCAACTTACCGCAGAATACCAGCGTCAGGGACTCGAAGATGCCGAAGCTCGTGCCAAGCGCATGGTCGCGCTGGAGAAGCAGCTCGAAGATATGCAGGAGAAGCAGGAAAAACGAGAAAAGCAGCAGCAGGGGCGCAGTCGCCAGTCCAGCACGCGAATCTCGGATTCCCATGCCAGCGTCGGTGGTGGTGGACGTTCCGTTGTCATCGGTGGCCCTCTCATCTCCGAAACGAAGAAACAGACCCGTCTGCTGGAGGGCATCGGTAACAACACCAGACGACCGCCTACGGTTCAAGTCACAGGCAACGTGGAAGCTGTTATCAGCCGTTGATTTTGACACCCGGCGCAGATATATGGCAACCTTAAGAACAGGATTCGGCTCCGGCGGGGACAGGATGGTGTGGTTCGGCAACACGGGCTACACCATTACCGGGCTTACGATTGAACTGAGCCGTGACCGCGATACAGGCGATACCGTAGAACTGACCTATGAGATACCCGAGGGCGATGCCTTGCGGTCTGTACCGGAGATGGATTCCGGCATTGATGTCTTGTCAACTGTTTCACTCAGCAAGGCTGTTATCACGCCCGGCATTGCCGGAATGGCCAGCGTGAAACTCACCTATTCCAAGCCGAAAGTTGAGGGAGAGGAAAGCGAAGAAGATGGGTCATCGGAAGAGAGTGAAGAAGACCTTTCCGGCTCTGATGCTGGCGAGGGTGAAGATGGTTCTTGGTCAATCGGCGGCAGTTCGTTTACGACCTCATTTGATGTGACCGTGGTTGACCAACCTATTCTGACCCACCCGAAGATGGCCAGCATCTCAGGCGGGCAGCTGGAGTATCTCAAGGCATTCATGGATGGCGCCCGTCTCTGGGAATTAGTGCCGGAAGTAGATGGAAGCGGCAAGCCGAAGCTGGATAGTGACGGACTTCCGGTCATGAAGCAGCTCGGAAAACTCCTCAAAACAGGGAGCAAGGCATTCGACCTCATCAACAAGGGCGTGACTTCCTACAAGGATATCATGGCCACCTACACAGTTCGACAGACCTCGCGCTCGGATAAGTCCGACATTGACTCTGTGGGCAAAATCAACAACCCACCCAAGGCACCGAAGTTCCCGAATCGCACATGGTTGCAGGTATCTTCCAATTGCTCGATGAATGACGATGGTAAAACCTATACCATTGAAAACACATGGCTGCTCTCCGGTCTTGGTGGCTGGGATAAAGACTTATACGGCTCTTAACCTGCTATGAAGCTCCCTGACAAAGTACGAGTGGGTGAGACCCTTTCAGCCCGTTGGCTCAATCAGGTAGTCGATTGCCTGAAAGAACTGGCCAAGGCTTCCAATGTTGGCAACGGTTCCTCTACCTCCAGCATTGAGTATTCCGGCTCGGATTATCGCGACACCAAGTACCGAGGAACAGGCGGCACGGATCTGCAAGAGTTTCGCGTGGTTCCGTTTCAACTGCGCTTAAAGCCTAAGCAGCTGTGCGAGGTAAGTGCGGATGGCAACTGGCCGAAGATTGCTCAGATAAAAGCCGGTGCCATCATTGACTATATGGGCAAAACATATTCCGTTCCGGAAGGTGCTACCATTTATGACTACACAGAGGGATGGGTGGATTTGGGAGAGTTTTCCGAAGCATTGACCAAAATCTACTGCATCATCAAGCAGAATTACAAGGGGGAAATCCTCAGCGCCAACTTCAAGAAAGCGGAAGAGAAGTTCGTCCCCTGGGGCAAAACGGACACCAATCAGGAGGGCGAGGGTACGCTCTCCGTGTTCATTGGTTCGTACCAGCTTAAACGAGAGGAGGAAGTCAACCGTGCCCGCATCTATCAGGCCCACACCGGAACACTGGACTTGCAGACTATTCAGGTGGAAAAGCTCTTTGATGCAGACGAAGAAGCAAAAGAAGAATCCACCGGCAGCGGCTCCGGAGCAGGCTCGGCAGCTGAGTCTGATAATTACTACACCGCTCCCGAGAGCGAAGAATATGAGAGCAAGCCCGCTGGATTATTCCGCAAGCGAGACGAACACCTGTTCATCTTCAAAAAGCTTATTTGCTGTGAGGGACTGAGTCTTGTTGATGCTAAGAATCTGAAAATCAAGCTCCGGCGAGCCAACTCCGTATGGCCGGATGCCAGCGAATCACAAGAATCCCTGGGAGAGGATGAACCAGTCATTACCCTTGGCGGGGTGGACGATATCGTGTTCAGCAAGGATATCCTTGTTCCGGAAATCAACTCAGGCGTTATCAAGATTCCTTATGCTGATACGCGCAAGGAAGTAACCGGGGTGATTTCCGGGCTGGAGGTCAGTTATCGCGCTGCCATTCTGGAGGACGATGGCACCGTTACGTTCCTGGGGGAAGATGGCTCACGGCTTCCTCAAATGGCCCTCGCTGCCGATCAGGTTGGCGGTTCGGCTTCCGGCTCCGGGGATGGTCCTTATATCAACGAAATTGTGGATGGCGTCATTTACATCACCATTCCGATTTTTCAGGAGGGTTCGCTTTCTATGTCCATGTCTGCCTCAGCAAGCGAGAGTGAAAGCGAATCAGCCTCATATTCACCCTCAGAAACAGGTTATGAAACAGGAAGTAATAGTGCCTCCTTTGACTCGGAATCAGAGCAATCTTTATCTGATTCTGCGAGTGGCTCTGCCTCTGAAAGCGGCTCTGGCTCTGCAAGCGGCTCAGCTTCCGCCTCGGAATCGGGTTCAGCGAGTGTTTCTGCTAGTGCTTCTGACAGCGTATCATCGGACTCCGATATTGGCTCCAGCTCAGACGTAGCTTCCGGTTCAAATGTTTCCTCTGATTCTACAGCTGGTTCTTCTTCGTCCGGTGGCTCCTCGGGTGGTTCTTCGTCTAGTGGTGGCTCTACAGGGGAAGGCTCGATTCCCGGTGGCTCTATACCCGGAGGTTCTTCTTCATCCGGCGGTGGCTCCATCCCCGGCGGTGGAAGTGAGGGCGGCAGCTCTTCTTCCGGGAGCGGTTGCTGTGGTTGCGATTGTGCTGCCAAGCTGGCAGAACTGGAAAAACAAATCGCCGAACTTAGCAAGCGCATTGACGAGCTGGAGAAGAAAGAATGCACCTGCAAATGCGGTGACCTTCTGGGACAGATTCAGGCTGCGGTTGCTGCCGAGGCTCAGGCTATTGCCTCCAGTATCAATTACGAGGTTTCCGTCAATGGCGCGGTGGTGACGACAACGGAATACGGCACGATTGTTGCCGACACCTCCGGAAGCCTTACCGCCAACGGCGGCAGCGCCAGTTCCAGTATTCACTACCAATAACTTTTTCTCCTTATGCCTTGCAACTGTGAAAATATCGACATGAACAGCATCCGCGCCGCTGCCCGGCAACTCCTCCGGCAGCGCCTGGCGGAGATTGTGCAGAATATCTCCTGCACCCACACCAATTCCGATGGTCACTACAGCCCCTCTCAATACTGGTACGACTTAGACCGGACTGACCGCCGCTCTGTCAGTACAGGTATGAGCGTGGGGCTGCAAGGCAATACCATCATCATCACTCTGACCTATGCCTGATATGAAAATTGACCTTAACAAGAATACCCGCTGCATTTCGATGTCACCTTGGAGACAATGCTTCATGCGGCGTCTCTTCCATGAGCGCGGGCTGACCATGCCTCCGGTAACCTATCCCATTATCCCGGAAAAGCCCACGCGCCACAGAGAACCCAAGGCTTATTCAAGTCTGGCGCTCACATTTATGCGACTCATTCTGGAAGCTGATAGGGATGGTTTACCTTATCTCATCATCTTCGAGGATGACGCTTATCCATGTTCCGACCCACAGGGGAAACTGGATGCGCTGCTCGCCGAGCATCCGCTTCCATCCAACTGCGGGCTGTTGTGCCTGGGCGATATCAACGGTGTGAGCCGATTCCGGGGAAAGCATACCCTCTTGCTTGAGAAATGCCAGAATCCCTATACCCAGCTTGCTCCGAACTGCGCAGAAAATAAGGGAAGTCACGCCTTTGTGGTCTTCCGTCCTGCCATGATTCCATTCGTACAAGCCATTGCCAGCTTTGGTGTGACTGATATGTCGTTTTCCCGCATCCATAATCATTGCGACCTCCACGCATACGGCTTGTTCTTTTCCCCCTTGTTCACGCAGCACCGATACAATGGTGGCAATGCCCCGGAACCCGCTCACCGATACCCGGAGTATTTCCTGCACCACAAGTCCGAATTGAATAAACGCTTTCCCATGCCCACACAGCAGACTCGATTGCTCGCCAAACCCGCGCCGCGATTCTGGCTTTTTGCCAACTATCCGCAGGTGGATGAAAAAGCGCTGGGGATTGCACCGGATGACGTGCTGGTATTTCTGAATCGGGCAAAGCCATTCGAACACTTGAAGCATCTGCCTAACCGACGCTTGCTTATTGTTCGCCGCAATGCGCGAGATAAAAACTGGTTCATCCCCTACGGTCATGAGAAAGACGTTTTCGGCTTGTTTGAGGATGTCCTGTTGCTCAGCGACAAGGCTCTCACCAAGGAACGCAAGTGGTTCACCCAATACAAGTATGCCACCAATAATGCGTCTCCCACCACCGGCTGGATTGCTTACCACCTCTTGCGGGATGAATACCCGGATGCTGAAATTACATTGGTCAATTTCAAGCCGGATGGAGACAACGGCTCCTACAAGTGGCACAAGCACGACTGGAAATATGAAGCGGAGTATTATCGGAAGCATAATATCCCAATGCGGGTGTTATTCTGATACTCGTAAAGCGTTGGCAATAAGTGTAAAAAGGCGAAAGAAAAAGTAAAAAAGTCCTTGCATCTTGTGCTGAGTCTGCTATACTTTCACCATAGATAAAAGACTAACGCTTAATATATTAAATAACCATGAATACAACCACTAAGACCGCAGCCCAGCCCGCCATCGACAACGCCATTAAGTTCAGCGTCCTGTCCTACTACAAATACCACTTCATAAGCTTCATGAAGGAGATGGACAAGCTGGATGAATACCAGCGCCAGCTGGAGGCAATCGCCCGCCGCGAGGCTGCAAGCCAGAGCCTCATAAGCCTGCTCGATGAAGAGAGCGCCAAGCACCTCGCTGATGACTTCCGCTTCGAGCGCGAGTGCATGGAGCAGAACATCGCCGATACAGGGTACTACTTGGAACGCAAGTGCGAAAAGCTGCTTGCAGCCGCAGCCAAGATGGAAGAAATTGGCTTCCCGGTGGAGGAAAGCGTCATCAATATGGCTAAAGTATACATCAACGCATAACCAGAATCCGACCATGAGCGCAACCATCACGACCGTATACCACAACAAGGCAGGAGAAATCGTGAGCTGCTGGGAACTGGCAGAGAGTGTGACCTATCACACCATCTGCACCAACCAGCAAGCAGACAAAGCTGAGGAGAAACTGGTGGCCATGGCCCACGAGTTTGCCGAAAAGCACTACAAGGAGGTACAGAAAGAGAACTACACGATTCGCGGAGCCAAGCTCAAGAATGGCACCTACTACATGCAGACCAAAGTCTGGAAAATCTGACCATACAACAGCCAATCCCTCAACCGGGAATTGGCTTTTTTTCTTGGTGGTGTAAAGTGTTGAAAATAAGTGTAAAAAGACGAAAGAAAAAGTAAAAAAGTCCTTGCATCTTGTGCTGAGTCTGCTATACTTTAACCATAGATAAAAGCCTAATACTTAATACATTAAATAGCCATGAATACCACCACTAAGACCGTCGCCGATAACGCCGCCATGAACGAGGTGAAGCGCAACAGCATTGCATGGGAGTACAAATACCAGCTCCTGAGCTTCATGAACGAGTACGAGACGATGGAACAGTACGAGCATCAGAAAGCAGCCCTCCTTCGCCGAGCCGAATACAGCACAGAGCTCCTGCATATCCTCGACCCGCGCCGCGCCGTAGAAGTGATGGAGGATTTCAAAGCCGAGAATGAGCGTATCAAAGACCGCATCACCGAGCAGAAGAGAATCCTGAAGTACAAGGCTAACAAGCTGATGGAATCCGTGGCCCTCATGAATGAGATTGAAATCCAAGTTTCCAGCCCTGCATTGACCATTGCCAAGCAGTTCATCAACGCCTAACTCCGAAGAACCATGAACGAACAGGAACGCAAAGAGAAAGCCATCCGCGAGTATGAAGAGGAATACGCCAAGTTCAGCGCAGAGTTTGAGCGAGGCTCGGAAGCCATCAGCAAGTGGATGGAGTACAGCAACACAGACCCGGAAAAGGCTCAACACTACAAGGCTATCCTTGACGAGACAGTCGCCAACCAGAACGCCATGGCAGAACGATTCATCGAAGTATGCGGCGCTGCTTACTACTACGGCCACAGCGTTGACATGATGCTCTGGCAACACGCCGTAAAGGCTCTCTACTACCTCCGCACGAAAATCTAACCATCCATTCCGCACCATGTCCACGCTCTACAACATCGAAGAAGAAATCATCCAGATGTACAATGAAGCCGCAGCCGCCCTGCAAACCACTTTGAACGAAATCGACAAGTGGCTGGATTTTTACGACCATTCCGTGGAGGGAGAAGAAGACCTCGCTAAATATGAGGAAGCCATGGCTGAATACACACGCCACATGGTTCAACTCGAAAAGAAAGCCATAGGGCAGAGTCAACAATTCTGCCGCATGGCAGGAAACGCCCTGTGCCACAATCTGGATGTGAATCTGGAATTGCTGACCAAGGCTATGGCATACCGCAACCTCTAAATACCCGAATGCAACTATGATTAACGCAAGCAAAGAAGAAATCCGCAAGGCTCTCGATAAAAAGGGAGCCGAGTTCCGAGCCTCCTTCGATAAGACGATGGAAGTGCTGGATAAGTACCAAGACGCTATCGAGAACGAGCGCAACAAGGCGAAGTTCAAGAAAGCACAGGATGAATATATCCGAAACATTTCCAAGCTCGCACCGCAGAACGAGCGGCTGAGTCTGGAGTTCAGCAAGCTTGCCGGGCTTGCGCTGTACCATGAATTGCCGGTGGACGAGAAAACGCTGAGCCTCGCGCTGAAATACGTGAACCGCCGACACGCGAAATAACCGGAATCCCGGTATTCAGCCCCAGGGGAGCCGCTACCACGCCGCTCCCATTTTTTGACATGCCGCCATGGGGTATGAACATCTACATTAATCCAGAAAAATCTCCGGCGGCAATCCAAGCAAAAGCATCAGGTTCGCCCATCTCCGGCTTGCGTTTCAAACGTGGTGCCAATCTCAACCTGTCCGTGGTTGTGCTGGGCTGCACGAGCGCCAGCAAGCTGCGCTTCGGCATCAAAGCCAAGGGCGACTACGAGGGCGCGTTGCTCGTCTACGCAGCCGCAGATAATGGCATCACCGATGAAGACGGTACGCGCTTTGAGTTGAGTCTGGCTGTTTCCAGCGAAGCGCTCAATGAGGCCTTCAATGTGGGTTCCGGAAATGCCGCTACGGCTGCAAGTATTTCGGCTGTGGCGGAGTTTGCTTGGCAGGAGAATGGCGCAGAACGACTGTCTGACACAATCAGCACGACTCTGCTCAACGACATTATCCGACTGGCCACGGATGCACCCGCAGCTGCAGCCGGAGAATATCCCTCGCCAGATCTGGTGGCAACTAAGTCGTGGGTGAACAGCAAGCAAGCCACCGCTGATAGCGCAGGGTTCGTCATGCTGGGAACTGACGAGACGATTTCCGGCAAGCAAGTGCGCCCGGTAGGCAAAGCCGCCAGCGGCGGTTTAGCGGTCGATGTTTCCGGTGCTTCTGCTTATGAGATTGCCGTGGCCAATGGCTTTTCCGGCTCGGAAGCCGCTTGGCTTGAATCGCTCAAAGGTGAGCGCGGTACGAAAGGGGAAACTGGCGACCAAGGCGAGAGTGGAGCTTCGGCTTATGAGCTATGGTTGGAAGAAGGTAATGCAGGCGACAAAAAGGACTTCTTTGCCGATTTGGGTACGTCTGCTTTAACAACCTTGTATGAATCGCCATCCGGTACAGCAATCGATAACGCTAACGTGTATGGCTTCGGCATGGTCATGAAAAACAGAGGGCGAGTTCTTGCTCTTTCCACGCAATGTCGAAGCGGCGGTACCCCGGCTCCCGCCAATACGGATATTCTGGTCAAGGTCTGGATAAAAGACAACAGCGGAAACAAAGCACTGCTTGCCACCAGTACGAACTATCAGCAGCATAGCGTAGGGGAGACCATGCGCTGGGTGTTTGCCCCATTTGAGGTAGAAGCCGGGGATATGTTGCTGGTTACATTCCATACCAGCGATTATGCCGATGGCACTCAATATGCAGTAGGACACCAATGCTGCTTTGCCGTAACTCGTACTACTGAATCAGAAAGTGGTTGCTTAGGTAGCAATGGACAATGGCAGTATACCAACCTGATTCCGGTTCATACCTGGGAGCTTCAGGTTCGCCATGCGTACGACACCATCTCTCACTTGTCCGCCGAAGAACACGCAGGACTCATTCAACTTCTCGCCCGCAAGGATGCCTTGCTGGCACTTCTTAACACCTAACCCATCATCATACATTTATGACCAATTCATTTGTAACAGGCGGCATCGTGGTCGCCAATGCCTTAGCGGTAGTGACGCTGGCCACAGCTGAACTCAATCCGTTCATCGAATACATCCAGAATGGTGCCTCTGTGGGTGCCATCATGGGTATCTTCCTCTGGCGCGAAATGAAGCGAGCCGAACGATACGAACACCTCTACGACCAAGAGCGCAAGCTGCGACTCGAAGCCGAGAACAAGTGTGCGAATTGTCCGTTCGTGAAACGTGCGCACGAGGAGTTCATGGATAAGCGGGCAGACGATTCCAAGTAAGCTGTAAGTCATTGCAAATAAGTGCAAAAAGATGAAAGAAAAAAGGTAAAAAGTCCTTGCATATTGTACGCAATCTGCTATACTTTCACCATAGATAAAAGCACTAAGTAGCAATGAATAACGAGCATATAGACAAGCTGAAAGCCTACGGCATCAACCCCGCCGACTACGATGAGTTCGAGATGGAGGAAATCGCCGACACCCTGAACACCTACGAGGAAAACAAGGCATACGCCGACAGCTACCGCAAGGAGTTGGAAGCCGGGGAAGAATCCGACAACAGCTACCACGAGTTCCTACAGGGGATGGCCGACCGCGAAATCATCAGCCTGTATGAAAATTACGGCATCGTGACCAACATCAAAATCGAGGGCTGGGAACCCGCCTCCCGCTGAGGGAGGCGGTCATTAACCTTTTACAACCATGAGCAGTACATCAATCGAAAGAGGAGACATAGTCCGCATAAAGCCGGAATGGCTTGAAGTAGGGGAGCCTGGAGAGCAGAAGTATGTGGTTCTGCAAGACTACGGCAATAATCGCGTACTTATCCGAGCCCTCGACACAGGTCTGCCATTACCCCCGGTAAACATGGTAGACATCAACAGTCTCCTATACTGCGGACGAGCCTATCCCAAATATGAACCCGAACAAATACCATCAGGCATGAACGTATACATCGAAGCAAGCTTCACAGTCAAAAGCACAGGTGAGCATAAAACCATTGAGGTCAAGATTAACGAAGACCTCATTCCATTCGGAGTGGCCAAGTTCCTGACCCGCCGCTACGGCGAAATAACGGGGCTGTGCTTCCACTTTACAAGGGAAGCTCAGGATTAAGGTAAAAGAATGAGCTAGAAAATAAGGTTTTTATATATTACCTTGTTCTATTTGCATATTTCTTATCTTTTTGAGTTCTCTCTCTAGGGCATATGCTTTTTTATATGCTGCTCTAAATTCCTTTGATATCCTTAAAGTGATTTCAGTAAGCTTATCTAGGAGAATCTGCTTTCCTCCTTCTACGTCTGATATGTCGGTTGACGACTGATGTTCTTTTAATCTAACAATCGGAAGAGATTGAATTTTTCCGCAACTTTCTTTTTCAATACATGTAAGTAAGTCTTGCAAATCCGAAGTGGAGTCAGTTATTCTAGATGACAAAGCACGGATTTTTTCATTCAATTTATTACAGTTTTCATCTTCTGCCTTGATTTGATACACTAAATGCCTAATCGTATTAGTCAAACAACTTACGCCTAATTCAGGGGAATAACCATCTGACATATTATCAGACATCTTAAGCGAACATTTACATCTATCTATTTGTTCCTGAATGGAAAAATGTGCAATATCCCAATTCTGTTCTATCTTATTAAGAAGATATTCGGCCGTTTGTAAAGATTTTATAAGCATATTTGTATTTTACTTAAAGAATACACTAATAATACTGCATGAAAAGCAATAAAACAAGACAAAAGAACAATTCCGCTATATTATTCGGCAAAATAAGTTAAGCCTTAAATCGTCCTTACATACATCAGCTACTAAGTCAATCGCCCAGCAACCTAATAGAAATATAATTAGCATTTTGTAACATTGACAATACCCACACCGAGAAAAAGCCGGTGTAGGACCGGCTGAAAGGGGAGTTTTACTCGCCCCGGCGCTTGGTAGGAAGCCCGAAGAAGTTGTTGCCTCCGATTTGGTAGCCCGTAGCTTTCCAACTGATGTGGGTGAGGGTGGGGTAAATCTCGCCATCCCACTTGTATCCGCTATCGAGTACGTCTACCTCAATCAGCGTGCCTTTGTAGATGCGTATCAACTGGTCGCCGGGTTCCAGTTTGAGGTCTTTACTCTCAGGAGTGATGCTTACCGGGGCTTGGCCAGCCTTTTTCAAATTGTAGGTGGTCAGCTTGATTTCGACCACTTCGGCAGCTTCCGGATTTTTGGGCTCAACGATGGATTCCTGTGCCGGGGATTCGGTGGTCGGCTCCACGTCCGTCACAGCCTCGTTTAATTCTTCTGCAAGCTCGGCTTCGCGGGCTTCTTCGACTTCTTGCCACAGGGCGGCTTCAATTTCAGCTTCGCAGGGAGTCTCTGTCTGAGGCTGCTGCTCTTCATCGTCCATCAGCCACGGGGGAATGACCTCTACGCGTTGAATAGCATCGTTGGTTGACCTGCGGCGAGGTTTGCGCTCCGGGTCGCTCAGCGTGACCTTAAACAGCTTTTCCACCATTTCCCGGTGTTTGGCATGGGGGAGCGTATATTCGCCGGATATGACCAGCTCTGTGAGCGGCTTGGCAATCTTGCGGTCTTTGGTGAAAGCCCCGCGCATGTGCTGGCACAGGTAGGTGACTTTCTTGTTTCGCTTTTCCACGAGGGCGCGGTAGGTGGTTCCGCTGGCGCTCTTCACGCGGACTTCGATGTCTGCGCTTACCGACTTTGATTTGCTTGTCTTCTTATTCATAAAAACAGGGGGTAAAAAGTCCCTTTGTATAGTATAAGCTATTTATTATAAATATGCAAGGTTTTTATTACTTTTTCTTTCGTGACTGTGAATCAAAATCGGATGACTTTTTCCGTTATGAGAAAATCGTCACAAAAGACTCATTTTCAACACTTGCAAGGCAAGCAATGTGATTTGACTGATAGACGCCGATTTTTTGCTATTTAAGCTACGAATAATCAGCTAATTGCATGTAATGTGACTGGAACCGCACGAGTCTAAGCGAGTCCTTTTGGCTACAAAACGGGGGCAAAATGGATGCAAAATCAGCCCGAGAAGTCCGTTTTTCGTTATGAGTTGCGTTTTTATAAGTCGCTGAAATCAAGGCACAAAAAAGGAGCGGTCGTTACCATTTTGTCTTGGTTACGACCGCTCCCATAATAGCAGGGAGGTGATTTGAACACCCGACCAAAGGCTTATGAGTCCTCTGCTCTACCACTGAGCTACCCTGCCATTGGGCTTGCTGTCCGTGATGGACTGCGGCGGGAGTATACATGGAAACGAGGGCTTTGTCCAGACTAAAAATGCAAAAAGGAGAATTATTTTGAAATTTTCGGGAAAAAGCGCGAAAATCAGATGAGGGATTGGCGGCCCTGGAGGGCGCGCATGAGGGTGATGGCATCTGCATGGCCCAGACCTGCGCCGGCGGGCATGCCCTGCGCAAGGCGGGTGATGCGGCAGTTGAGGGGGGCGAATTGCTCTGCCAGGTAGAGGGCGGTGGCTTCGCCTTCCACATCGCTGCCGACGGCGAGGATGAGCTCGCAGCCGGGGTGGGCCTGGACGCGTTCGCGGAGGGTGGCAATGGAGAGGTCCTCGGGCATGATGCCGTCCAGCGGGGAGATTTTGCCACCCAGGCAGTGATAGAGTCCACGGAAGGAGCCGCAGCGCTCGATGGGGAGCACATCGGTGGGTTGCTCGACAATGCAGATTTGGGAGGCATCGCGGGCGGGGTCGCTGCAGGCGATGCAAGGCTCACCGCGCACGGCAAAGAAGCCGCAGGTGGGGCAGGTGCCGATGGTATCGGCCGCGTGGGTGAGGGCGGAGGAAAGGTTGCGGGCTTCGTTGCGTCCTTGTTGCAGGAACCAGAGGGCGAGACGCTCAGCCCCGCGGGAGCCGGTGCCGGGCATGCGCTTGAGCTGGGCTATGAGCTCTTGTACGGCTGGTGGGTAGTCTTGCGCTTTCATGATTGGGCAGGGCGGCAGAAGAGGGCGGGGATGAGGGCTGCCAGCACCCAGAGCAGGAGCACGCAGAAGAGCGGGGCTGCCATGTAGAGCACGCCATCCCACAGGACGCAGAGCAGGCCGGGCAGAATGGCTGCGAGCGCGGCCAGAAAGCAGATTTGGCTGCGCTTGGCAAAGCTGCGTGTGCGCAGGAGTACCACCGCGAGGTAGAGGGTGAGGGTGGTGCAGATGGCAAAGATACCGGCCGGAGGCAGCAGGGAGATTTGCGCGGCGGCGGCATCAATGTAGAAAGGGTGGCCGCCCAGCAGGCGGATTTGCTCCAGCCCCAGGGTGTCGAAGAAGCCCAGTATCATGAGGGTGGCGGTGCTGCCCAGGGTGAGGACGCAGAGGAGGAGCCAGCGCAGGAGCTGGGCATCGGTGCGGGTGTAGCCGGGGGTATCGGGCCCGGGGCGGCGGCCAAAGATGCGGGGGAGTCGGAACATGGGGTGGGGATGGAGGTGGGGGAAAGGGCTGCGGCGGCAGGGTACGCTGACCCCGCCGCCGCTGAAAGAGTGTTACGAGAATCGGGGCTGCATCATTACTCGACGAAGCGCTTCACGATGAGGGAGGCGTTGTGGCCGCCGAAGCCGAAGGAGTTGCTCAGCGCCACGTCCACCTTGTGTTCGCGGCCTACGTTGGGGCACACATCCAGGTCGCATTCGGGATCCTGGTTGAACACGTTGGCGGTGGGGGGGATGAAGTTCTCCTGGATGGCCTTGACGCAGGCAAGCAGTTCGATGCCGCCGGCGGCACCCAGCAGGTGGCCCGTCACAGACTTGGTGGAGCTGACCACGAGACCATTGGTGGCGTATTCACCGAAGGTGCGCTTGATGGCCTTGGTTTCGCAGATATCGCCCAGCGGGGTGGAGGTGCCGTGGGTGTTGATGTAGTCCACATCTGTGGGCTGCAGACCTGCGTGCTTGAGGGCCATTTCCATGCATCGGCTGGCACCGGCACCTTCCAGCTCGGGGGAGGTGAGGTGGTAGGCGTCTGCGCTGAGACCGTAGCCCACCAGTTCGGCCAGGATGCGGGCGCCGCGAGCCTGAGCGTGCTCCAGCGTTTCGAGCACGATGACACCGGCGCCTTCGCTCATCACGAAGCCATCGCGGTCCACATCATAGGGGCGGGAGGCTGTGGCGGGGTCATCATTGCGGGTGGAGAGGGCCTTCATGTTGGCGAAGCCCACGATACCGATGGGAAGGATAGCGGCTTCTGCGCCACCGCAAATCATGACGTCGGCATCGCCGAACTTCATGATACGCCAAGCTTCACCAATGCAGTGGTTGGAGGTTGCACAAGCGGTAGAGATGCTCATGTTGGGGCCACCGAAGCCGTACTCGATGCTGAGCAGACCGCTGGCCATGTTCGTAATCATGTAAGGGATGCAGAAGGGGGACACACGGCGGGGACCGGAGGTGACGAGCGTCTCGCAGTTGGCGCTGTGAATGCCCAGACCACCGATACCGGAGCCAATCATCACGCCCACACGGTTCTTATCTACCTTTTCGGGGTCGAGGTTGGCGTCTTCCATGGCCATCACGGCAGCGCCCATGGCCAGCTGTTCAAAGCGGTCACAACGGCGCACGGCCTTGGGGTCCTTCTTGAAGTAGGGAGTGGGGTCGTAGTTTCTGACCTCACCTGCAATTTGGGCGGGATAGGGGCTGGGGTCGATGCTTTCAATGCGAGTGATACCTGAGCGCCCGGCTTTCATGCCGGCCCAGGTCTCTTCCACGCTGTTACCCAGGGGAGACAGAGCCCCCATACCAGTGATTACGATTCGTCGCTCTTTCATGGCTGTGATGTCACATTAGACCAAAGCTATAGTTAAGTCAAGAAAAAAGATAGGCTGATGAGGTGGGAAGCGTTGCTTTATGGCAGGAATGTGCCTTGTTCGTGCCTGAAAACAAAAAAACGAGCCCAAGTGGGCTCGTTGAAAAGGGATGGCGGGCGGTTTGCGCGTCACATATTGACCTGGTAGAGCGCCTTGTTGTTGTTGGCGGGGTCCAGGATGGCGAACGCCTCGCGATGGATGGAGGGGTCGCTGCGGAAGATGAGGCGGCCGGCGCACTGGCGCTCCAGTTCCACGAGGAGTTTGGAGTCCTCATTCTTGAAGCGGGAGAGCACATCGGAGTTCACCACCACAATCATATCGCCCACGGAATCGCGGTAGCGCTGGATGGTAGCTTTGAGCTGGCGCTGGATTTCCACGCTCATGGTCATCACGCTCTTGATGCGGCCACGGCCATTGCAGTAGGGGCAGTGGTCGTTCACATAGTCCAGCAGGGATTCATTGATACGCTGGCGGGTCATTTCCATGAGGCCGATGGGCGTAATCTGCATCACCTGGGTCTTGGCCTTGTCGCGCTTGAGTGCATCCTTCATCGCCTTGTACACCGCGAGCTGGTCCTTGCGGTGGCGCATGTCGATGAAGTCCACCACCACGAGGCCGCCGATGTTGCGCAGGCGCAGCTGGCGGGCAATTTCGCGGGCAGATTCCAGGTTAGTCTCCAGGATGGTTTTATCCAAGTCCTTGTTGCCTTTGTTGCGGCCGGTGTTGATGTCGATGGCGATGAGAGCTTCCGTCTCATCAATCACCAGATAACCGCCACAGGGCAGCAGCACCTGGCGCTGGAAGGCCTCGTTGATTTGTTTCTCCACGCCCAATTCCTCGAAGATGGGCTGGCGGCAGGGGTAGTGCTGGATGTGGCGCTTGGCTCGGCGGGAGATTTTGCCGGCGATTTCCTGCATGCGCTGGGTGGTTTCCAGGTTGTCGCAGACGATGTTGTCCACGTTGTCGGTGAGGAAATCGCGAGCGGTGCGCTCGATGAGGTCGGGCTCGCGGTAGACGGAGACCGGAGCCGGCTGCGAGGCGAATTTTTCTTCCACCTCATGCCATTGCTGCAAGAGCATGGCCAAATCGCGCACAAAGTGGCGGAAGCGCTGGCCCTGGGCCACCGTACGCATGATGATGCCCATACCCTCGGGCACGTTGAGCTTCTGCACAATCTGGCGCAGGCGCTGGCGTTCCTTGGGGTCATCAATCTTGCGGGAGATACCGAACTGGTCGGTGAAAGGCATCAGCACGATGTATCGCCCGGCCAGGGAGATGTTGGTGGTCACGCGCGGCCCCTTGGAGGAGATGGGCCCCTTGGTCACCTGCACCATGATTTCGGAGCCGATGGGGTAAATCTCGGGGATATCCTTGCTGGTAATCTTGCGCTGCTGCTTGCGGGGGCGGCCTTCGCGCTGGATTTCTTCCAGCGAGGAGTCCAGCGCCAGGGGCAGAGCATCCCAGAAGTGCAGGAAGGCGTTCTTTTCGTAGCCGATGTCGACGAACATGGCCTTGAGGCCGGGTTCGATGTTCTTGACGCGGCCCTTGAAAATGCCGCCCACGATGTTGTCTTCTCCTTCGCGCTCAATGCTGTACTCCTCGAGGACGCCGTCCTCAAGCAGCGCAACGCGGCGCTCCAGTTTCTCGGAGTTGATGACAATGGTCGTGCCTTCCTTCGGGTTGCACTGGCCAAACCCGAAGAGGCGTTTCACGGAATGAATCATTTTGGATATAATGGACAAAGTTTTCTGGTTAGGTTGGGGATTGTTTCATGCTCCACCATGCACTCTCCCGGGCTCTCGTGTTGTGTGTACGCGCGTGTAGCGTATCATAGCCTCATGAATGGGCACGATGCTTCGCCACGGTACAGCCTGGTGAGTGCTGCCGCGCTGGGTTTGCCTTGCCGGTGCCGGGTGCGCATGCGCCCCACGCTCAGCAGGGCAAATCGGCGGCATGTGGGTGTCTCTCTATCAGTTCTCGTCGAAGACGTTGTCGTTCTCCTGCAAGTACTTACCTGTACCCTCTGCCACAGCGCTCAGCGGGTCCTCCGATATCATAATCGGCAGGCCGGTCTGTTCGTGCAGCAGGTCGCTCAGGCCGCGCAGCAGAGCGCCACCGCCTGCTACCGTGATGCCGCGGTCATACAGGTCGCTGGCAAGTTCCGGCGGGCAGTGGTCGAGCGTCTGGCGAACGGCGTTGACGATGATATCAAGCTTATCTTGCAACGCCTCGCGGATTTCTTCGGAGCGAACGGTTACCGTCTTGGGCAGGCCGGTGCCGCGGTCGCGTCCTTTCACCTCCATTTGCAGCTCCTGCTGCAGCGGGTGGGCAGAGCCTACGCGAATCTTGATATCCTCAGCCGTGCGGGGGCCCACCAGCAAATTGTGGGCAGCCAGCATGTGGCGGGTGATGGTTTCATCGAGAGCATCGCCGCCGCACTTCTCCGATTGGCTGTACACGATGCCTGAGAGCGAGATGATGGCCACCTCTGTGGTGCCACCACCAATGTCTACAATCATACTCCCCAGAGGCTCAGACACGGGCAGCCCCACGCCGATGGCCGCAGCCATGGGTTCTTCAATGAGTTGCACGTGAATGGCTCCTGAATTGTAAGCGGATTCCTCAATGGCGCGGCGCTCCACCTCGGTGATACCGGAGGGGTGCGCAATGAGGATGCGCGGCCCACGCAGGCTTCTGCGGTGGCACGCTTTCTTGATGAAGTAGCGCAGCATGTTCTCCGCTACCTCGAAATCTGCGATGACGCCTTCCTTGAGCGGGCGAATCGCCACTACGCTGCCGGGCGTGCGGCCCACCATGCGCTTGGCTTCCTCACCCACGGCTTTCACTTTGTCGCCTTTCATGGCCACAACGGAAGGCTCTCGCAGCACAATACCCTGGTCCTTAATGTAGACCAGCGTATTAGCTGTGCCAAGATCTATCCCGATGTCATACGAGAATATCCCGGCTATTTTCTTAAAAAAACGAAGCATTGTAAAAGGGTTATAGTATAATGTTGCAGCGTGTGCCTTGCCCATCTGCCCCCGGCGAGCCCTCCTTTTCAGGGGATGAACCCATCTTGCCCGGCGCTCCCTGCATGGCAAAAGCCTTCACGTCATCCGGCTATACACGCCCACGCGAGTATAGAAAGCCCCCTCTCCCATGTCAAGTAAATAGTACGTGTATGGAGCTTACTAGCGCGCGGCGTGTGGGGGGGCAATGCGGCATTTGTATGTTGCTTTGTGCCCGCATGGTATTGAAAAAGAGTATTCCGTAAAGATTTGTCAGTAAAAGTTAGAGTCAGTCCGGAGCGGTTTCTTGCATTTTGACTGCAAGGGGGAAGAAAGGGGCTTTTTTATTAAGAGAACTGAAGCTTATTCACAGGCTGTACGTATGCAGGGAGCCGGTGGCGGGCAGGAGATTGACCACAAAGAACGTGATGAGTACACCCAAGAAACCCAGCAGGATGAGGGCGCTGCGGCCGGTGCGCCAGGCGGGGGTGGCGGGCAGGTGCAGGTAGGCCAGGTAGATGAGCCAGGTGAGCAAGGCCCAGGTTTCTTTGATATCCCAGGCCCAGTAGCGTCCCCAGGCGGCATCGGCCCACAGGGCGCCGCTCCACAGGCCAAACGTCATGAAGGGGAGGGCCAGTCGCACCAGGGCATCGGCCACGGGCAGTTGCTCTGTTTTGCCACACAGGGCTCGCCAGGCGGGCACCGCCGCTACGGCCATGAGTCCGTAGGCCACCACGTAGCTGGTCACATGGGGGGCAAACCAGGGAGACTGCAGCGCGGGCATTTGGCGCCAGGCAGCTTGCAGGGGCATGCAGAGCGCGCCCACCAGGGCGAATGCAGCTGCGGCGGCAAAGTGGGGCGTCAAATCATGTCCGGTGCGGCGGCGCACCCACATGGCTGCGGGCAACAGCACCAAGGGGAAGAAGCAGAGCACATGGCGCATGTTGCCAAAGGGAAGGGCCTGCGCCACTGCCGCATTGGCCACCAAAAGCGCCAGAGCCACCACCCAGGCTGCTTGAAACAGACGCTTGGCCACCGGGCAGGAGCGCGCTGCGGCTGCCATGCTGGCTACACACAGAAGCAGGGCAAGACTTGTCAACAGGTAAAGAATCATGAGAATCGTGTGTGCGGGGTCAGGCGGGGCGGGGGCGGCTCCAGCACCAGAACGCGGTGCAGAGGATGAGCCCCACCATGCCGGCCAGGGCAAGCAGGCGGCCGGGGGCCCGGCGCATCAGCAACTCCACCTCGGTGCCGGCGGCGGTGTCTCGGTAGTTCATGAGGTACACCACCCAGCCTTTGCAAGAGAGCGGTTCGTTCACCCGCAGGGTGACTTGGCGTGTCTCCGGGCGGCCCCGGTAGAGGGTGTCCACCTTGCAGGTGGCTTTGTATTCCCGCACGGGCGGGATATCCTGCATGATGATTTGGGCAGGCTCACCCGGCAGCAGGAGGAAAGGCTGCGCCATGCCGGGTGCGGTGCGCAAATCGGCCACAGGGCGGCTCGTGCCCCCGGGCAGCAGCAGCTTGCCATCAGCTGCTTCCAGCGTGGCGATTTTTTGCCAGCGGCCTTGCTCGTAGCCGTGCAGGGAGTAGCTGCGCGTCTCGTAGCGGTGCAGCTCAAAATCCTGCACGGTGAGGGTGAAATCCAGCGGGTGTTGCACACCGTCGGGCGTGGTCACGCTGCAGATGGCGGGTGCACTGCCGGCTATCAGGCGCACCGGCACGCGCAGCTCGCCGCAGTAATCCAGATACGCCCCGGTTGCGATGAGCACCAGCGCCCAATGCGCCCCGGCCAGCCACAGCCGCGCATGCATGGCGCGCCGGGCCAGATAACCGAATAATCCGGTAAAAATCAACCCGACAAGCCCGGTGCAGGCCATACCCACGGCGCCAAACCACATGGCACCCCCCAGGCTCGCCATCTCCACCGCGCTGCTGCCAAATTGCCACACAGTCACTACACCGGCGCAGGCAAAAAACACGGCAATCAACCCGCCCACCAGGCGCAGACGCTCCCCTGCGGCCAGGCGCCAGCCTGCCACGGCACACAGTGTAGCTGCCAGCAGCCCCAGCAGCAGCATGGCACCGCTGCGGTACACTTCGGGTGCCCCCATCAGCGGGAACCCACCGGCCAGCAGCAGCACACAGGCTGCGCCCACGACCATGAGGGTGAGTTTGAGGGTGCTCCGCATGGTCTTTACCAGTTCCAGGTGATAGAGAAGGTACCCACGCGGCCATCCCAGCCCTGGGTGCGGTAGCGGTCGCTGTAGAACAGCGCCCCTGCAAAGTAGTCTATCCCCTTGTAGGAGGCTCCCACACCCACGCGCATCTGCACCTGCCAGGGTACCCGGCTGCATGTTTGCTCATAATGGTGGGTCAGGCCGCCGTCTATGGCAAAATCACGCGCCACATACGCCACATAGCATGAGGCCAGCAGGAAATACGAAAGCTCCTCGCGCTTGTATTGCGTGCGCTCAATGGTGGAGAGCCCGAACGCCGCCCGCTGTGTGCCCACCACATCCATGGCATCCGGCAGATTGCGCCCCACACGCAGGGTGAGCCCCACCCCGGCACTCACCATCAGGGTGCCCACGTCCTCGCAGGTGTAGGCGATGGCATCCGTCTGCCAACCGGAGGCCGTGGTGTACTCAAGAAAGCCCAGGCGCATATCCTGGCGGGAGGTGAGCTGCACCACCGCCTCGGAGGGCACCTGGTCCTGCCACCCATCCCAGCACTCCATATCGAACATCCTGTGCAGGCCATTTTGCGTCTCACGGGCAATGGAGGGGTTGCCGATGGCACCCAGTTGCAATTCGGTGCTGCACCCTACCTGTTCGCCCCGCATGAGATAGCCCACACCCAGGGTGAATGCCCCGGCGTAGCCTTGTTGCCCCGGCACGCGGCCACCCGTATGCACCTCCGGGGTGTAGATGTTCTGGGTCATGCTCACACCCCAGGCATTTCCATCTGCCATGCGGCGCGCATAATCCAGGCGCACCCCGCTGGTATAATTGCCATCTCGCCCGAAGGCCGAATCATTCTCCGCGACCAGTCGGAAGTGGTGGCGGGGGTATGGGCGGTAGCTCTCCTCTCCCATCTGCGGGAGGGGGTTGGTATACATGGCCGCAGCCGACAGCGCCGCAGCAGATATCCACAGAAAACTCATGCCCCTCAGTATACGCCCCTCTTGCTCAACTTGCAAGACTTAACACCCAATCAGGTATGTCTATCTATCCATACAGGGCGATTTTACCAGTGTGCGCAGCACACTTCTTTACCCTGCCCGCAGGGGCAAATTCCCTCTGCCGCAGGCAGAAATTCCCTATCCCGTCAGGGATAAATTACCTTTGATTACCTCTGATTACCTTTCCTTATCCCCCGGCGCGCAGCGCCTACCTCCTATCCCCCCAACGACTCCGGCCCCGCTTTATGCCGCCCGCCCATGGGCCGGGCTCGGATTCGTTTTGTCATGGGAACGAGGGGTTCCGCTCGCCCCGTTGCTACGAGGCGGCTCCACCACCTCGCTACGAATATGCCGCCCGTTGCACGGGCTCAAGGTCAGGCTCGCTGTCGCTTGCGGGGGAACAGCGCTGCGCGCGGGAACGGATGCAGCGCATCGGGAACAGCGTCCTGCGGACGCGGGAACATCGCGGCTGCGCCGCGAGGGAATCGCCCCGCAAGGCGGGGCCTCCCACCTTTTGGCGTAGCCAAAAAATTCCCGATTGCCCGGAGTTTCGGAGGGCAATCGCCTTCCGTCTCCGGCAAGCCTACGCCGAGACAGGCGGCGTAGCTCAAAATGGACTCATTTTGAGCGAAGACGGGTACTTCCCTTTTTTTGGGGGGGGTGCTTCGTCATTATGCATTCCCCGCGACACATCGCATCAGAAGATGCGTTTTTCCTTGCTGGCTTCGGCACCTTCCAGGTAGCGCACCATGCGGCTTACCCCGGCGCCATAGGGAGAGGCCAGGCGCACATCCGGCTGGCTGGCATACAAGACACCGCTTTTGCGGCGGAAGAAGAACCACAGGAGGGCGATGAGGAGGCAACCGCCGCAGATGCAAGCGATGATGATATTGGGCATGGTGCCGTATTCTGCCCACAATTTATCAAATTTTTCCTGCGAGGTGAGGGCGCGTTCCTTTTTTTCCTTGGTCAGTTTGATGGGGATCAACGGGGCCTGCGCCGCTGTTTCGGGGGTGATGGGGGTGAAGGTGGAAGAGATGGCAGAGATGCCGGCATGCACGCTGCGGATGGCCGCCAGCAGCCCATCAATGCCTCCACCATGGGCGGCGGCAGCTTCGCGGGCTTTCACCAGCCACTCGTGGCGCTGGGTGTCATCCGGTTTGATTTCCATGTATCCCAGCTCCAGCTCGGGCACATCACCGCTTTTGTAATGCACCAACACAGCGTATTCGCAGGGTTGGGCTGTGGCCGTCACCAGCGTGTTGGCCCCCAGATTCTGGGGTACTTGCTGGCCCGCCTTGAACAAAGTGGCATAGATGCGGAAATGGGAGTGCGCATTCAGCTCGCGCAGCGCGCGCTCCACATCGTTGCGCTCGGCGGTGGTGTAAAGTTGTTGCGGGTCGCACAGGCCGGCGCTGCTGGGTTTGGTATAGAGCGGCCAGTATCGTGCGGGCACCTTGGTGTCGCTTTCAGCTACGTCCTTGTCTCGCGGGGTGCGGCGGGGGCGGGGTGTGGGCTTGGGCTTTTCTGCCGGCTTGGCTTTTTTCTTATCCGCCTCTTCCACCACGGGCACAGGGGTGTGCAGGGTGGTGTAGCAGTTGATGAGTTCGCCGGCCATCAGGCGGCGGTAGTCATCCTCTGCCCAGCGGGGTGGGCTGTCATAGCTGGCGGCAGCCCCCGGGGCAGGTGGGGTCGGGGCAGGGGCCGGTGGTGTTTCCGGGGTAGCCGGGGCGGCAGCTTCTGCTGTTGCTGCTGTTTCTGCGGCTGCCGGGGCGGGCGGGGCCGTTTCTGCCTGCGCAGGCAGGGGGGGCATCCCCAGCCCGGCCAGCGCCATGGCCGCCAGCATCATGGCCTTGCCGCCGCCCTGTAGCGCTTGCTTGCGCAGCTTTTTATTGACCTTGTGAGAGTTTGCGGCAATTTCCTCTACCGCGTACTTCATCACATTCTTGAGCCCGGTGAGCATGGCTCGCTCGCGGAAATGCAGCTTGGCTTTGATGATGCTGGTGTTGATGGCATCCTGGTTGACGTAGGGGTCCAGCATGTATCCCCACGAGAAACAGGCTTGCTCCAGCTGCACATCAACCACCAAAATCAGCATCCACTCCTGGCGCACCGGCGGTGGCAAGGGGTGAAACGCATCCCGCACATAGTTGCACACCTTTTGCCACAGCCCGGCCAGCATGCCCGTGCGCGGCTCCTCGGTCTCCTTGCGGTGGGTGCGCCCAAAACGCTCCGTCAGCTCTTCTTCTTCAATCGTGCGCATCTTTTCGCGCTTGCCGAACGAGGGGTGGTGAATGCGCGCGTGGTTCAGAATCCAGTGCGCATGCGTGCGGAATTCCTGGGATTGCCCATCATCGGTGATATAAATACACAGCGCCACCGGCGGGATACTGCGCTCCAAATTCTCCAGCATGTGCAGCAGCTCCATGCGCTCCCGGTGGCGCAGCGCGCCCGCCGCATCCACCACGCGCGTGAACTCTACCAAATTGTCACCAAACACCGCATTCGCCCGCACAATGCTGTAGCCACACGCCGGGCACTGCTCTTCAGCTCCCGTGTGGATGGTGGCATTGCATCGCGGACAAATCGGCACACCCACCTTATACCTTTTTTCAGCTCAAAGGAAAAGTGAAATCATCGTCACCCCCAAAAATTCCCTCTGCCGCCAGGCAGAAATTCCCTATCCCGTCAGGGATAAATTACCTTTGATTACCTCTGATTACCTTTCCTTATCCCCCGGCGCGCAGGGCCTACCTTCTATCACCCCAATGACTCCGGCCTCGCTTTATGCCGCCCGCCCGTTGCACGGGCTCAAGGCTTGCTGGCGCTTGCAAGGGGGGGTAGTCACCACGAGCCGCAAGGCTGTTCTTCACACCTCGCATTCTGCCACCCACTCCGCTGCGCTCCGGGGTTCCGCTTCCTTTGGCATGA
>JAFYUJ010000001.1 GCA_017558555.1 Akkermansia sp.
ATCGCATCGACAAATTACGCAAACTGGGAGAGGAAAGGCGAAAAATGGGAGATAAAAGGAGAAATTGGGTTTCAAAGCATTGACGCGCGGGGGGAAACATGGTAGAAGAAAGAGGAGGAATAACACAAGATGAGGGAGGAACCGAGCAACTTTGATTTTTTGCGAAGCGAGCCGCGCTATGAATCATTTGCGAGGATAGCGCGGAAAGCGGAAGCGTTGTTGCTTGTGGATGCGAATGCGGCTATCATCAATTGCCGCCTGGCATTGGAATGTGCGGTGAAGTGGATATACTCCGTGGATACATCGCTGACGCCGCCGTGGGATGACCGTTTGGTGAGCTTGATCAGCACGGCAGAGTTTCGCCGTTTTGTGGGGGAGAATCTGAGCAAGCGGATAGGCTACATACGCCAGATGGGGAATGAGGCGGCGCATACGGGGAAGGAGATGCCGGAGGCCGTGGGCGTGATGTGCCTGCGGAATCTGCATATATTCCTGGCCTGCGTGGGGCAGAGTTATTCGCAGCATTGCAAGGCCGAGCCCTTTGACGTGAACGTGGCCAAGCGCGAGCGAGGCAGCGCACCAGTCGCAGAGGAGCCCGAGGCGACAGAGGTGCGGCTGGCTGAGTTGCTGAAGCAGAATGCGGCAATGCAGGCAGAGTTGATGGCGCTGCGAGCGCAGCAGCCGAAGCCGGATGATGTGGCACCGCGGGAGCCGAGCGAGTTCGAGACACGCAAGCTATACATTGATGCGATGTTGATGGATGCCGGCTGGGAGGAGAACCGCGACTGGTACAACGAAGTGGAGCTGCAAGGTATGCCGAACAAGGCGGGTGTGGGCTACGCGGATTATGTGTTGTACAATGATGCGGGGCAGGCGCTGGCTGTGATTGAGGCGAAGAAGACGTGTGTGGGTGTGGAGAAGGGGCGCCAGCAGGCGAAGCTGTATGCGGATTTGCTGGAGAAAAAGCAGGGTTTCCGCCCGGTGGTGTTCCTGACAAATGGTTTTGAGACACGCATAGAGGATAATCAGCATCCGGAGCGCCGCGTGGCCGGCATCTATTCCAAGCGGGATTTGGAGAAGTGGTTCAACATCCGGCGGATGCGCTGTGGGCTTGGGCATGTGGTGGTAGACCGCCGGATTGCAGGCCGATACTATCAGGAGGCAGCCATCAAGGCTGTATGTGAGAGTTTTGACCGCGAAAACAGACGCAAAGCCTTGCTGGTGATGGCCACGGGCTCCGGCAAGACGCGCACGGTGATTGCGCTGTGCAAGATTCTGATGGAGCAGGGCTGGGTGAAGAATATCCTCTTCCTGGCCGACCGGACGGCGCTGGTGGAGCAGGCAAAGCGCGCGTTCACGAACCTGATGCCGGAGTTGTCCCTGACCAATTTGTGTGAGGATAAGGAGAATACGAAGGCTCGCTGTGTGTTCTCCACCTACAACACAATGATGAATTGCATTGATGTGGTGCGGGATGAAGACGGCAAGGTGTTCACCTGTGGACATTTTGACTTGGTGATATGCGACGAGGCTCACCGCAGCATCTACAACAAGTATAAGGCGATTTTCTCGTATTTTGATGCACCGCTGGTGGGGTTGACGGCTACACCCAAGGATCAGATTGATAAGAATACGTACGAGATTTTTGAGTTGCAAGACCGCATCCCGACCTATGGCTATGATTTGGCGCAGGCTGTGAAGGATGGGTATCTGGTCGATTTTGTGACCATTGAGACGACGCTGAAGTTCATGCAGGAGGGTATAACCTACGATGAGCTGAGCGAGCGAGAACGCGAGCAGTACGAGTCTACCTTTGCGGATGAGGAGGGAAATCTTCCGGAGAGTATTGAGGCTACGGCCCTGAATAGCTGGGTGTTCAACGAGGATACGATTCGGCAGGTGTTGCACATGCTGATGCAGAAGGGGCTGCGGGTGGATTATGGCAACAAGCTGGGCAAGACCATCATCTTTGCCCGCAACCACGCGCATGCCGAGAAGATTCTGGAGGTGTTTGGCAAGGAATACCCGAATTTGCATGGACACGCCAAGGTGATTGATAATTACATCAACTACGCGCAGAGTGCGATTGATGAGTTCTCTGATGCGACCAAATTGCCGCAGATTGCTATCACTGTGGATATGCTGGACACGGGGATTGACGTGCCGGAGGTGTTGAATTTGGTATTCTTCAAGAAGGTGCGCAGCCTTGCCAAGTTCTGGCAGATGGTGGGGCGTGGCACGCGCTTGTGCCCGGGGCTGCTGGATGGCGAGGATAAGAAGGAGTTCTATATCTTTGATTTCTGTGGCAATTTTGAGTTCTTCCGCGTGAACCGGGAGAAGGCCGTGGGCAATGTGTTGCCGATACAGGGGGTGCTTTTCGGGCTGAAAGCGGATATTGCCGCCAAATTGCAGCAGATGGAGTACCAGACACCGGAATTGCGCGCTTGGCGCGGGCGCTTGGTGCAGGAGATGGTGAGCAAGATGCGGGAGCTGAACCGGGAGAACTTTGCCGTGCGCCTGAAGCTGGAGCTGGTGGAGAAATATTCACACGAGCGGGCCTATATTGCGCTGGATCCCGAAGCGGATGTGAACCAGGAGTTGAAAGGCGAACTGGCGGAGCTGGTACAGCCCGAAGATGATGAAGCCTGCGCGTTGGGTTTTGACAGGCTGATGTACGGGGTGGAGTTGGCGTATATGGTTGGGAAGACGCAGCGAGTGCGCCGCGGTACCAGGGAGCTGCTCCAAACGGTGCGCGATATTGCTGCGGTGGCGAACATTCCGGAGGTATATGCCCGGAAAGACTTGCTGGAAAAGATTTTGCACACGAATTACCTGGATGATGCCGGAATCAATGAGTTTGAGCATATCCGCGAATCACTGCGCAGTCTGACAAAATATATCATCCGCCGCCCGGGTAAGCGCTATGATATCGATATGGAGGACGAGATTATCTTCTTGCAAGAGGGTGGGAGCGATTTGCTGGATAATACGTTGCAGGAGTATCGAGAAAAGGCAGAGACGTATCTGCGCCGGCATCAAGACGAAGGGGTAGTGGGCAAATTGCGCCGCAATATCCCGCTTTCTGTCGATGATGTAGCGGAGCTGGAACGCATACTCTGGACAGAAATCGGCACGCGAGAGGCATACGATAAGGATTTCAAGGATAAGCCGCTTGGGGAGTTTGTGCGCGAAATTGTAGGGCTGGATATGGCCGCCGCCAAGGAGGCCTTTGCGCAGTTCCTGGATGCCACGCAGATGGATAGCCACCAGATTTATTTTGTGAACCAGGTGGTGGAATACATCGTGCAAAATGGCATGCTGAAAGATTTTTCCGTGTTGCAGCAGGCTCCGTTTGACAACCGGGGGAGCATTGTGGATTTATTCCCGGATATGAGTGTCTGGCTGTCCATTCGCAAGACGATTGAGCAAATTACGGCCAACGCGGGGGTGGCATGAGGCCCTGGCCCGAGGCCTGTTGGGTCATGCGTGCATTTTGGGCTTGCAATTTGGGGCAGAAAGGTGTACTTTGCGTTACCGCCTTGGGCGGGGAATAAACGATTCACCTTATTATGGAAACGACCAGAATACAGCGCGCCCTGTTGTCCGTATCGGACAAGACCGGGCTTGATCGCTTCGCCAAGGGCTTGGTAGCCCAGAATGTACAGCTTATTTCGACCGGTGGTACCTGCAAGTATTTGCAGGAGCTTGGTTTGCCCGTGATTGAGATTTCTGACTACACGGGTGCTCCCGAACTTTTTGATGGCCGCGTGAAGACCCTGCACCCCAAGGTGCATGGTGGTTTGCTGCAGCGCCGCGACCTGGAGGAACACCAGCAGCAGGCTGCTGACAACAACATCCCTACCATTGATTTGGTGTGTGTGAATCTGTACCCCTTCGAGGAAACGGTGGCTAAGGAAGGCGTGACGCTGGCTGAGGCTATTGAGAAGATTGACATCGGTGGCCCCTCCATGCTGCGTTCCGCTGCCAAGAACTATGCTTCTGTGACGGTGGTGTCTGACCCCGCCGACTATGATACCGTGCTGGCTGAGATGGAATCTCACCAGGGCAACACGACGCTGAAGACCCGCGAGCAGTTGGCCGTGAAGGTGTTCATGCGCACGTCTTCCTACGATACGGCTATCACGAATTACCTGGGCCACCGCGCCGAGGGTAGCACGGGCAACAATTTCTCCTTGAATCTGCCGTTCTGCCAGACGCTCCGCTATGGCGATAACCCCCACCAGCCCAGCGTGTTGTACGGGAACTTTGAATCCATCTTCACCCAGTTGCAGGGTAAGGAGCTTTCCTACACCAACATCCTCGACCTGGATGCCGCCGCTTCTCTCATCATGAACTTCCGCCGCCCGACGGTGGGTATCCTGAAGCACACCAATCCCTGCGGTGTGGGCCAGGACGATGAAGACCTGGTGGAAGCCTGGAAGCGCGCTTACCAGACGGATACGCAGGCCCCCTTCGGTGGCGTGATTGTGATGAACCGCCCGATGACGGAGGCTTTGGCCCGCATCGTGGGTGCTATCTTCACGGATGTGATTATTGCTCCCGACTTTGAGCCCGAGGCTCGCGCCATCCTGCAGAAGAAGAAGAACTGCCGCATCATGCGCATCGATATGGATGCCTGGCGCGAGTTCTGCAAGCTGCCGATGATGCGCACGGCCCCCGGTGGTGTGATGACCATGAAGCGCGATGACGAGGCGCTGGGGCTGGACAATCTGGAGGCTAAGGTGGTGACCAACCGCGTGCCCACGGCTGAAGAGCTGGAAGCCATGCGCTTTGCCTGGCGCGTGTGCAAGCAGGTGCACTCCAATGCCATCGTGTTCACCGATAAGGACGGCACGCTCGGCATCGGTGCAGGGCAGATGAGCCGCGTAGACTCTGCCAAGATTGCTGTGTGGAAGGCCGGCCAGGCCGGGCTGAGTCTGAAGGGCAGTGTGATTGCTTCCGACGGTCTCTTCCCCTTCGCAGACGGTTTGCAGACGGCTATCGACGCCGGTGCTACGGCTTGCATTCAGCCCGGTGGTTCTATCCGTGACCAGGAGGTGATTGACGCTGCCAATGCAGCCGGCATCGCTATGGTGTTCACGGGTGCCCGTCACTTCCTGCATTAATCTGCACGAGATTTCTCCTGGACAGCTCCCGGCGGCTCATACAGCCGGCCGGGAGTTTTCCTTTTCCCCCAACAAAATACCCGATTTTACTGCTTTTCATGATGCATCTTGGTGTTAATATCGACCATGTGGCTACGCTGCGTCAGGCTCGCTACGCAGGCATGCTGGATTCCCACAACACGGAGCCCTCTGTGCTGGACGCCGCTAAGGCAGCCTTGCTGGGCGGGGCTGATTCCATCACCCTGCATGTGCGCGAGGATCGCCGCCACATGCAGGATGAGGATGCTTTTGCCGTGCGCCGCGAAATCCCCCTGCCGCTGAATCTGGAGATGGGTGCCACCCCCGCGATGCTGGCGGTAGCCCTGCGCCTGCGCCCGGATTTTGTGTGCCTGGTGCCGGAACGCCGTCAGGAGGTCACGACGGAAGGCGGGCTCGATGTGGTTTCCCGCATGGAAGAGCTGCGCCCGCTGGTGAAGGCTCTGCTGGACAATGGCAGCAAGGTGAGCATGTTTATCGACCCGGATTTGGCCCAGGTGGAGGCCAGCGCCGCCATTGGTGCGCCCATGATTGAGCTGCACACCGGCCGCTTTGCCAACACGCTGGGGGCAGAGCGCTTGGCTGAGACGCAGCGCCTCATCGAGGCTGCCAAGGTGGGCTACGCCGCCGGGTTGGAAATCCATGCCGGCCATGGTATTCAGGTGGCGAATCTGGCAGATTTGGCAGCTGTGCCGCACCTTACGGAGCTCAACATCGGCCACACGCTTATTGCCCGCTCCATTTTTGTGGGCTTGCAGCAGGCTGTGCGGGAGATGAAAGAGGCCATTGCTGTGCAGCAGTGGTTGGCTTGAAGTGAGCTGAATCTCTGGTTTTTGTGCGCATTTTCGCTTGATATGAGTGGAAATGCGCATATTTTTTCTTTTGTTGGAAGAAAAAATACCACAAAATCCGGGATTTAACACTTTTCCGCTTGAAATAAAGCGGCAAACTGCTATCATAAAGGCCTATGAACAAGACTCAACTTGTTGACTGCATTCAGACCAAGCTTGGTGAAGGTGCCACCAAGAAGCAGGCTGAGGAAGCTCTCAAGGCTGTCCTCGATGCCATCAGCGAATCTGTCCAGACGGAAAAGGTTCAGCTGGTAGGTTTCGGTACTTTTGAGATGAAGACCCGTGCTGCCCGCACTGGCCGCAATCCTCAGACCGGCAAGGAAATGAAGATTGCTGCTTCCTCCACTCTTGCTTTCAAGCCCTCTTCCGTATTCAAGAAGGAAGTGAAGACTTGCAAGACCAAGAAGTGCTGCAAGAAGAAGTAAGTCTCTCCTGCGTCTCAGACACATTTACACGGGCCGCTCCCTCCACCCCTGCGTGAGGAGCGGCTTCTTTTATGCCGAAAAGATGTGATGATTACGATTCATCAGCGCCATCATCCTTATGTTTGCGGATGTCTTTACCATACACATAAAAGCCCTGAATGCTGGCATCGCCTCCTAATTCGCCTTGATAGTCACCATCGACGGTCAGTCGTACGTAGCGTGCTTTGGGTGCCCTTTTTTTGAAATCAAATCGGGCAATGGGGCCAGTCAGGGTTAATTCGTATTCGGGGCGAGTCCAGGTTCTGCCGTCTTCCGAGATGATGAGATAGATAGGCTCCGGCCAATCCCACACTTTTGAGAAGCGAATCACCACGCCATTGAGAGCGCTCTCCTGTTCTAATTTGACCGTGACGCCGGATTGCATTCGCTTATGCATTTCCAAAGGGATATCGCCACCGCAGGGCTGAAGACATCCCCAGTGTAGTGCTGCCTCGTTCTCCTGATTTTGTTGCAGTATAGCTGCCGTAGTAATGAGCCCCTTTTCGGACACAACGTTGCCGGAGAAACGGCGAAAACTCGTTTTTTTGTTTGGAAATTTCTTTTTGCATTTGCGGAAAGCCACTTTGCCTATGGCGTAGAAAGTTTCTTCATCATTGTTTCTGCCAGCGGAGATAATGGCGTTGCCCAATGTAGTCCAGGTGTTATCTGTATCTTTTTTGCCCGTTCTCGAGCGATTCATGGTGCTGATGAGCAAATCAAAAAATTCTTCTTTAAGTTCGCCGTTTTCTTCGTCATCCGGCAACTTCCCCATGTAATCCACTCCCCATGAGAGTACGTTGGCGGCATAATGCGGTTTTCTCATGAGAACCGACAGAGAATCCCGTAAATACTGCCGTTTTTCTTTTGTTGTAGAGCATCCCTTTAATTGCGCGTCCAGGAGTTCATCGATGTACCATCTGTTGTGCCCATAATCTTTACATTGACGGAAGAATGCCGCAAATAATTTATTTTGTTCCTTGAGGTTTTGCTCTAATGCCAACAAATCAGGATATACCAGTCGGCTGAGAAGAACTGCTGCTGCATGGTGGTATTCTTTGGCCATGCCTTGGATGATGTGATTGTGCAGCTCTTTCCATTTTTCTTTGTGCGTAGGCGCCTTTTGTTTCAGGTAGGAGATGTTGGCGACAAATGCGGGGTAATTGAGAGGTTGTGCCAGGATGGCTGCTTCATAGCAATCAAAGGCAGATTTTGTCATGCGGTGCGCCGCGAACAACTCACCCAATGCCACCAACATGTCTGATACAAGCGTGCGATGTTCATCGCTATAAACATTTTGTGTCAGAATCAGAAAATCCCAGGATGCTGCTCCCCAAAACAGATTTGTCGGTTGGTGTTGCCACCCCACCGAGTTGGCTCGTACCCACTCTTTGCCCACACGGACGGTGTAGGATAAATGGTTTGGTTCGCCCATTGTCATGGCCGGTACACCATGTGCCAGAGCCGCATGGGCTCCATATTGCGAAAGGTGTAGGCAAACTCCACCCATTTCTCGTCTCACGTGGGCAATGGCTTGCCCTGCGTATTTGAGTAAGGGACCCACGTATTCTCTGGCATGGCCGTACACGTGGTCTCCTGCAACATTTTTCATTTTGTAGGGGCATTGAGTATGCGCGCCTACATACTCTTCTGCCGGCAGATTGCAGTTGTCTCGTTGCCAGATGAGGGAGCTGTTGGCCCCGTAGCCATTGGGAGCAAAACCGACAACAATGCGAGTGTCCCAATATTGAAGCTTATCGAACACGGCATTCAGTTTCCCTTTTTGGTAGCTTTGAAGAAAGTACGAGAACCGTTCTCGCATGGTCTTGAAACAATAACCATTAGGGCCTTGCTGGGCCAATGAGGATGCGCTCAGTTTGGACTGCGGTTGATATTTCGCAAACTCCAGAGCCGTTGCGGTTGCAAGTCTTCTCACGTTGGGGTCTCCCATATCTTCTGTGTAGTTACGGTACAACTCCGTCATGTAAAGTAAGGCAACCCCCAGGTTTTTTGTCGGCCCGGAATAAAGCAGTCCGTTCATCCAGGTTAAATCGGAGCTGATGGTGCAGAGAAATTGCGCCCCCATTTTTTGTTTGGCAATGAAATGCAAATTCTCTATTCCAGCCTTGCGAATGAGCTGCAAACGAGCCAAATCAATGCGGTTGCCGGGGGTGCTCAGATAATTCCATACGGCCTTTTCATTTGCTTTTCCTACCTTTTCCAAAAGGCGTGCCGTCAATTTTTTCTCAATTTCCTCGGGTGTTTTCCAGTCGGCGAAGGTGAATTCTTCACTACTGTATCCTGTGCCTGTTTTTTTGTATTTGTTTTGTTCCCGTTCGAAAATGGAAATGAGGTAATCCGCTTTTTTTCTGATGTTTGTATAGTAAGCTTTGTCTCTCCCTTTCGGAATATTTTGCTGTTCGGGGATGGGGACAGTTGCTGTTTCCTCTACAGTCGTGAGTTCAAAATTCTCATGATTTTCGCTGAATCGTTCAAGCGAACTTTCGTCCGGAGGGGTAGAAGGGTCATCTTGCTGTTGATTAGCCATTTCATTGGCTAAATCCAAATCATCTTTCTGTGTATGTTCAGTGTGGGTGTCCTCTTCTTGTATGGTGTCTGTTTCGTGGTCCGAGATGTTCGTTGTGGCCGCTTTGTTGTCTCTGTCTTTGTTTGAACGATTTTGCTCGCGCTGGGCCGTTTTTTCCTTTTTGTATGTTTTTGTGCTATGAGGTGAAAAGTTCATATCAAACATATATCCCAGCGCAAATGCAATGAGCGCTGAAAGTATGATGTTGCCCTTCTTCATCGGTATGTCAAGTGCGGTTTGAGGAGATAAAATGACAAGGAATCAAAACATGTAGAACGCCAGTGATACCATTCTACCATGGGCAGATATTTTGTCAAGAGGGCATAGGGAAAGGCGGGCTCTCCCTGTCAGAATATATTACTTCCGCATATAGTGAGGAGGACTGTCCTTTACTCTTTACTTTTTTAGCGTAGTGTGGTAAAATTTCTTCGCTATGGATTTAGAGCAACGCGAAATCAGCGCCGAGACCATTACTCCGCCCTTCGTGGAGTATTTTGGTCAGAAACCCACAGTCGTGGCGGCCTCCCCCGGCCGTGTCAATCTCATTGGTGAGCACACGGATTATAACAATGGCTTTGTGCTGCCGATGGCACTCAACAACATCAACGTGGTGGCTGTGGCCTCCTCTCCCACGGGCAAGCACCGTTGGGTGGGCTCCCTGGGTGATTCCATCATCGAGGTGGACCCCGCCGATGCCACAAAGCCTGGTGACCCCTTCTGGAGCAACTATGTGCGCGGCGTGATTTGCATGCTGGAGCGCCGTGGTATCAAGGTGCCCGCTGTGGATATGCTCATTGATTCCAACGTACCCCGCGGTGGTGGTCTTTCTTCCAGCGCCGCGTTTGAGGTATCTGTTTGCACGGCTCTGTCTGCACTTTGCGGGGCTGATGTGACGCCGACGGAGCGAGCCCTCATTGGCCAGGCCACAGAGCACGAGTTTGTGAACGTGCCCTGCGGTATCATGGACCAGTTCATCTCTGC
>JAFYUJ010000055.1 GCA_017558555.1 Akkermansia sp.
GCACGGTGTGCCACTGGGAGCAGGGGCTGAGGCAGCCGGATGGTGCGGTGTGGAAGTTGTTCCGCATCCTGGAGAAGCATCCGGAGTTGATAGATGTTTGAGTGATCGCCCGGCGGTGTGCCGGGCTTTTTTGTGCCGGTGTAGCTTTGCCCAGGCGAAGCTACACCGGCCTCCCGCGCCCGCGTCCGTTGCTGTGGCTGAATGCGTTGCATTATGGCCACCATGAGGGAAAATGGGGCAGAGTGTAGCTATGTACCCGAAAAAGCGTGTTTCCCGGGCGAGCGGAGGCGTGGGTGTGCGCGGGTTAAATAGTGGGGGAAAAGATACACAAGCTACACTCAAAAGCGCAGCGCGTTTATTGTGAGTGTGTTGCAAAGTGTAGCTTTGTGTTTTCGTAAGCTACACTAGGCTACATTCCGGCTCGAAAGCTACACCCGCGCCCGGTCCGGAGGGGGGGGGCACCGCCCCCCCCCCGGGGTAAGGAGACTCCTATACACGCCCCCCCATATCGGAGTGTTCGGCGCGGGCGGTAAAAGTGGGGAAAAGTCGGCAGGAAAAAAATGGGGCAGGGATGGGGGTATTTTTTGGAAATTTTGGGGCATTTTTTTTGGGGGGAGTGTGGGGTGTAGGGAGTGCAGGCGCTTGGCCGCTTGTTTCGGGGCGCGGGGTGAGTGGGAGCTGTGGCGCCGGTGCGCGGGTAAGTGCGGGCTGGGGGGCATAAGCTACACCGGCGGGGTGCAGATGGTGTAGGATGGGGGAGGAAAGGGGAGCGGGCGCTGGTGTGGCGGGTGCGGGGAGTTGTGCGGGGAGTTGTGTGGCGGGGTGAGTTTTTGGGGCGCACGGGGCGGGTGGGTAAAGATGGGAAGGAGTACGAAAGAGGATGCGCTGGTGCTGGCTGAGTTTGCCGTGGCACAGGGCATTGCTGTGCGAACGGCGCGGAATTATCGTGCGGAGGGGCGCCCTGAGTGGGTGGCCTTTTTGCGCGGGCGCGGTCGTGCAGCGCGCGCGGCGGGTGGGGATGCGCCGATGAGTGATTTGCAGCGGGCGCGGCAGGTGGCGGACGAGAATTACAAGCTGCTGCGTCAGTTGCAGCGGGATGCTGCGGGTGCGGAGGATGTTGTGACGCGGGCTGCTGCGGCGCGTGGTGTGCGAGAGGCTCGCCGCGCGTGGGAAGATGCGCGCCGTGATGCGGAGCGGCTGGAAGAGGCTGCTGGGCAGTTGGTGCCGGTGGCAGCGGTGCGTGAAGTGTGGCGCCGTGGTGTGACTCCGCTTGGGAGCTGCATGCGTACCTTTGCGAACAATGTGGCCGGTGATTTGCCGCCGGAGTGGCGTCCGCGTTTTTTTGCGGCGGTGAAGCGTGAGCAGGTGAATTGGAACGCCAGCGTTGCTGCGCTGGATGCGAGCCTGGAGGGGCTGATGCGCGGCCATGATTGAGGAGCTGCTGTTCAAGACGTGCCAGGATGCGCGGGGGTGGTGCGAAGAGAAGCTTGCGCTGCCGGCGATGGTGAGCCACCGGCCGGGGCCGTTGAGTCTGGCGCGACAGCCATGGATGGCGGAAATCTTGCAGAGCTTTATAGACCCCGGTCTGGAGCACTTGTATCTGGTGATGGGTAGCCAGACAGGGAAGACGACGGCGTGCATGCTGGGTGCTGCGTTGTTGCATGAGTTCGATCCGCAGCCGATGATTTGGGCGATGCCGTCGGGTGATATTGTGCGGAAGTTCAGCCGTGCGAGGTTGTTGCCGTTCTGGCGTGAGAATGAGGTGCTGAGTGGAGCGATGGGTGCGGAGCCTTTGAAGGGTGGCGTGCTGGATACGGGTGTGATGCCGGTGTACTTCATCGGTGCGCGTGAGCCTGCGCAGACGGCGAGTGTGCCGGCGGGGTATGTGGTGGCGGATGAGGAAGCAAAATTTGAGCATTTGCGCAAACATGAGGCGCACCCGGTGCTGTTATTGGAGAGCCGCGTGAAGGCATTTGCGCGGCACCTGATTGTGCATGCGAGTACACCCAATACTGAGGAGAGTTTGTTTTGGCAGGGGTTTCTGGCGACGGATCAGCGGAAGTTTTATCACCCGTGCCCGCATTGTGGCGGGTGGTTTACGATGGAATTCAGTCGAGACAGCCTGGTGTGGGAGCATCCGGAGAGTGGCGTGACGGAGGACGTGGTGCGCGAAACGGCGCACTATGTGTGCCCGCATTGTCATGGCGACATCTGGGAGGGCGACCGCATGGCCATGCTGGAGCGTGGCGAGTGGCGCAGTACGAATCCGGGGGCACCGGCGTGGCGCCGCGGGTATCATTTGAGCTCACTGTACTCCCCCGATGTGACCTTTGGGGAGTTTGCGGCGACGTTTTGGCGTGCGAGCCGCGCGGATGCGAGCGCAGAGGCGTACCAGGATTTTGTGAATAGTTGGGCGGCGTTGCCGTATGTGCGCTATAGCGTCCGCGTGGCGGACGAAGATGTGCAGGCGCGTGTGGGGACGCTGGCCAAGGGCGTGTTGCCGGGTGATTGGCATTACATTGTGGTGACGTATGACCCCGGCCAGGCGGCGACGCATTGGGTGGCCACGGCTGTGGCCACCGGCGGGGAGATGTGGGTGGTGGACTATGGCACCATTGTGAGCTTTGCCACCGACCCGGCCACCGGACAGCATGGTATAGCCTGGCATTTTGAGCATTTGCGGTGGGGGGAGGTGCGGCCGGATTTCGGGCTGGCGGATAGTGGTGACTGGACGGAGCAGGTGTACCAGGAGTGTGAGCTGACGGGCGGCGCGGTGATGCCCAGCAAGGGCAGTGGCGCGGCGGGCAGCTGGGGGCGGAGCATGTTGAAGACGCATCCGCTGCTTGATTTGTACGTATACAACGATACCGCGTTGAAGCGAGAGCTGTACGGGAAAATCATAGCGGAGGGTGAGCTGGCGGAGTTGCATTTGCCGGCGGATGTGAGCCCGGAGTTCATCAAAGGGCTGAGCGGCCAGATGCTGGTGCGCCTGCCGGGTGGCGGACAGGGCTGGAAGAAAGTGGCGGATGACCACTATGGCGACTGTGTGAAGTTGGCTCGCCTGAGCTGGTGGGCGCATCGTGGTGAAATAGAAACGGAATAAATCAAAAATATGGCAGTGAATATGACAGTGGCGCGCAGCTTTGCGCGGTTGTATACGGTGGAGCAACTGGAAGAAAAGTTGCTCCAGGCCGCGGAGGATGTGGACAAGCAGGCGGCGCTGATTACGAGCGCGAGCACGGGGGGTGGGGCGAGCTATGGCCGCACCCTGGTGACGAAGGCGCAGGAACGTGTGGAGCTGTATGAGGCGGCGCTGGCGGTGAAGCTGGGGCGCGACCCGGAGGAGGACATGGATGATGTGAGCCAGATAGCGCGGCCGCATTTTGTCAATTTTCGATAATAGGAGACAGACATGAGAAAGAGAGCAAAGAGAGCTTTGGCGCCCCGCATGGCGGGGCAGTATGATGCGACGCGGTGGAGTCCGGACAGGCAGGTGCCGTGGTGGCCGTTGGCGGATGAACGCCAGGCGCCGGACAGTTTTGACCTTTGGATGCTGTGGAGCATCAGCCGCAGTCTGGCGGCGAATTATGCGCCGGTGAGGATGGCTGTGGAGACGCGAGCTGCGCTGGTGGGGTACCTGATGCCGCTGCCGTGTAGCTGCGATGAGGAATGGAACGAGAAGGCGCGCGCGGCGTTTGAGCGCAGAGTGATGGAGCCGGAGACGTTTGATGCGGCGGGTGCGGTGAGCTGGCAGGAGGCGCAGTTGCTGGTGCAGGAGCGTGCGATGATAGATGGGGACCATTTGACGGTGCTTACGCGGGGGCGCGATGGTGGTGGCATGGTGGCGTTTTACACGGCGCCGCAGTTGGGTGAGCCCGGCAGGGATGACAAGAGTGATGCGCCGCTGGGGGTGCAGGTGGATGCAGCGACGGGGCGCGCGGTGGCGTATGTGCTGAGTGTGGGGCGTGGTGATGATAAGCGGCGTGTGCGCATCCCTGCGGAGCAGGCGGTGCTCTACCGAGGGAAGGCGGACCCGGCGCAGGTGCGCGGGTTGCCGGAGCTCACGGCGGTGATCAATGATTGCCTGGATTTGAAGGATGTTACGGCGTTTTTGAAGGCGGCCATTAAGTTATCCGCAAGTGTGGCCATCGTTGAAGAGAAGCCCGCAGATGATGCGCGTGCGAGGGCGGCCTCTGCCTGGCGCAGCAAGCGCGGGGGTGAGGGTACGGCCACGGAGACAGGCGAGAGCGCAGGCGGTGGCGCGCCGTTGGCACCGTTTGTGCCTGCCGCGCGTGTTGCCGGTCCGCAGATGATAAGCCTTGCGCCTGGGCGCAAGCTGAGTCTTGTGCATGATACGCGCCCGAGCAATGAAAATCAGGCCTTTGCGAAGCGCCTGCTGGCCAATTTGGCGTACAACTGGGGGTTTGACCCGGAGCCGTTCTTTTTTGTGAATGATTTTGCGAGTGCGGGGGCGCGTTTCAGTTTGCAGAAGCTGAACAGGCGCCTGCGCATCTTGCGTTTGCCGCTGAGGCGGTGGTGCAGCCGTGTGTACAGGCATGTGCTGGCGTGTGAGATGGCGGCGGGGCGTTTGCCGGTGCCGGCGTGTGAGGATTGGTGGCGTGTGCGCTGGGTGCCGCTGCCGGATTTGACGATTGACCGTGGGCGCGAGGTGAGTGGAGTGATCAATGCGGTGCGCGAGGGACTGGCCGATGCGGACGAGTGGACGCTGGCCACCGAGGGCTTGACCGCGAAGCAGGTGTTGCAGCGCCGCGCGGCGAATTTGGCGGCGGCGCAGGAAGCGGCTGCGGAGTATGGCGTGCCGCTGGGCAATCTGCTGCCGGGTGCGGTGGGTGCGGTGCAGACGGCGCAGGAGCCGGAGCCTGCTCCCGCGCCGGTGGATGGTGAGGAGGTGCAAGCATGAGCCTGAAAGATTTACTGACCGCCGGAGCCGCCGATATGGTGGAGGAGCTGGGGAGCACATTGGTGCTCTCCCGCGCCGGTGTGGGCGTGTACTGGACCGGGCGCGGCGTGTGGGTGCAGACGGCCTCAGACTGGGAGGCCGCAGCCGGTGGTGCGGTGGCCTCTGTGAGTGGGCGCGCGAGCGTGTTGCGCAGCGAGCTGGCCACCCCGGTGCGCGCTGGCGACCGCTTGCGGGTGGAGGGCTGGCCGCAGCCGCTGATTGTGACCAGCGTGGTGGGGAGTCCGTTTGACAGTGTGTGGAACCTGGAGGCCGTGAGCGCGGATTGAGCATGGAATTGGAAGCATTAGGTGCCACGCTTGAGGCGCTGGCGGAGGAAACAATAACGCAGAGTCCGGAGTTTGTGCGGCGTTTGGCTGTAGCGACGCTCAACAAAATGAAGGACTACACGCCGCCGAATCCTGGGCGCAAGGTGACGGGTGGCGGCTGGGGGCGTCAGGCTGTGAAGAAGCTTCAGGAGCGCATCCAGGAGGAAATAGTGGGTGGGGATAAGCTGCCGACGGCTATTCCCGGAAATGGGAAGATGCCCCGCCCGCTGCACGTGCAGGGAAAACTGGGGTGGAGTGGTTATGGTTTCGTGACGCCCCGTGGTGAGCTAGGGCGCAAGAAACTGCCGTATGTGAATGTGAAGCAGTTTTTGAAGCGCCGAAAAATCAAGCGCAAGGGTGATGTGTACCGCGGGACCGTGGGTGTGCCGCCGGGGCTGTACTGGGTGCGCAAGAGTGAGGTGGATGCTGAGGTGCAACGGTTGAAGGCGCGCGCGGGCAGTTTGATTGGCGCGTGGTATCCAGCGGCGCAGACTGCGGGGGTGAGTAATTTGGCGCAGTTTCGGCCAGGCAAGTGGCGCCGCGATGGCTCCGGCAAGATGATATGCAAGGCGACGGGTGCGGAGTACCAGGTGCGGGGGGATTTTGGTGATCTGCTGGTGTTTCACAGGTTTATGCGCTATTTTCCGAAGTACAAAGACGCATGGGTGCAGGGTGCGGCGAAGGAGATAAAATTCTGGTATTTCAAGAGCATTGGGCTGGATGACCTGGCGAAGAAGTACGCCATGCCAGCGAACAAGAAACGAGCCCTTGCAGCAAGACGAAAGGCAAAAAAGAGATGATGCGAGAGATTGCAGAGAGACTGAGGGCGGAGCTGGAAGCATCCGCTGAATTCGGAGTATGGCGCGTGCTGGCGGAGGGCGAGCAGGACCGGGCTGAGTTGCCGGCGGACACGCCGCTGGTGCTGGTGGAGACGGCGAGTGTGAGCGCGGGCCTGGACGGCATGCCGGAGCACGCCTGCACGAAGTTGCACGGCGAGCTGAGCGTGGCCATGGCTGCGGAGCAGGCTGAGGCCGGGGCGGATGTGTTGCCGCTGCGGCTGGCGGTGGTGAGGCGTGCGTTGGTGGCGGTGCTGCATGGGTTGCGGCGTGTGGAGGTTGAACGGCCGGAGGGTCTGTGCTTCAGCGTGAGCGCATGGTGTGAAGCGTGGCAACCGATGACGGCGGATGGCGTGGTCTACACCTGGAAACTGCCCTTTGTATGGGTGGTAGTGCGCGGGTGATGTTGGCGTTATTGGGGCGCACGGGGCGTGTGTGTAGATGAATGTATTTTCTGACATGATAAAAGACGACAGAAAGAGAGAAGAAGATGGCAGTTTTGCTTGAAAAATATGGGACGGTGCCGGAGTGGGGCATTGCTGAGGATGAGAATGAGGCGCTTTTGCTGACCTCTGTGAACATGGATTCCAGCATTACCACGGAGCACGTGCAGAAAAACAGACACGGCCAGACGATTGGCTGGATGGGTATTGACCAAGAGAGTAGTTTTGACTTGAGCGGGACGCTGCTGATGGGCAAGACGGTGACGGAAACGGGCTACACCCTGGGCAAACAGGCTGCGCTGAACAATTTTGCGATGGGTAGCGGTTTTAATGAGGGCATTGGTGTGGGTGGCCACACGGCAGTCATTAAGAATGTGAAATGTAGCATGGGCAATGAGCAGGCTGTGACCATTGACATGTCCGGCGTCGTTTATAATTTCGGCGCGGGCGCTGAATAATTTTGATGCTATGAAGAATAGAATGCGAATGACGATGAGCGCGGCCGGTGAGGCGGTGCTGTACCTGGAAGGCGACATTGGCGCTTGGGGCTGGACCCCCCAGATGTGGGGTGAGAAGGTCGCTGAGCTGCGCGCCTCCGGTTGCAGTGCTCTGCTGGTACGCATCAACTCCCCCGGTGGGTCTGTGACGGACGCGCTGGGTATCGTGGACTGCATCACAGCGTTGCGAGCGGAGATGCCGGTGCGTGCGTTGGTGTGTGGTTTGTGCGCCAGTGCCGCCACCATTATCGCCTGCGCGTGCGAGAGCGTGAGCATCACGCCGAACAGCACGTGGATGGTGCACGAGCCTAGCTGCACCTTGAGCGGCAGCACGGCCGAATTGCGCGCACAGATGCAGGCCTTTGAGGCCGCACGTGCGAAAGTGTATGCCATTTACGCCGCCGCCACCGGGAAGAGCGCCGACCAGGTAGCTGCCGACCATGTGACGGAGAAGTATTACACCGCCGCGGAGGCTGTGGCCTATGGTTTCTGCCGCATGGAGGGAGATGCGCCCGCCGATGATCAGAAAGAGCCGGAGGAAACGCCCGCCGATGAGCCTGCTCCCAAGGGTGGTGCTGATGATGAGCCCACTGAGGTGGAGCCGGAGACTGAGGACGACAAAGAGAAGGACGAAGACGCCACCATGTTCCGCCGTTTCTGCGCGTGGATGCGCGGGGAACGAGGCCGCCGCGACGAGCGCGGCGATGCAGCTGATGATGGCGGACTGCGCCGCGAGCTTGAGAGCGTGCGCGCTGAGCTGGCCGGAGCCCGCGCGGCCTTGGATGCTGCGCTGGCCATGCGAGAGGCTACGGATGCAGAGTTCCAGGTAAAAGTGAACAAGGCCGTGTCCGCGAAGATGGCCGCGATGGTGCCGGATGCTGAGCATTTGCCCCCTGCGGATGACACGGTGCGCCCGATGGCCGCGGTGGATATGGCTGCTGTGGTGAAGGCCAAGGGCTGGGACGGTGCTTTTGCGCGGCTGCGCTGAGGCATTTTTGCGATTGCGATGAATCTTTAAAACTAACAAAAAAAACAGATAAAAAAACTATGATCAAGACGATGACGATGGAACATGTGAAGGCTCTTTACCCGGAGCTGTTTGGTGCAACTTTCAAGGCTACCGCTCCCGATATGACGGGGCTGAGCGATGGAGCAAAGTTGCAGATGGAGATGTCTGGCAATACGCTGGGCTCTACCGGTGCTGATTTGTGGAGCGTGGTGGCTGAGGAGTATGCTGATGCGTTCTCTAAAAAGTATGCTGATTTGAGCACGTTCTGCCACAATGTTGACGGGGTTTACAATGTGCCCGCCGGTGTGCAGCCGGTAATCAACGTGGAGGTGGTAGAGAC